>JAZSJM010000048.1:0-21832 GCA_045534325.1 Treponema sp. | reverse complement strand
TGGGCAGCCGTTACGGTGGCGTAAAACAGATTGACACAATTGGAGAAAACGGTGAATGTCTTTTAGACTATGCTGCATGGGACGCAAAAAAATGCGGTTTCGAAAAAGTCGTATATATAATTAGAAAAGACATAGAAAAAGATTTTAGAGAAAAACTATTTGACAGAATAGCAAAAAATTTTAACGCAGAATATGTCTTTCAATCTCCTGATTCACTTTTAACGGAAGAAGAATTTACCCTTTCTCAAAAAAATGGAAGAACCAAACCATGGGGAACATTGCATGCGGTTTTGTGTGCTGAAAAATCACTTACAGCTCCCTTCGCAGTAATAAATGCTGACGACTACTATGGCCGTGGTGCTTTTGAGACACTGGGTAATTACCTTTCAAATATAGAAAATACATGCACGGAACATGCAATGGTGGGATATACCCTTGGAAAAACAATGAGCCGTAATGGTTCTGTAAGCCGTGGAGTTTGCGTAACAAAAGACGGGTATCTTGAATCAATTGTTGAAAATACAAAAATTTACTATTCAGGTGAAAATTTCAGTGGAGATAAAATCATCTCAGAGATTGATGGGGTGCAAAAAGAACTGACTGGAAAAGAAACTGTCAGCATGAATCTTTTTGGTTTTACACCCGCAGCATTTGATGAGTTCAGAAATTATTGGGAAAATTTCCGTAAAACAAATATCAGCGAATTAAAAGCAGAGGCACTTTTACCTGTTGCAGCAAGTCAGATAATAAAAGAAAAAAAGGGAAGAATTAAGGTATTTACATCAGAAGAAAGCTGGTTTGGAATGACCTATGCACAAGACAAAGAAATTGTGAAAAATGAAATCGCAAAAAAGATAAAAGAAGGATACTACCCTTCAAAACTGTGGGAAAATTAAGTGATACTATTAAAACCTGTCCGCTCGCAAAAAATATGGGGTTACGAAGACTGGATTGCCTCCACTCATAAAGATGCTCCGCAATCAGAATTAATTGAATTAGCAAAAAATTATCCTCTCCTGGTAAAAATCATACAGGCTGATGACACTTTATCTGTTCAGGTTCATCCGGACGATAAAACAGCTGTTGAACTTGAAGGAAAAGGAAGCTGTGGAAAAACTGAGTGCTGGTATATTCTGGATCACAGTCCAGGGGCACGACTGATTTCAGGATTTAAAAAAACTTACAGCAATGAAGAAATAGAACAGGCTATAAAAAACAACACGTTGCAGGATTTATTAAATTCTATTGAAGTAAAAAAAGGAGACTTTATATTTATTCCTGCAGGAACAGTTCACGCCATCGGTGGCGGAATCCGTTTAATGGAAGTACAGCAAAGTTGCAACATAACTTACCGGTTATATGACTGGGGCAGACCACGGGAAATTCAAATAGAAAAAGGAATTAAATCCATAAAACACATTCCCGAAGTAATTGAAAACGCAAAAGCCGACAATAAACCATTTTATTTTAATAAAATTGATTCCCTTCCTGAAAATTTTGAATGTGAATATTTTGAACTTATAAATAAGAAAATCAGCGGCGGATATTCCTATTTATCTTCTAAAGACCAGGACTGCGAATTATTGTTTATTGCCCGGTCAGAAGACTTAAAAGCCAGCTGGAGCACTGCAGAACAAAATACAAAAGTCCAGACAGTGCTTAAAACTGAGCAAATCTACGCCGTAAAACCTGGTGAAAAGGTTACAATTGAGGGACACGGCCAGATAATAAGAATAAAGGCAAAATAATTTACTTATTTATTTCGGCCAATGTATCTAGGGCAATCTTCATCATATTGGTAAAGGTTGTCTGTCTTTCTTCTGCAGTTGTCTGACCGCCTTTAAGAATATGATCACTGACAGTCATAATTGCCATTGCACTGCGATTATACTGGGCGGCAAGCGTAAACAATTCTGCACTTTCCATTTCAATACCTTTTACCCCGTACTCCTTCCACTTTTTCCAGTTAGAATTTATGTCATAAAAAAAGTCTGATGAGCAGACAGAGCCTACGGTATATCTGATTCCCATTTGCTCTGCGATTTTATCAGCGGTCTTAACCAGCTTAAAATCTGCCGTTGGGGCAAAATGAAGATTTCCAAAACGCTGATTTAAAAGGCTTGAATCAGAACATGCAGAATTTACAAGAATTGTATCCCGCAATTCCAAATCCTCCTGAATTGCTCCACAGGTTCCGACCCTGATGGCATTTTTTACATCATAATCCTTAAAAAGCTCCGTTACATAAATTGAAAGTGACGGCTGTCCCATTCCTGTTCCTTGCACACTCACAGGAATTCCCTTATATGTACCTGTATAACCGAACATTCCACGAACGTCATTATAAAGTTTCGGATTTTCAAGAAAATTTTCAGCGATAAACTTTGCCCTCAAAGGATCGCCTGGTAAAAGGATATTTGGTGCTATATCACCAGGATTTGCATTTATATGTGTACTCATTTTATTCCTCCAAAAATCATTTTTAATAAATATTATCTGAATAACTTGCAGTTTTAATTATCAGTCTGTTTATATATTTTTGCAAACCCTCTAACAAAACAATATTCCAAAAACAGCCCCTAAGCTTACAATAAATACGGGATGCAATTTTGTTCTGAAAAGTATGCAAAGGCAGACAAAATAAAAAGCCGTATTTATAATACCTGTCCTCAGTCCAGATTGATAGCTGACAGTAATAAGGGCTAAAACTATTACTCTTGCAGCAGCTACCGCTATCACTCCAGAAACGGCGGGACGTAGCGTTGAAAATGCAGACTGAACAAGTTTTTTTTCCGTAAATCTAGAAAAAAATCGGGCAATAATTATTATCACGATTAGAGATGGAAGTACCTGTCCTAAGGTTGTAAATACTCCGCCAAAAACTCCATATAGTTCTGTTCCAATGTATGTCGCCATATTAATGCCAATTGGACCAGGAGTTGACTCAGAAATTGCAACCATATTAAAAAACTTATCTTCCGTTAAAAGTGAAAAATTATCGACAATCACCTGATGCATTACAGTAATTCCAACCTGTCCGCCACCAATTGTAATAAGACCAATATAAAAAAATACCCCGACAAGACACAAAAGCCCCATAAAGTTCTGAAGTTGTATCTGCTGAATAATAAATTCTGTCATTAATCTTTCTCTCCTGTTTTACTTGTGTCATCTTGTTCAGAAGATTTTTGATTGATTTTTTTTATATCATTAGTTTTTTCTTCCCTTAAATCACCTCTGAATGCGGCAAGTATTATTCCAAGCAGCATACTGCCAAAAATAACCCATACAGTACCCACATTAAAAACAAATATAAGGACAAAGGAAAATACTAAAAGAATAATTCCCAGAAAGTTTTTTACAGATTTTTTTGAGAATTTATATACAGCATGGGTAAGTATAGCTGCAACGCTTACATTTATCCCCCTTAACGCACTTTGTACAAGAGGAATGTCAGAAAAATTATTTATAAAAAGTGCAATCACAGCAATTATAATCAGCGACGGAAGAACCATACCAAAAGTTGAAATACAGCTGCCAATAATTCCCACTTTTTTATATCCTGTAAAAGTTGCTACATTTACCGCAATAATACCGGGAGTTGACTGTCCTATTGCAAACCAGTCCAAAAGTTCCTCGGATGTAGTCCACTTTCGCTTTTCAACAAGTTCAACTTCTAAAATCGGCAGCATGGCAATTCCTCCGCCAAAAGTAAATAGACCGACTTTAAACATTAAGGAAAAAAGATGCCAGAGTATTTTTAGATTTTCTTTCATTAATAACACACCTTAATAATAAACAGTTAGAAACGCCTGAAACGTTAAAAAAAGTTTGACGATTCATTTTTGTAGATTTTATAATTATTATATCAACTTATGGAGGGCTATTAAATATGGCTAAAAAAGGTAAAGATTATTTTGGACTTCCCTGGATTGTAAGCGTTCTTCTCGCTTTATTTTGTGCTCCGTTAATGGGAATTATTACAAGACTTATGGAGAAAAAGTTTATTGCTACAATTCTTCGCTTCTTTCTAGGATGGAATATACTGTGGTTAATTGACTTTATCCTTGTTCTTATCGGAAAACCAATTCTCCGCGTAGTTAACTGTTAATTTTATAAAAAAAAAGCCCTGATAAAATAATCAGGGCTTTTTTCTTAACAAAGAGGCTAAGTTACATCCGATTAAATTTATCTGTTATAAAGCATATTCATTTCTTTAAGCCAAAGCATTTTCTCTTCTGCTTCTTTTCCATACAGCATGTCACACCTCATTCTCCATGCCCAGTTTGCAACAGCTGTACTAGGAGTATTCATTCTGCAGTCAGAACCAAAATTATATAAATCCTGCATTGGAACAATCGCAAAAACACCAATACTCGAAAAACATTCTCTTATAAGTTTTTGACACAAAACTCCCCGGGAGCGCAAATCTCTTGCTTCATCAATACTAACTTTTCTTCCCTCCAGATAGCCTGCAATTAAAGTCAGACATTCATCATTCATTAAGTTAAGGCTTCCTTGCGTTGTGTCATTATCGTGAGTTCCTGTATATACAACACAGTTAGAAGATGTATAAGTATGAGGAAGAAATGCATTTACAAGCGCACCTTTTTCTTTTTCACAAGTGTCAAAACCGAACTGTAAAATTTTCATTCCAGGAAGACCACTTTTATCCCTAAGTTTTCGTACAGAATCAGTAATATCTCCCAGATCTTCTGCAATCAGCGGCAAATCCCCCAATTCCTTTTTTATCTGATTAAATAAAGCAATTCCAGGACCTTTACTCCACTTTCCTTTTTCAGCAGTTTTCTGACCATTTTTAACAGTCCAATAAGAATCAAAACCACGGAAATGATCGATTCTAATATAATCAACAAGTTTTAAGGTCTGTTTAACGCGAAGAATCCACCATGAATAATTATCCTGTGCAAGGCTTTTCCAATCGTACAAAGGATTGCCCCAAAGCTGCCCCGTGGGACTAAAATAATCAGGAGGAACACCTGCAACAACTTTCGGAACACCATTTTTATCAAGTTGAAAATATTTTTGATTTGCCCATACATCGGCGCTATCTGCACTTACAAAAATCGGTATATCTCCGATGATTTCAACTTTTTTTGCATTTGCATATTCATGAAGTTCATTCCACTGAGTAAAAACAAAAAACTGTGTTATTTTGTTAACAAGAATTTCATCAGTATGCTCTTTATTCCATTTTTTTAATGCTTCACTATCATGTACACGCAATTCTTGTGGCCAGGCCTTATTCCACATTCCTTTTTCGTCGTAATGACTTTTTATGCTCATAAACAAAGCATAATCATCAAGCCAGAATTTATTATTTTTACAAAAAGCGTCAAACTGACTAAAAAACTCTTCTCCAGCATTTTTATACGCCCATAGAGAAATTGTTTTTAAGGCGTTTGTTTTCCACCAGACAACGCTTCCAAAATCAACATTGCCTTCATTTTTTATATAATCAGGAGGAATAACATCTTCTTTTTGCGCCCATCCACGTTCAGCAAGATAATCAAAATCAATCAAAAGAGGATTTAAAGCAAAGGTTGAAAATGACTGATAAGGAGAATCCCCATATCCCGTAGGACCAAGTGGCAAAACCTGCCATAATTTTGTATTTGAAAAAGAAAGTGCGTCCACAAAATCAAATGCAGACTTTCCCAGCGTCCCTATTCCAAAGGAACAAGGAAGTGAAGTTGGATGCAATAAAATACCTGATTTTCGTTCAAATTTCATTCTTTTATTATATCACATTGATTGTTTTTAAGTTGTGTTTTCTGTGTTTTTTTTGAATCAAGATATTGAACAACCTCACTTAAAATAATTGCAGCAAACATAATTACACAGCCGCATATTTCTCTGACTGTCAAATTTTTTGAACCGAATCCAAACCATGCAGTAAAAGCTGCTTCCGTTAAAACTGCAAAAACGCTTTCCATGCACATGATAATTGAAGCAATAGTTGACTCGCACCTTTGCTGCCCGAGTATTTGCAGAGTATAGGCTATCGTACAACTTCCAATCCCAGAGTATAAAATCGGTACGGCAGCTGCTTTTATTGAAGCCCACTGAGGATTTTCAAAAATAAACATTAAAATACAGGTAATTATTCCAGAAACAGAAAATTGAATACAACTCAGTTTTACCCCGTCGACCCCAGGAGCAAATCTTTCAATCAAAAGGATTTGAAATGAATAAAAAATTGCACATATAAATGCAAACACATCACCTTTTGTTACACCACCAAAACCTTTTGAATCGATACAAAGAAAATAAAGTCCTGTAAATCCAATAATTACACAAAACCATGTTAAGGCAGGTACTTTTTTATTTATAAAAAGTCCGATGACAGGAACTAAAAACATATACATTGCAGTTATAAAGGCAATTTTTCCTGCTGAATGATTCGGATCAGTAAATGCTATCTGCTGAAAATTAGATGCAAGACAAAGACAAACACCGATTATTGAACCATAGATAACGATTTTTTTGTCAAAAGGTTTTACTTTTTTGTCATTTTTTTGTTTTGAAAAGCGATGCTTAAAACAGTCCTTGATAATAATCACAGGAAGCAAAGTAAGAGCACCTAAAACTGTCCTTATTCCGTTAAATGTAAAAGGCTCTACATAGGAACTGCCGACACTTTGGGATAAGAAAGAACTGCCCCAGATAATTGCCGTTAACAAAAGAAAAATTACGCCAGAAAAAGATGTCTTAATTTTTTGTCCCGTCATGGACTTTATTATAAAAACACGAAGATTTATTTACAAGTAATGTCATGTTATAGCTTTTTTCTATTATTCCCTAAGCTCCGTTTTTTTTATATAATTTTTACTATGAGTATATTGTTAGATATAAAAGATTTATCAGTAAAAATAGACGAAAAAAATGTTTTAAATAATATCAACCTTAAAATAGGGCCAGGGGAAACTCACGTTATAATGGGACCAAACGGAGCTGGAAAATCAACTCTTGGTTATACAATTATGGGAAATCCACGGTACGAAGTTACAGGCGGAAAAATATTCTTTAACGGAGAAGATATCACTTCTCTACCTGCGGATAAAAGAGCGGCAAAAGGACTTTTTCTTAGTTTCCAATCCCCTCTTGAAGTTCCTGGAATTTCTCTTGATGTTTTTTTACGCAACGCAATTATGTCTTCAACAGGGCAGAGAGTAAAACTTTTTGAATTTCAAAAAGAACTAAAAGAAAAAATGGCTTTGCTCAACATGGACGAAAGTTATGCTAAAAGGGATTTAAATGTCGGTTTTTCTGGTGGTGAACGTAAAAAAAGCGAAATCTTACAGCTTTTGATGCTAAAGCCTAAACTGGCAATTCTTGACGAAACTGACTCAGGGCTTGATGTTGATGCAGTTCGAACTGTCTCAAAAGGAATAGAAGAATATCAGAAGTCTGTGAACGGCTCTCTTTTAATCATCACTCACTCCACGAAAATCCTAGAAAACCTTAAAGTTGATAAAACACATGTTTTAGTAAAAGGAAGCATTGTAAAAGACAGCGGAGAAAATCTTATTGAAGAAATCAACTCAAAAGGTTTTGAAAAATACTTACACAACGGAAATAATACTATAGAAAATGAGTAGAATACAAAATGACGTTCCTGAACTGAATGATTCACCTTACGACTTCAGATACGAGGAAAAAGGTTTTTACAGAAGCAAAAAGGGACTTACAAGGGAAATAGTTGAGCAGCTCTCTAAAGACAAAAATGATCCTCAGTGGATGCATGATTTTCGTCTTAAATGCCTTGATATCTATAATGAGTTAGAAATTCCTGAATGGGGACCAGATATTTCAGGGCTTAATATTGACGAAATTGCAACCTATGTGCGTCCAAACACTCAGATGCAGACGACCTGGGATGACATTCCAGAAGAAATAAAAGAAACTTTTGAAAAACTCGGCATTCCTGAAGCAGAACGAACGAGCCTTGCCGGGGTTGGAGCCCAGTACGATTCAGAACTTGTATATCATAATCTTCAGGATGAAGTTGCAAAACAAGGTGTAATTTATACAGACTTTGAAAGTTCTCTTACAGGTCCTTACGCAAACATGGTAAAAGAATATTTTATGCAGCTTGTAAAACCCACAGACCATAAGTTTGCAGCCCTTCACGGTGCCGTATGGTCAGGAGGAAGTTTTGTATACATTCCTAAAGGCGTAAAAGTTGAAATTCCATTGCAAAGTTACTTCCGATTGAATGCTAAGGGTGCAGGACAGTTTGAGCATACACTTATTATTGTTGATGAGGAAGCGGATGTTCATTTTATCGAAGGCTGCTCTGCTCCAAAATACAATGTAGCAAATCTTCATGCAGGATGTGTGGAACTTTATGTTAAAAAGAATGCCCATCTGCGCTATTCAACCGTAGAAAACTGGTCTAAAAATATGTACAACCTTAATACTAAGCGTGCACGTGTTGAAGAAGGCGGTTTTATTGAATGGGTTTCAGGTTCTTTTGGAAGTCACATTTCCTATCTTTATCCCCAGAGTGATTTAGTTGGAACAGGCGCAAGAGCTGATTTTACCGGCGTTACCTTTGCGGGTAACGGACAAGCCTTGGACACTGGGGCAAAAATGGTTCATCTCGCACCTCGCACAACTTCTCTAATAACATCAAAATCACTTTCAAAAGGTGGCGGTCAATCGATTTACCGAAGTGCAATATATATCGGAAGTGAGGCGAAAGGCTCAAAGGCAAGTGTAAGTTGCGATGGACTTATGCTCGACAACATTTCCCGCTCAGATACAATTCCTGCAATGGAAATTCATACTGATGATTGCGATGTAGGTCATGAAGCAAAAATCGGGCGTATTTCGAATGATGCGATTTTTTATCTTATGAGCCGTGGATTAAGCGAAGAGGAAGCACGGACAATGATTGTTTCGGGCTTTGCAAATCCGGTTTCAAAAGAATTACCTCTTGAATATGCAGTAGAAATGAACAACCTTATCCGTCTGGAAATGAAAGGCAATATGTAGGGGGGAAAATGAAGAACTTATCATACAAACACATAAACGAAACTCCTTATCCTACATGGAACTGGCTCAAAATGAACCGAAGTTCCCTTGATGCACAGATTGACGATAAAATCCTGCCTTGTGCAAAAATCAGCGGTGCAAATGCTGGACTTATCGTATATAAAGACGAAGGCAGTGGATGTGCAGAGATAACTGAGCTTGAGAAAGTTCTTCCTCAAATGGAGCACAATTCAAGTAAAGATACAACAGACATTGTTACCTCACTGCATTCCATAAAATTTGCCCTTATTGCAAAAAATAAATGCATTGAACCTGTAATAATCGATTTTAATCTCAAAGATGGTCAGACATATTCAGGTTGCCAGACAATTATTGCCGAGCAGGAAGCCGATCTGACAGTAATCATGGACTACACTTCACTGCCTTTTGACAGCGGTTTTTGTGCAATACAGACAAAACTATGGGCAAAAGCTTATTCAAAAATTCATCTTATAAAAGTTCAGCTTCTTGGACAAAAATACATTCACATCGATGACACCCAGTCTTTTGCAGAGGACGGGGCACAAATAGAAATTACTCAAATTGAATTAGGCTCTGATAAATCTTTTGTTAACGTAACTTCAAATCTTGCAGGCTTTAATTCAGCTTTCAAAAGTGATACCGCTTACATAGCAAAAAATGAACAGCAGCTTGATATTAACTACTGCACAGAGCACACCGGAAAAAAAACAGACACAAAAATGAAAATCCGCGGGACAATCTTAGATAATGCAAAAAAACTTTACCGCGGAACAATAGATTTCAAAAAAGGATGCTCTGGTTCTACAGGAGATGAACAGGAAGAAACTCTTTTAGCCTCCCCAACCGCTGTTAACCGCTCGCTTCCGATGATTTTATGTGGTGAAGACGATGTTGCAGGAAGCCACGGAGGAACACTTGGTCATTTAAATACAGATGAACTTTTTTATTTTCAATCCAGAGGAATTGACGTAGAAAAAGCAAAAGAGATAATGACACGTTCGAAAGTCATGGCGGTTGCAAACAAAATTCCTGATTCAACTGTTATACAAAGAATTAAAACTTTTATTGGAGAAGAAGAATAGTACTTTGCAAAACAAAGTGCATTTCAATATAATTTTTTTACTATGAATAAATACAGAAAAGATTTTCCTTTATTTAAATCAATTGATGAGCACACCTCAGCTGAAAATGATGGCCTTGTATATTTTGATACTTCGGCAACTGCGCAGCGTCCTTTTTGTGTGCTTAAGGCAATGGAAAATTTTTATTCACAGAATAATGCAAATCCTTTGAGGGGGCTTTACCCATTAAGTGAACGTGCAACAAAAATTTACGAAGAATCACGAAGTGAAATTGCTTCTTTTATCAATGCAAAATCAAGCTCTGAAATCATATTTACCCGCAATACATCTGAAAGCCTGAATCTGGTGGCATATACATGGGCAATGGCAAACGTAAACAAAGATGATGAAATCGTTATCTCGATAATGGAGCATCACTCGAACATTCTGCCCTGGCAGTTTGTGTGTCAGACAAAAGGTGCAAAACTTGTTTATTTATATGTTGATAAAGAAACTGGAATTATTCCGGAAAGTGAATATTCTAAAATTAACTCAAAAACAAAAATTGTTTCAATAACTCATATTTCAAATGTTTTAGGAACACAAAATCCAATAAAGAAAATTGCACAGATTGCTCATAAAAACGGAGCAATTCTTGTAGTTGATGGAGCACAATCGGCACCTCATATAAAAATCGATGTACAGGACTTAGACGCTGACTTTTTTGCGATGAGCGCTCACAAACTTTGCGGTCCAATGGGAATTGGTGCACTCTACGGAAAAATGCAGTTTTTAGAGAAGATGCCTCCATTTATCCGTGGTGGAGAAATGATTGAATATGTAACTCAGGAAAGTGCAACATGGGCGGAAGTTCCACATAAATTTGAGGCAGGTACAGTAAGTGCCGGAGATGCGGCAGGATTTGCAGAAGCTGTGCGCTATATAAAATCAATCGGACTTGAAAACATTGAAAAACACGATAAAGAACTTGCCGTAAGACTGACAGAGGGCCTGAAAAAAATCCCTCACGTTAAAATCATCGGAAACCAGGACGGCGAAAAAAGAAGCGGAATTGTTACATTTACGTTAGACGGAGTTCATCCTCACGACATTGCAACACTTCTGGCAGAAGAAAAAATTGCAATACGGGCCGGACACCACTGTGCTCAACCATTAGGTGCATATCTAGGGCTTCCAGCAACAGCCAGAGCGTCAATTTATTTTTACAATACAGAGGAAGAAATCGATTACCTGCTGGAAAACATTGCAAAACTGCGAAGCTGGGCTGGTTACAGCAATTAGGAATGAATGTATGGACGCAAAAGAATTATATAGAGAAATTTTAAATGAGCATAATATAAATCCAGAACATAAGTCGCAAATGGACAATGCAACGCTACAGTTAAAAGGTGTAAATCCAAGCTGTGGAGATAATATTGTTCTTTTTTTAAAGACTGAAGGAAACAAAATTATTGACGGTTCTTATACTGGGTCAGGATGTGCAATCAGTCAGGCCAGTGTTGACATAATGCTTGACCTGATAATCGGAAAAGAGATTGATAAAGCATTGGAATTGTACGAAATCTTTACAGGAATGATTCACGGGACAGCAACTTCCAAACAAATTGAAGAACTTGAAGAAGCTGCATCCCTTGCTGATATTTCCCACATGCCAAGTCGCGTAAAATGTGCGGAACTCGGCTGGAGAACATTTCACGAAATGGTTAGCACACCAACAACAAAAACAAATCTTATGGGCAGTTCCTCACTTTCCCATGACAGTTGCCCGGTATAATAATAAACAGAGTTTGAGCCATAACTCTTAATATTGAAAATTCTGCTCAAACAAAAGTTTAACTAAACACGAGCAGTTTTACATTCTGGAAGCAATTTCCTTCATTTTTTTAATTTCTTCCTTCCACATTTGCTTTAATTCAGCGGGTTCAAGGGGAATTGCATTAACTCCAAAACTTAAGATTTTCGAAAGAACTTCTGTCATATTTGCCGCAGGAAAAGACAAGACAACACACTCAATATCATTCTCTCTTAAAACCTCAATCTGCTGTTTTGGATGCCAGCTTTGAGATCGCACAATCGCCGCCCCCTGGGCAAAGAATTTAATTTTGACTTCATGAAGTCTTTCCCCTAAAAATATACCGAAACCTCCTTCAACATACTTTAAAACTGCCTGATTAAAATCATTTCCGTGATTTAAATAAATATCTTTTGTTATCTTTAGATTCGAAATACGGGCTATATTAAAAGTTCTCAGATTCTCCCTGAAATAGTCATAACAAACCATGTACCAGTTTCCACCATAATTAATCAGATAGTAGGGTTCAATTTTTCTGGAAGTTGTTTCGTTTTTTGAATCAGTATACTCAATTTCTAAGCACAGTTTATCGCGCATTGAAGAACAAATTGAAGCAAAAAACTGAGGATCAAGATTTTCGGCAACAGGAACCTGATAAAGAATCTTATCGCAAATCTCAAGATAATCTTTAGGAATCTGACTCGTAAAACTTGCAAGCAGTTCATCACTGACAGCAGGAAAATAACTTGCATTTTTTAGCATTGACTGCATGGAAAGATAAGCAAGAATAAGATGCTGATCGGCAAATTCAAGGCGTTTGAATTTTTCACCGTAAATGTATGCGTGTTTTGCGGCATTCCACTCAATCGGTGCTTCAAATCTGTCCCGCATATATTCGATATCGCGTTTAACCTGACGTATACTGATTTCGAATTTTTTTACTACATCTTTAACTGTAAATGTACCGTGCGTACGAAGAGTTCTGTCAATAAATAAAATACGTTCCGTCTGACTCATAATTACTGATTATAAAATTATAACATTAAAGTTTTATTTCTAAAACACAAACTTCAAAAAGGGTGTTATAATGTAAATGCATGAAAACTAATAATGCAAATAAAACATGAAAAGGATGATTTAAATGACAATCACATGGGAAAATCTTGATAATCTGGAATCATACAAAAAACTTCAGTCGCTAAAAGGTGCTGTAAGTATTAAAAAAGAATTAAACTCAGACAAGGCTGGTCAAAGAGTAAAAACATACAATATGGCAATGGGTGGCGGTCTGTATTACAACTACGCAGCAAAACAAATTGATGAAAAAATCCTAAAGGTTTTAAAAGAACTAGCAGAAGAAGCTCAACTTGTTGAGAAATTTAAGGCAACATATAACGGAGAGGTAATCAACACTGGTGAAAATCGTCTTGTACTTCATCATTTAACCCGCGGGCAGCTTGGAGATAAAGTAATTGCTGATAATGTTGACAAGGGTGAATTTTACAAAAATGAACAGAAGAGAATTGCAGATTTTGCAGAAAAAATTCACTCAGGTAAAATTACAAATGAAAAAGGCGAAAAATTTACCACTGTAGTACAGATTGGAATCGGTGGTAGTGATTTAGGACCGCGGGCAATGTATCTTGCTTTAGAAAACTGGGCAAAAAAGAACAATACATTTAAAATGGATGCAAAATTTATCTCAAATGTCGACCCTGACGATGCTGCTTCTGTTTTATCTGCCACTGATCTTGAACACTCAATCTTTATTCTAGTTTCAAAATCAGGCACTACATTGGAAACCCTTACAAATGAATCCTTTGTAAAAGAAGCTCTAAAAAAAGCAGGATTAAATCCAGCAAATCACATGATTGCAGTAACTTCAGAAACATCTCCTCTTGCCCACAATCCTGAATATCTTGAAGCATTCTACATGGATGATTACATTGGAGGACGATACTCGTCAACAAGCGGTGTGGGCGGAGCAGTTCTCAGTCTGGCATTCGGACCAAAAGTATTTGATGAATTCTTGAAGGGCGCAAACGAAGAAGACAAAGTTTCAACAAACACTGATATTCTAAAAAACCCTGCTCTGCTGGATGCCCTTATTGGACTATATGAACGTAATGTTCTTGAATATCCTGCAACCGCAGTTCTACCATACAGCCAGGCATTAAGCCGTTTTCCAGCACATTTACAGCAGCTTGATATGGAATCAAACGGTAAAAGCGTTAACAGATTCGGTAAAAAAATTAATTACGTTACAGGACCTGTCATTTTTGGTGAGCCAGGTACAAACGGGCAGCACTCTTTCTATCAGCTTTTACATCAGGGAACAAACATTATTCCATTACAGTTTATTGCGTTTTGCGACAGTCAGGCAGGTGTTGATGTTGTAATAGAAAATTCGACAAGCCAGAAAAAATTGAATGCGAATGTAACAGCCCAGATAATGGCTTTTGCATGCGGAAAAGATGATGAAGATCCTAATAAAACATTTATGGGTGAAAGACCTTCGAGCCTTATCTACGGAAAACAACTGACTCCCCGAGCTCTTGGTGCCCTTCTTGCCCACTATGAAAACAAAGTAATGTTTCAGGGATTTGCATGGAATATTAACAGTTTTGATCAGGAAGGTGTTCAATTAGGTAAAAAACTGGCAAAAACTGTACTGTCAGGCAAAGCAGAAGGTGCATTAAAAGCATATGTCGATTTGCTGAACTAACAGAAAATTGAAGCAAAAAAAAAAGAACTCTTAAAAGAGTTCTTTTTTTTTGCCGGGAACCAGAATCGAACTGGCACGAGCGTTTGAATTCCCGAGGGATTTTAAGTCCCTTGTGTCTACCTATTCCACCATCCCGGCAATTATTTTGAATAATCAAAACAACACAATGATTATATCAAAAATGAAAAGGTGATTCAAGGGATTTTATCTTAATTGCCCAAAACTTTCTTACAGATTTCCACCCTCTACGACAAGAGAATCTGCATCTGATTTTGGCCCGTAAACAGAACGAAGAGTTGCCTCGTAGTCAGCATGAAAGAAATTTTCCGATGCGAGAGCTTTTATTTCTTCATTTATCCATTTCAGAAGAGATTCGTTTCCTTTTGTTACAGCAGGAGCAATTGCATCAAGACTTCCGAGAGATTCAATACCTACAGTAAATCCAGGATTTTCAATTGCCCATGCAAGAACTTCTGTATTATCAGTAGAAAGTGCTACTCCACGACCATCAAGAAGAGCATTGTATGCTTCTGAATACTGATCAAACTTCAATAGATTTACCTGCGGATAATTTTCAGTAAAGAATGTCTCCGCTGTAGTGCCTTTTGCAACAATAAGAGTTTTTCCATTTAAGTCCTGTGGAACTTTTGCAATATCTTTGTCATTTGAAACAACACCTAATGCACATTTCATATACGGAAGTGCAAAATCAACTTTTTCAGAACGAGCTGGAGTAACTGTAAAATTTGCAAGAACAAGGTCAACTTTTCCAGTTTCAAGAACTTCTACACGGGCAGCAGCCTCAACAGGAACATAATTAACTTTTACACCAAGATCCTTTGCAATTCGTTCTGCAAAATAAATATCGTACCCTTGATACTTTCCGTATTCATCAACGTATCCAAATGGTTTTTTATCGCTGAATACAGCAATCTTAATAGTTCCATCTTCTTTAATCTGTTCAACTGTACGAAATTTTGAACCAGATTTAGAGCATGATAAAACAACAAAAGAAGCTAAAGCTAAAGCAACAACCGAAATTGATTTTACTAATGATTTCATATAACCACCTCTCTTTTATGTAGTAGATGAGACAGTTATATATTTTATTACCTACTATGTCAATAGGTTTTATTAATTTATTTTGAATTATTTTTATTTCTTTTTTCTCTGTTCAAATTCAAAATTACTTAAAAATTTTTTTGCTCTCTGTGTTTTTGGATTTGTCCAGAATTCCTCAGGAGTACTAATTTCAACAATTTCCCCCTCATCCATAAAAACAATTTTGTCTGCTACTGCTCTGGCAAACTGCATCTGATGGGTTACAATAAGCATCGTTTTTCCATCATTTGCCAGATTCATCATAACGTCTAAAACTTCCCGAACCATTTCAGGATCAAGAGCCGCAGTAACTTCATCAAAAAGCATAACTTCTGGATGAAGACAAAGCATTCGTACTATTGCAACACGCTGCTTTTGTCCACCGGAAAGCTGTCTTGGATAAGCATTTATTTTATCAGACAGTCCAACCCTATCAAGCCACATGAGCGCTTCTTTTTTCACTTCTTCAATATTTAAATTTAATTCATGAGCATGTTTTGGTCCCAATAAAAGATTTTTCATAACATTTAAGTGTGGAAACAAGTCATAACTTTGAAAAACCATTCCGATTTTTTGACGAATTAAATGCATGTCCTTTTTACGATTAGAAATAACTTCACCGTCCAGTAAAATTTCGCCACCTTGTATCGGCTCTAGCCCGTTAATGCAGCGCAGAAGAGTTGATTTTCCACATCCGCTTGGTCCAAGAATTACAATTACCTCACCTTTCTCTACTTTCAGAGAAAGATCTTTTAAAATTACATGAGAATCAAATTCTTTATGAAGGTTTTTAATTTCTAAAAGTGCCATATTATTGCCTCTGTCTTTTTTCTACCCAGCCTGCAGTAAGACTTAAAATCCAACATACAAAAAAATACATCATAAATATTACAAAATAAACAGCAATACTTGCCGACGGTACAGTCAGTCTATTAGCTTCGATTATCTGCTGACCTATTTTTAACACCTCAATTACACCGACAAAAACAACAAGAGATGTCGTCTTTATCATTCTAGTTATTAAATTCATGCTTAGAGGAATAAGTGCCCTGAGAGTCTGAGGAATTATTATGTATAAAAAAACCTGTCTTTCTGTAAGTCCAATAGCCCTTGCACTTTCATACTGATGTTTAGGAACGCTCTCTAAAGATCCGCGAACCAAATCTCCCATTTCAGCCGTCCCCCAAAGCGTAAATACAAGGATACTTGCTGCTTCACCGCTTAACGAAATATTAAACATTCTTGTAAGACCAAAATATGCGACAAATAATAAAACCATCTGAGGCATGATACGCATAACTTCAAGATATATTTTTGAAACAATTTTTATAACTGTTTTTTTTGAAGTCATAAGAATCCCGAATAGAAAACCAAAAAAAACAGAAAATCCTACAGAAACAAGTGCAATCCAGACTGTAACCCACAAACCTCCAAAAAGCCGGATCATATTTGTTCCTTTTGCAAGAACACTGAATGCACTGATAACTGCCTCAAACATTTCCGAACTGTGCATAACGCAACCTCCTTTCAGCAAGTGAAGCTAATACAGAAACAGGAAGTAAAAGTATAAAGTATGATATGCATAAAAGGAGAAGAGATTCTTCTGTCCGGTAATAAAGTCCAATTAAATCTTTTGCAACATACATTAAATCTGCCAGAGCGACTGCACTAAATACAGAGGTTTCTTTTATCATAAACATAATATTTGCACAAAGTCCTGGAATAGAAACGGCAACGGCCTGTGGAAAAATTACATATAAAGTAATCTGCCTTTTTGTAAGACCAATACATTCTGCACTTTCTATCTGAACTTTAGAAACACTTTCCAAGGCAGAACGGAATGTTTCTTCCATGTATGAGCCACCCAAAAATGTAAGACCAATTACAGCGCACTGAACTGAAGACAGATTTATCCCCATACGAGGAAACGCAAAGTATAAAAAAAACAGCTGAATCAATAATGGTGTATTACGCGATAATTCAATGTATACACGGACAACACGCCTAAAAAAAGGAATTTTGTAATATTCAACAAGTGCACAGATAAGACCAGTAAAAAAAGAAAGACCAATCCCTGCAAAGGCCAGTTTTAGAGTTAATCCTGCCGCTTCTACATACATTGGTGTAAATTTTTGAATAAAAGCAAAATCCATAATCGAAGTAAAAGTGTAAATTTTTTATATTGTTTTAGTCAATGCTGCTTATATCCATAAATCTCCGCAGAAAGTAAAGTCCAGCTTTTTTTTCACTAAAAATGTAAAGCAAGAAAACAAATATGAATCAAACCGTCATATTGCATAAGTTCCTTTTTTTTCTTCTTTAAGTTAAACTCTTAATATGTTTAGTGATACTCATTTTCATTTCAGAAATCTAGTGGAAGAACGCTCAATTGACGGAACAAAGCTTTTAACGGCTCTTGCAGAGCAGAATCCATATTTTGAACTGGATATCGGAACCCGTCCGGATGATTTATTAAAAAGACAAGAACTTGTAGATTCTACCTTAAAGAAAATGAGTCCAAAAAACAAACAGACAGCTCAAAGGTTTTTATATTTTACTGCCGGCATCTGGCCCGATATTAACGAGATAAAAGACAGATTTAACGCATTAAAAAAATTAGAGGAATCAATAAATATATTCGAAAAAAAATCTCCTAAAAAATTATCAGCTATCGGCGAGTGCGGGCTAGACCATCATTGGAACCCTTCTGGAGTTGACGGAAGGTGCGAAGAAGATTTTTCAAGAGAAATATATGAAGGCGAAAAAGAATTATTTCAGATGCAGATTGAACTTGCAAAAAAACTGAATCTTCCTGTAGTAATTCACTCCCGTGAAGCATTCGACGACACAATAGACTGTATCAGAAACATGAACTATAACAATGGAATTATTCACTGCTACAGCTACGGAATAAAAGAAGCAAAAGTTTTTTTGGATCTTGGATGGCACATTGCCTTCGGGGGAGCTGTTACCTACACAAAAAAATCAAAGTTGGAAGAAATGACACAACTATTAAATTATATTCCCCAGGACAGACTTCTGCTTGAAACCGACTCGCCATATCTAGCTCCAGTTCCTTTTAGAGGACAAACAAATACACCTCTTTTAATTGAGCATGTATATAACTTTATAGCAGAAAAAACAAGGGTAACATCTCAAACCTTGAGCGACATTGTAGACTTAAATATTAAAAAACTATTTAATCTGACTGTATAGATTAGCCATTTTGTCCCGCCATTCACCCCGGCTAGAATCCCGCACTTCCCACTCAATTTCTTTTACAATTGAGAAATGACGCATGTCATGAACATTTTCAAAATGAAGAATTGCAAATTTACCGTTTCCAATATATGTTATCTTATCATTGGGTCCAGGATTTTCAGTTTTTGAAAGTTCAGAAATGACGCAATCAAAATGAACAGGGTTTGAAGTTTTTTTATTGTTCATTGCGCTCGACAAATCAGTAATTGGCTGACCACAAATTTCACATTCACACACATTTGACTTAAATTCTTTTATGGCCGCATCATTTTCCAAAACCTGTTTTCTAATTTCATAATCGTATGATGACCTGTGTTCTCCGTTAAAATTTCTATTACTTCTATTATTTTTTTGAGAATCAGCTCGGTTTTGTGCCTGATTTTTTTGATTATTATTTTTATTATTCCAGTTATTGCGATTCTTTCCGCGAGAAAAATTATCTCTGCTCATGCTTTCTCCCAGAGTATATACGTTCACTATCTTCAACTAATTTTCTGCTCAAAACCTGTGCAATACGCTGTACGGCAAAATCAAGATATTCATCATCATGAATTTTTTGTCGTAATTCCATTACACGGTCGGAAATTTTATTAACTGAAGATTTAGAAATAGCTGTCATACATTCTCCAAGAAGGCATCGGCAATATGATAAACAGGTTCAAAACCAGGCATATCTACTACAAGAACATCAAATCTTATTTTGTCCTTATTATATTGTCGATATTTTGCAAGAAAGAATTTAGCAGTTTCGATAATTCTTTTTTGCTTTCTTAAATTAAGCTCGTGTGACAGAGTTTCTAAACCACCACTTGGCAAAGTTTTTACCTCTGCAAAGACAAGTATATCCTCTTTTTTTGCAATTATATCAATTTCTCCTCGTCTTGTCCGCCAGTTTCGCTCAATTATTTCATATCCATTTAAAGATAAAAAATCAGCGGCTTTATCCTCACCGCTGTTTCCTATTATTTTTTTTGAGTACACTTTATTTGATTTTTCGAATTTACCGTCAGACAACTTCGTCGATTTCTTCTAATTCGTCTAATTCTTCAAGTTCTTCAACATCAGTAAAATCATTTTGAGAATTGTCGGAATCTGTAGTTTCAGCAATAACTCGTCCGTATGTTAAAAGATATGGGATTTTCCACCTTATTAATGAATCAACATGATATTGTTTTGCAGTTTTACCTTCTGCAAGAAACATATTTTCTCCATCATTAAAAAAAACTGGAGCAGAGAATCTAATACCCACATGAATATCTTTACAGTCTATTTTTTTATAATCCATAATTTCCTTACTTTGTCGTTTCCTTCTCTTCAATCAAAGCGATAAATGCGAATATCTTAGCAACAGCCTCGTACACATCCTCGCTAATAATATCGCCGACAGATTGTATAGAAAGAACATTTGTAAGATTTGCGTTATCAACTACAGGAATGTTGTTTTCTTCAGCAATCTCAAGCATTTTCTGTGCAATCTGACCTTTACCGATTGCACTGATATAAGGAGCATCTGCATTTTCAGGATATCTTAAAGAAACTGCCTTTTTTACCATCAGGCTTCTCCATTAAAAATTCTGATTTGCATATCTTCCGCGGCAAATCCTTTTAATTCCTCAAAATCCATAACTTGAATTTCTGCATCCTTAAAAAGCTCTGATAAACAATTTTTTACATGAACCGCATCAAAACCGTCTGAATCAGAATTTAATCCGAATTTTACAGAACAAACTTCCTTACCTTTAAAATATAACACAATAGAATAATTTTTCTCTTTGTTTTGACAGGTTAAAACAATTTTTTGTATTGATTTCGTTTGCCGAGAATATAAAACTCTAATTACTCCACTATAATCGTTATAATCCCATTCAAAGGGAAAAACCAGCCAGTGAGCCTCATCATTTTTTTTAGGAAGAACCATATTGAAAAAAGTTAGCGGGCCTGTTTTTCTAACAGAGTTTTCCTTTTCAAGCTGGTCAAAATATTTTTTTATATCATCCTTAGTTATTTTTTTATGACTATTTTTCTTAAATTCTCTTTGACCCGTATTTTCGTTTTCTTTTTTATTCTTTTCGCCATAAAATCCATAAAAAACTTTTTCTACAGTATCACTTAAGGAATTAATCCCTTTTTCTTCCAGCAAGATTGCAATCTGGGATTTTTCCTGTTTATTCAATTCTTTATTTTCGCCAGAAGCCTTATAAGCTCTATTTAATTTACCTGAATCAAGTTTTATGCC
This sequence comes from Treponema sp., assembly GCA_045534325.1. Lineage (GTDB taxonomy): Bacteria > Spirochaetota > Spirochaetia > Treponematales > Treponemataceae > Treponema_D. The sequence continues at coordinate 593 of JAZSJM010000048.1, read as the reverse complement.
CATAGATAAAGCAAACTCTAAAAGCTTTAAACTCTCAACCGTGGGATTTAGATTAAACATATTTAAAATGTTCAATAAATTTGAATTTTTAAGATTATTCTGTGTAAGAGAAAGAGTTTTTAAATCAGGTGAAACATGTTCCGAAAGAATTTTTAATATCAGTCCACCATCTGTAACTTTGATTAAAGCCTTAAAAATACTTCCTTCTCTTAAAGAAAGATGTGAAGTAACGTTAATTTTTTGACCACCAACGCTCAAAGAATAATTATTACCACCATTATTAGAAATTACTCTTGCTATAACCTCACTGCCGTTTTTTAATCCAGGAGATATTTGCCGAGAATTTATAGTATCTGTTGAATGAATAATGTGAACATTTGAATTCATAAAAAAAAGGTCTTAAAACATTGTAACATGTTTTAAGACCTTTTACTAAGCAGTTAAAAACTTATTTTTTTGTTGCTTCAGCTGCGGCATTTTCTGCTTTAGCTTCTGCATTAATCTGTTCTTCTGTCTGATCAGCGGCTTTATTTGCAGCACGTGAAGCTGCAATACGAGCGTTTGCTTTTGGTCCAAGGAGTTCCTTAATTCTT
>JAZSJM010000279.1:0-3718 GCA_045534325.1 Treponema sp. | reverse complement strand
TTAATATATCATTCATCATTAAACCTCTTGCAATAATCTTGAAACATGACTTTTTGATATACCAGAAAGAATTTCAATTTCTCTTACAGTATACCCCTTTGCTTGTAGTTCCTTGACATCTGGATTTGGAGTATTTGTAACTGCTGTATACAAGCGTTTTAAATAATCAAATTCGTCATCAGGCTTACTGAATGCAATAGATGATTTTATAAGATTTTTAAGTTCGCCTGGATAAGGAATACTATTAAACTCATCTAAAATTTTATTAAAAAGTCTTACATTTCGTCCTGTATGCTTAAATTTATTTAAAAAATCCCTTAAAACAATTTCTGCAATATCATGTAGATCTTCTCGAGAATAACGATTGAAATCAATACAAGCATCAAATCTATGTAGTAATGCCTTGTCAAAAGAATCAAAAAGATTTGTAGTTGCAATCATTACGATTTGGTCATTTAGATTATCCATTCCTTTTAAAACGGCAGAGGTAGCACGTCCCATTTCCCGTAAATCATTAGAATTTGTTCTATCCAACGCAATTGAATCAATCTCATCAAAAAGGATAATCATTCTTTCAGGATGGACAACAGAATTAAGTTGGCAAAAAAGATTTGATATATTTTTTGCTGTTTGTCCCAATTTACTATCAATTAAGTTATCAAAATCAACAACATATAATTCTCTAGAAAGAATACGAGCAATTTGTTTCACAGTTTCTGTTTTTCCAGTACCGGGAGCCCCATAAAAAAGGTATTTATTAATTCCGACATTTTGTCCAATTGCATTTACGATGCCCAAAATATCATTTTTAATAATTTCCGGAAGCGGTAGAGGTTCCTTTGAATATTCAATTCTATGTAAAAAGGAATTCTCATACTCATTCATTTGAGGAACAAAGGTATTTGCTTTAGAAAGAAGAGCCATAATATATTCTGCAAGTTCTCTATCTCCCGAAGAATTAAAATCATTTGCAATTGCATAGGCTTCATCTCTAAAAGAAACATCATTTCCTTCTGCATAGTATTTAATGAGATTGATTACATTTTTCTTTTTCATAAGGTCACCTCTCATATGAAAGTATAGCATACTAGGGACAAATTTACAATATTTGGGACATTACTATTTAATATAAAAAAATATTGACGGTTGATTCTAATTTTTGTATATTCAGGATGTATGTATAATACTGAGGAACGTCGTTCCAATAAAAAAGGACTAAAAAACAGTTGCCGCTGTTATTAGTCCTCAAAAAAATTCATAACTCTAGATGAGTCACAAATAGTCAATATCTTACAATAGTTTGTTAAGGAATTTGTGTCAAAAAGTCATTTAGAGTGGGAAGGTAACACTTTGAAACAACATCATGTTGTACCAAATCCTAACGGCGGATGGGATGTAAAAGCTGCTAATGCACAACGAGCTAGTGCACACTCTACAACAAAAGCGGAAGCAATTTCTATAGCTCGAACAATCGATAAAAATCAAGGTTCTGAACTTTTCATACATAATATGAATGGTCAGATCTCAAGTCGTGATTCTCATGGAAATGATCCGTTCCCTCCAAGAGGATAATTAATTAGCCCTAAATTCGAGTTTTAATTCTAGGAAAAGATTTCAGTCTGCATTCCAGGATGTAGGCTGAAATGCAACAAACATAATGACGAAAAAGCCCCACCATGGATCTTGCCTGATGGTATTCCAAAAAGTAGTTCTGTTTCAATACGCCCCAGTCAGATTCAATTATGTTGCGTTTTCTTAGATACTCCCATTGTTCACCAGTCATAAGCCTGTTCATGTTCTGACGTGTGGCCGCATAAATGAATCTGCCGGAGTTGGCAAGCTCCACAAGTTCCTTGGAGTTTTTCAGGTAGCCGGCATCACAGAAAAAGCTTCCTTTCAGGTTCTTCGTCACCTGTCCAACCATTTTGCTGTCATGCATATTGCCACTTGTGAAAGCTACAGCTTCCAGCACACCCTTTTCAGAGCAGACACCATGAAGTTTGAATCCATAAAACCATCCTTTTGTAGATTTTCCCCGGGATGCGAAGTCTTTTGTTACCCTATGTCAGAAAAGCTGTGTGAACGCAATGCAGAGGTTTAAGACCAAGCAAGGCGATTATTCTGGTAGATTGGTTCCAGCAGATATTCTTTTGGGGGTGCAAGACAATGAAAAGTCTTTTGATTATGTAAAGGATATTGTGGATGACTGGAGCTTTAGAGACAACCAGAGTTTTGAAGCTAAATTGATTTCCAGAAAGGGATTGTAAACTTTACAATTATCCTTAAAAATGCTATTATAACTATAGTGGTGAGAGTATGGACGAGAAAAGATTTTATGAGATTCTTGATGAAGATTATCAGAATGAGGCTTTCAAGCCTCTGGTAGATAATAGGGAATCTGTCAAAGCTATTCGCGCTAAATTTGCCGAAGTAAAATTTCCTACGCATGACGTTGAAATGAGCGACAAGCAGATTGACGATATTTTTGAAAACATGAAATATGACTGATACATCGCCGTTCTTTTCTTTCTAAAAAGGGAAGAATTGAATATTCTTCGATTGAGACAGGTTGATACTGGTGTTGAGTCGATAAAATGCACACGAGATTCATTGTTCAGTTGATTTTGAAGGAGCAAAAGCTGCATAAATGCAGTGAGTATGGGAAAAGCTTTGTTAGAGGCCTTCAGGAAGTTTTCATAGTTCGGCATCTGTGGAATCAAATCCATAACTTTTACAATACGGTGAAATGCTTTCAAATCCTTGACATGGATTGTAAATCTTAAAAGATTTAATGAAATAACTTGGGTAATTGACAGCCTTCTTTTAGGCCCGCGTTTTCCGTTCCAGTGTTCCAGAAAAATTGAATACTTTTTATCCTGTTCTACGGCTTTAATAAAATCCTCAACTATGCTATAAATATGGTTATACATTGGCGTAATCCTTTTTAATTTTTGTGTGGTGACAAAATTTTAATGGATTACGCCTTTTTTGTAAATTTATTTAAAACTCGAAATTTGAACTAATTAACAGTTAATGTATAAAACTTGTTCTCCTTGCAAGTTTTATACTTTTATATTGTTTAATAAAATTAAGGAGATAAAGAACTTGGCGGAAAGATTAAAACCTTTCTACAATCCGGGGCCTGGAAATATGTACGAACAATTTAAAAATAGAGAAAGACTCCATCAAGAATCGTGAAGGGTATATTATGCAAAAAATTAAACAAATAAAAACTGAAGAAGAATACGAACAAATTCTCAAACGGATTAAAGAAATTTTTGATTCAAAACCAGAAACTCCAGAAGGAAATGAACTTGATTATTTGGTTGGTTTAGTTGAGAAATATGAAGATGAAATCTTTCCCAGTGATGCACAAGGCTAAAAAATTACGACAATTATTTAGTATTCATTCATAAAAAGCAACTGTTCGTTTTTTCAAACATTTCTATTCCCAAACCCCACACTCACTCAAAATCTTTTTTATTACACAATGTACCGACAAAGCAGGATTTTTATCAAACCATTCGTAACCACAGGTTCTTATTGGATTACCTTCAGACATCCTTTGCTTTGTGATTTTTTCAGCCCTTGCAATAGCTGCTTTTACATCATCCAGAGTAATCGTTGAAAGAATCTGGGAAAAGTTGCGTTCAGTTTTATATTCACGCAAAGCTTCAAACTTTGTTCCAAATATCTGATTTATATTTTTAAGATACTG
>JAZSJM010000057.1:0-5429 GCA_045534325.1 Treponema sp. | reverse complement strand
ATATATTTAAATTGTTATAATTGAATTATGTTTCAAAAAGTCGGACATTTTGTAGTTTCATATTTTGACAGTGTTCCTTATGTTTTAGGCTATATAGGGCGTACTTTTAAAAGTTCATTTGCTTTCATTCGTACAAAAACTTCCCGCAAAATCCTTATAATGCAGCTTCTTTTCACCTTTATAGAGGCGCTGCCTTTAATCTGCATAATTGCAACCGCAATGGGTACTGCAATTTATGTTATGGGAGATAAATTCTTAAATTCCATAGGACAGTCTTCTCTTATTTACCACCTTTTGAGCATCGTTATTTCTCTGGAACTTGGACCCGTGATTGTTGCATTTATTGTAATAGCTCGCTCTGCAACGGCCATAGCAACAGAGCTTGCAGGAATGGTAGTTTCACATCAAATCGAAAGTTACATTTCCTGCGGTGTTGATCCGATTCATCATCTTGTTTCTCCCCGTTTTTTAGGTGTTACACTTTCAGTATTTTTTTTGAATCTGTATTTTTCTTTCTGCGGGTTATTAGGGCCTGCAATAATTCAATTTATTTTAAATCCTGTAAAAGTCTCTTCTTATTTTGACGGGATGCTTTCTGCAATTAGTGTGGGAGTAATTTTTACATCGATTTTGAAAAGTGTTTTTTTTGGAATGATAATTTCTATTGTTGCAACATATTACGGTTTTAATGTTGAACGTTCTACAACAGAGATTCCAATAGCCGGAATTTCTGCTGTAGGTAAATCAGTTCTTGGCATAATTTTAGTAGATGTATTTATTATTTTCCTTTTTTATGTGATGTAATTATGGCTTTGTTTACTGTTGAAAACGTAGAATTTGAATCTAGAAGCAAAAAAATCGTAAGAGGAATTTCTCTTGAAATTGAAAAAGGCTCGACAACAGCATTTTTAGGTCATTCTGGTAGCGGAAAGTCAACTTTATTAAAAATGGTTGCTGGAATTTTAATTCCGTCTAAGGGGAAAATTTTATTCGAAAATCATGATATTCAGCACATGAGTGAATCTGTCAATCTGGATTTTAGAAGACGTACGGCTTTTGTTTTTCAAGATTCTGCACTGTGGGCAAATCAGACAATCATTCAAAACTTAACCTTACCATTGCAGATTCATTTTCCAAAGATGTCCCAGGAAGAAAGAATTTTCACATCGCAAAGTATCTGTGCCATGGTTGGATATGACCGAGACATCAATTTAAGACCGATTGATTTATCAACTGGTGAACAAAAAAGAGTCGCTTTTGCCCGTGCCATGATTTGTGGTCCGGAGGTTTTATTCCTTGATGAATGTATTGAATCTTTGGACAGAAAAGGTGCAAGGGTTATAATGGATTTACTTCATAATTTTATTTCCCAGGGAAATACAATTATTTATGTAAGTCATAACTCAAATTTTATTAATGAATTTCCTGGAAATATATATAAAATAGAAAATGGACTCATTGAAGAGGAAATAAAAAAATGAAATTTAAAATTCGTTTTGCAGATCAGATAGTCGGTATTTTTTCTATTGCTGCAATCGCAGGTCTTGTAGCATTGATTTTTGCACTTGGTTCAAAGCAACATTGGTTTGAAAAAAAGGCAAATTATTTTACGGTGTTTGATTCTGGTTCCGGAGTGAGTGTAGGGATGGATCTTACTTATAAAGGATTTTCCATTGGAAAAGTAAAAAAGGTAAGTCTTGAAGGAGTAATGGTCCGAGTGGATTATTATGTTTTAGGTGAATATTCTTCCTATGTAAAGGAAAACTCTCTTGTTCAGTTAATTACGAGTCCGATAGGGTTAGGTTCATCTTTTAATTTTTATCCTGGAAAAGGACCTGAGCTTTTGCAGGACGGTTCTGAAATTTTTAGGGTAGATTCAATTCCTGGACAAAAATTAATTGAAGAAAGATTAATACGAATTGAAAAGCAGACTGACTCAATCGGTGCTCTGATGAATCAGGTTTCTGAACTTTTGACTCATGTTAATTCTCTGGTAGGGCAGATTGATTCAGCACTTTCCGGTCGCGTGCGTGGGAAGCCGACTCCGATTCAAAGTATTGTGCTTGAATTAAATGGAATTACAAAAAATATAAATGAAATTCTGGGGGCTGAAGAAGGGCTTGTTGTAAAAGCATTAGGTCCTGAACTTTCCCGGGATTTATTACTTTCGTTAAACAATATCTCTGTAATCAGTTCTGATTTTACGGGTGTTGCATCAAATGCCGATAAACTTGTGGCAAATGCTGTTCCTCAGGTAGATAAGGCTTTGATTCAACTTAATACGGTTTTGGTACAGGTACAGGATGTTCTGACGGGACTTAAAAACAATCCTCTTTTACGTGGTGGAATCCCTGATAGAAGTCAATCTTCATCTTCAACAACACAAATGCGAAGTTCAGATTTTTAATAAAGGAACGACAAAAATGAAAAAAATTAATTTTTTATTGTTCAGCTGCTTTTTATGCTTCTTTTTTTCATGTTCTTCTTCTCCAAAAAGAGCAATGCTTGTTACAGATACTTCAGATGCTGCTGCAAACTTTTACGATATTGCAAATGGTGAATTAGTAAGCGGACAGATTGAAAGTGCTGGAGGTCATTTACAGCAGGCTTATAATCTTGCAATGCGCGTTGATGATGCAGACCTGCTATGCCGAATTTCTTTGTCTGCAATAATTTATAAATTAAATTTAAAAAATGAAAATTTATATGAGATAGATCCTGTTACCCAATTACCGAAAATGATACAGGATATTTCAGCAGATACTCCTTTTTACGGTTTAAGTGCAAATGATTTACTGAATCTGGCAAAGACATATTCTTCCCGCTCTAATAATCCAGATATGTTTTCCTGCGTTTGTTCTTTGTATGAAATAAGGATAAAACTTGCGCAAAATGAAACTTTAGATGTTAATTCCTTAGTTTCTAAAATGAAAAGTGAAGAAAAATATTTATCTAAAGAGCCCTATTATCTTGCCTTTATGTACAGGACTCAGGGAAATGTTTATGCTTACGATAAAAATTATGAAAAAGCCCATGAGTCATATTTGCAATCTGCCATACTTCATACTAAAGAGCGTTATCTCAATGAAATTGGTTTAGACTATTATGGTGCTGCAAGAATGTCCTCTTTAAACGGAAATAAAAAAAAGGCACTTGAAGAAATTGATATTGCCTTAAAATATGATAAAGATGCTGAAAATACAGTTGCTATTGCTGCTGATTATTTTGCGTATGGTCTCATTCTTCTGAAAGGGGAGTGTACAAACGATGAAAAACAAAGGGCAAAAAATGCAATACTATGGGCTTCTTCCGTTTATAATGCCGGCGGCTATTATGAAGAAAGTCAAAACTGTAAAAAAGTTGCTGACAGTTTATGATGATGCATTACTATTCTGACTGAAGCTTTGATTCATCTTCTGATTCTGTCTCTTTGCGAGGTTCTTCAGTGGAAGGTGATTCATCTTTTTGTTCTGTTTTTTCGTCTTCATCCGCTTTAACTTCTTCTGTGGAAGTTTCGTCTGTTTTTTCAGGTTGCTCCTGTGATGTTGACTCATTTTTTTGCGAATTATCCTGTGTCTTATCTGAAGTTTCTGCGTCTTTAGCTTCGTCACTCGCCTTGTCCACGGTTTCAGGAGAAGCGGATTTTTTTTCTTCTGATTCAAAGTTAGCTGTGTAGTCTGTTTTATCCCATGGAAGGGAAATAATGCTGTTCATTAATTCTTTTTGAAGGGATTCACAGATATATGTTCTTAAATACTTTCTGAAATTATCTGTAGTATCAGGTGTATAAATAAGAACCGCAAGAATTCCTGCAGGAAGTGCCTTTATCGTATGTATTTTTGCATTTACTTTTAACTGTTTTGAGCCTAATACTAATGTTAATCCCTGTATAACATAATTTATTCTTGCTATGGCTGCATATTTTTGTGGAATTAAAAGACCGACACCAATTGAAGAAATATCGATAAACTGCATTTTGTACATCATGTTGCCATTTACAAAATAGGCTTCACAGGCTTTATTGTTTGCACAGCTATATCGTACAAACTGTCTTATACCTTTTGCTTTCAGTTCTTCAAGTTTTCCTAAAAGCTCCCCCACAATTTCACCAAAAGTTTTTTCAAGAGAATAAAAACCAGCTTTTAGTTTTAATGAATTGGTGAATCTTTCTTTTTCCGGCTTTTTTAACTTACTTTCGAAGACACCAAAGTCAACCTTTTCAAAGGCGGGATCATGTTCAAAATTTGAAATCAAATTGTACCAGGTGTTTGGTGTGTTTGTGCTGTCTGCATTAATAAAAACAATTGAATCTGGATTTAAGGTAAGAATACTTCTTAACTGACGAAAATCATCGATTTTATAAACTTCAAATTCCTGATCCATCAGACGAAGAATTACATTTGTGTTTAGTGTAAATGTTGCAGATATAAAAAAAATTTTTCGTCCAAAAATCTGTGTATTTTGATTTTCCTGTCCAGACATCATATCAACCTTTAACGTTTTTAATTTTATCAGAAAAATATGATTTTATAAAGTGAGAAAGAATAAAAAAATCCCGTAGAATTTATGTACAATTCTACGGGAACAAGGAGGATTTTTTTTAATTATTTTGCATTTGCATTATCTAATGCTCTTTTTTCTGGTGTTTTTGCAGCTTTTGAAAATATTTTTTCTGCAACTTGAGTTTTTGTATTCGTATCAAATGTTGTAATCAAAACCCAGTCACCTTTATAAAGGTCAGCTATTGTACTCGGTTTGCGTTCTTCTCTCTTATCAAGAGGTTCAGGTCGTTTTGAATCATCTTGAATCATTATCAGTGTAAATGGTGTAACTGCAAAAGACTCTTCTTTTGAATCTGCATTGATAATTGTAATTATTCCTGTGTTAGTGTTTATGGATTTTACTTTTCCGATTGCAACATCTTCTTCTTTTGGAAGTTGAAACTGAAAGTGGTTGTTGAATCCATTTCTCTTAAAACCATTGTTTTCTTTTTTTGTGTTTTCAAAATTTTGTTGAGGAAAGTTCTTTTGACTTTTGATTTCCTGTGCAAATGCCGTAGAAGAGAGAATTACTGCAATTAATGCAGATACAAAAATGTGTTTAGTTATTTTTTTCATAATAATCTCCTGTAGGAAAAATTAAGATAATTTTAGTTTTTCCCTATCAAATCAAATTTTTTATAATCGTTATCTGACAACACTTATTCAATGATACTATAATATTTCAGAATCTTTAAAATATAGTAAAAAAAAATAAGAAAATACTTAGTAAACTGAAAGAAATTTGTGGTGTGTATTGCCGTAAACTGCATAAAAAAATAAAAATTTTTGAAAAATCAAATTCTGGATATTGACACTTTTTTTAGAAAATTATATATTAACTAAGCATTCAGCAATGAATGAATGGGCTACTAGCTCAGGTGGTAGAGC
>JAZSJM010000015.1:0-25585 GCA_045534325.1 Treponema sp. | reverse complement strand
TCTAGTTCTTTTTTTGAGGCTTCCTGACGTGCTTTATCCTGAGTAAAATCCTTTAATTTTAAGAGCTGTATATCAAGTTCATAATTGAATATCTCATCTTTGTATTGACGATATTTTATTGTTTTTTCACTCTGAACTTTTAATGTTTCATAGCTTCTTTTATTTTCTACAAGGGCTATCTCAATTTGAGTTAAATTTTGTCTGGTGCGTTCAAGTTCTCTCTCTGCTTCTGCACATTCTGCTTTTGAACGGGAAATTCCTGCTGCTTCTTCAAAAAGGTAACGTCTGTCTTCTGGTTTGCTTGAAAGAATCTGGTCGATTTTTCCCTGTTCCATTACAGTGTAGGTTGCCTTACCCACACCTGTATCCATAAAAAGACGTCTGATTTCTGTTGGACCGACCTGACGATTGTTTAAATAATATTCATTTTCTCCGGAGCGATATAAACGTCTTTTAATAGCAATTTCACTGTCATCAAGTGGTAAAAGTCCGTTTTCGTTTGCGATTGTAAGAGTAACTTCTGCTATATTTAAAGGAGGGCGAGTTTCTGTTCCGTCAAAAATTACTGAAACCATAGTGTCTGCACGTAGATTTTTTGCCTTGTTCTCTGCCAGAACCCATTTTACTGCATCAACAACATTACTTTTTCCACATCCGTTTGGACCTAGTAAAGCTGTAATTCCGTCTGCAAATTCAATATGAGTTCTGTCGGCAAATGATTTGAATCCAAAGATGTCCAGACTTTTAAGAAACACTTTTTATACTCCGTTTTTTAATTACTATTTTTCTATTATACCGATAAAAAGATTGTGTTTCAATTATAAGTTATCAGGTGCAACCAGTTTTCCTTTGTACAGAATTTTCGGATAAACCTTCAATCCGAGTTTTTTTTCAAGAGATGAATACTTCCTCATTTCATATTCATCTCCGATTACTATATTTATACCTGTTTTCCCTGCTCTTGCTGTTCTTCCTGCCCTGTGAATAAAAAAATCTTCGTTGGATGGTAAATCCATTTGTATTACATGGGTTATATCCGGAATATCCATTCCCCGGCTAGTTAAATCGCTTGTTACAAGAATTTTTATTTTTGAACTTCTAAAACGGTCTATTGTTGATTTTCTTAGAGTTTTGTCAGTTTTTGCATGGAGACCATAACATTCAATACCTTTGAATTTTAATTTTGAGACAATTATTTCAACCTGATCTAGTTTAGAAGTGAATATCAAACATTTTGACGGTTTTTCTGCAATAATTATTTTTCTTAAAGTTTCTATCTTATTTCTTCTTTCTGCAAAAACAGCCAGATGAGTTATTCTTTTTTTCAGAACGTCTTCTGGGGGTAAAAAAAGTGTTTCAATCAGAGTAGCTTCTGTTCCATCGGTTTTAATTTTTGATTTTTGTAATGACTCCTGTACTGATTTTGTTATGGTTGCACTTGACGCAATAAGCTGTATGTTTTTTTTAGGAATTGATAAAAGTTCTTGAGTCGTTTCTCTTAATTCAGGAGAAAAAAGTCTGTCAGCCTCATCTAAAACCATTGCATTTAAATCATCTAATTTAAGTTTTTTTAGATTATATAATTCAACAAGACGGGCAGGGGTTCCAATTACTACAGCTGGCTTTTCTTTTAGGCTTTCAGTCTGTCTTTTTATCGGTGCACCTCCGATTAAAAGTGCGGTCTTTATCTGACTTACCAATTGAATCTGTGTTTTTATTTGACTTGCCAGCTCAAATGTGGGAGCTACAATCAAAACTTTTATATTTTTAGAAAAATCATTTTCAGTTTCAATTTTGGTTAAAAGGGGAAGTAAAAAAGCAAAAGTTTTACCCGTTCCTGTTTCACTTTGAAAAAGCAGGGATTTTCCTTGATTTAATAGTGGAATTGCCTGTAATTGAACATTTGTGGGCTGTGTTATATTTATTTTATGTAAATTTTCAACTAAGTTTTTTGCTATATTCAATGATTCAAACGTATTTTTTTCACTCATAAATTAAACTATAGCACGTAAAAAAAATGTTTGCTATAATTTAACAGTTATGAAAGTTGGTATTGATACCTTTGGATGCGGGCACGGAAAATCAGGACTTGGTTCATATCTTTCGTCTCTAACGGCTCAGTTAAAAAATTCAGATGAAAATCAGTTTGAACTTTTTGGGTCTGAAATTGACCGCTACACTTACGGTGCAGAAAACGGATTGACTTATTCTTCTATAAGACTTCCAGATAATCGCGGATATGAAAAATTCTGGCATTATGTATTTGCAAATTTTTTTGCCCGTAAACATAAGTATTCTGCTGTCTTGTATGCTGCAGGGGCAAGGTATCTTCCCTTATTTTATACAGTTCCTGGTGTTGCGGTTGTATATGATGTTTTATCCGAAATGTATGCATCTGATATTTTAGCAAGCAAAACAATGCGTATATTAATCGGGTTAAAAAATGCTTCAAGAGTTATTGCTGCCAGTCATTTTATCAGAAAAGATTTGATTAAGCTCGGTGTGCCTGATGAAAAGATTACTGTAATTTATAATGGAATTAACCATTCTGAATTTTATCCTCGAGAAGACCTTTCTCCTAATTTACTGGATATAAAGCCATTTGCAATAAAAAGACCTTATTTTATATATCCCTCTCAAATATCTTCTTCTACAAAAAAACATGTTGAACTGATAAAAGCTTTTACGATTTTTAAAGAGAAAACTCATCTTGAACACAGGCTTGTGCTCACTGGATCTGAAGGAGAAGTTATTGAAGATGTAAAGAAAGCGATTATGGAATCAAGCTGCCGTCAGGATATTTTTATTACTGGATTTTTCCCTCATGAAAGTTTTCCGCTTTTATACGCCGGTTCAGACGGTTGCATTTTTCCTTCAATTAATGAAGGAGTAGGGCTGCCTGTTTTGGAATCTCTTGCAACTGGTATCCCTGTTGCCTGTTCAAATCAGGGTGTTTTGCCAGAGGTTGCAGGTGATAATGCAGTTTATTTTAATAGTGATGATATTGTTGAAATGTCGAAAGCAATAGAAACACTCGCCCTTGATACAGATTTACGTAAAAAACTCAAGGCTGGTGGAATTGAATGGACAAAAAGATTCAGCTGGGAAAAAACAGCTGAAAAAACAATAGACGTTTTAAAAGAAGTTTCCAGATAAAAAAAAAGCACTTCTGTTAAAAGTGCTTTTTTTAGATTTTATTCATCAACTGCTACACCGTGATGTTTTTTCTGAAAACGCTTAAGCATTGCAACACCGTTACGTTTTCCGTTGTATACATATCCGCCGTCCCAGTACTCAAGAGCAGCAAATAAAGCATTACCGCCGTCTTGATCGTCAGAACGCTTCGTTCGGAATGAAACATAATTTGCAAGCTCTTCGAAATTGTGGTTCTGAAGACATTCTATACGCTTTTTATTAAAATCATTCCACTTTTCCAAATCCTTAAAACCTTCACCTTCATCCTTAACGATGATATGAGCATGGGAAGGACTAAATGAATACCATACATGTACTTTTTTGTTAATATCGCAGTTATTTCCATGCTTTACAGCATTTTTTATTACTTCAGAAATTTGCTGTTCAAGAAGGTTGATTTCTTTAATTTCCAGTGGTGCAGATTGAACAATCAAAAGAGTAAAATATCTGATCTGACGGAAATCAGAAGGAAACTCTTTGTAAAGCATATTTGTTGTATCAAACAACGGATCGTTATCATCTGAACGTAATTCTTTGTACTGTTCCATAAGTTATTTCTCCACTTTTTAAAATATTAATGATGAACGAATTTATTCGTTAACCATGAGAAGAGCTTCTTCTATACTGTTGGCAATAGGGAAGTAGCCCATAAGTTTTGTAAGTTCAATAACTTTTTTTACTGAACCATGAATGTTAGAAATAGCAAGTTTTAAATTCATCTTTTTAATTGTAGAACAGATATAAATAAGAGCACCGATTCCTGACGAATCAATGTAATCAACCTGTTCAAGATTGATAATGAAACTCTTTACATTCTTTTCCAGCATTTTCATTACCAATTCTTTTAATTTATAAGAATTGTAAAGATCCATTTCACCATTTACATCAATGATATAAACTTCCCCATTTTTACGAATCTTCAGTTCCATAAGAAATACTCCTTTTTTATTACTGAATTTTAACAACAAGAAGTGTCTGGTCATCATGAAGTGTTTCGGAACCAACGAACTTCTTCATATCTTCTTTTATCAGATCTGCCAAAGCTTTACCTGATAATTTGCTGTTTGTTTTTATTAAATTTGAAAGACGATTAAGTGAATACTGTTTACCAGAAGCATCCAGTGCTTCAACTAATCCATCCGTATAACTAATTATAATATCACCTTGCGAAACTGTAAACTGAATATCCTTATAAGAAGATGTTTTTTCTACTCCAAGAGGCTCAGAGTTTATTGATTTTTTTTCAAAAGTACCTTTTACGGCTGAAAATAAATAAACAGGTGTACTTCCTGCACATGCAAGTTGAACGATTTTTTTTGCAGGATTGTAGTTAATGAGTGCAGTTGAAGCGAAATGTTCAAAGTTAGTTTCTCCGCATATTTCACGGTTTGTAAGGGCAAGAATTGTTGCCGCAGGCTGCGGAGTGTTGATTAGAAGACGTATCATTGAACGAATCATAGACATAACAAGGAAAGAGGCTGTTCCTTTTCCTGCAACATCCATAAGAATAAATGAGGTTCTGTCCTGTCTTACTGGAATTACATCATAGGTGTCTGAACATACACCTTCGGTATGTGCTGTGTATGAACCGAAATTTATACCTGGCAGAGCCGGAATTTTCTTGGGAATGAGAGTGTTCTGAAGGCTTTCTGCAATTTTACTTTCCTTGGAAATTTCATTTTTTTCGTTGTATTCCTGAAAAGTGATTGATGTTTTAAGTGCCGATTCAGCAAAATTTGAAAGAAGCTGTGTCCATTCATATTCTTCCTGAGTAAACTGTTTTCCAGGATTTTTTGAAAGCGCAATAAGTCCGATGACAATGCCTTTGTCTTTCAGCTGAATAGGAATAAAAATAAAAGAACCTAATTTCAGGAATTCTTCTGGACCGTTTTCAACTATTCTTGAGTCTTCTTTCGGATTATTTATGAGTTCACCCTTTCCAGATGATGCAATTTCACCGAAGATATTGTCTCTTAGAGGAAATGTTGCAAATTTAAAACTTGTTGATACCCTTAATTCTTTATGGGGTAATTCTTCTGGCAGAGCGTAGGGAGGCGGAAAATTTCCGATAAATGATTTTACATTGATTGAGTCTTCAAAATCATCAACCAAAAGCAATGCTCCACCATCAGCCTTGGTAATATCAATACAAGTTTTGTTTATGCAGTCAAGTAAAGTCTGAAAACCTTCTTTATTTCCGAATGAATCTGAGGCTAAACTGATAAACGAACGCCCTTTTGCAATTAAATTAACTTCTTCGGGTTTTACTTCTTCAACTATTACTTCAACCTTATCTTCTTCTTCATCCTCTTGAATAAGCTGTGAAACTTCATTTTCTTTTGGTTTTCCAAATGAAAGCATAATAAAATATGGAAGCTGGATTGCTGCAGACAGGAGAAGTAAAAGTATAAATCTCATAAAACCAGGATGACTGGCAGTGTATATACATGCAAAAATAATAATTCCGATTGAGAGAAAAGAAAGAAAACTGACTTTTGCTGTATTTCTGATTTTAATTATTGCTAGAAAAATAAAAAGAATTATTGCAAGAATAGCTGTTCCAAAGAGCGGAATATAAGCAACTGCATCTGAATTAAACACTTTTTCACTCCCGAATTGTGGTTTCTACAGTTAAAACGTAGTAATTTTAATATCGGCTTTTTTTTGCGTCAAGTTAATGAGTTTTGAATTTCTTTTTTTAATATAATTTTTTGGATTCTGTTTAGTATCCTTCTAAGCAGTGTTGTTCCGTATTTAATTTTGAACTTTGCCGCCACATCATCAAGGGAATAGTCGTTTCCAAACTTTTCTTTTATTTCATCCCAGTATTTTATAATATATACGTACATATCACTTTTTGTTCGGCCCTTAAAATATTTCATTACATGATGACGGTCTATTACTTTGATTACAGGGAGATATACCGTAGTAAACCAGGAAATCATGGCTTTATCCATGGGAATTTCTTCTGTCTGATTCATGTTGATATAGTATTTGTGTGTAAGAATGTGATTGTAGATTACGTCATATTGACCAGGAACAGAAAAATCAAGCCCCCAGAAATCTGTTACGTCACCAAAACTTGTCTCCCCATAAAAAACTCTTTTTTCGTAATTA
Source organism: Treponema sp. (assembly GCA_045534325.1). Taxonomy (GTDB): domain Bacteria; phylum Spirochaetota; class Spirochaetia; order Treponematales; family Treponemataceae; genus Treponema_D. Next base: position 19,273 of record JAZSJM010000015.1, on the reverse strand, counting down.
ATTACGTGCCTGGTCATTTTTTGCAGAGAATCTTTTGGATTTAAATGGATTTCACTTTGCAGGCTTACAACCTCGGCATCTATAAATTCAACACCTTTTGCTTTTGCAACTGATACCCTGTGATTTCCATCTCGTACAAAATAAACACCGCCCAGCTCATAAAGGGTAATCGGCGGGAGATTTATATCTTTTATGTGGGCCATATCAATATGTTCCCACCGAGTTTTTAAGTGCATTTTTTTAGGAAAAAAACGGTTGTCAAAATCCTGATAACGGGACTCACTTCCTACGATTTGATTTACGGGAACTGTTTTCATTCCAAGATATGTCTCATTATCTGGTTTAAGCATTTTTTTTATATCAGAAAAAGAAATTAATGTTGTTTCCTCTGGATTCAGAAAATGCTGTATTTCGTTGAAAAGTGCTTTATTTCTTGCTTTTGCAAAATCTTCGTTCGTTTCAGAAGATAAAAGTGGTTCAGACATTTGATTCTCCGATTGTGTTTTCTTTCGAGGCAAATAAATTAAGTATTATGTGACTGTACGCGTTTATGACAAGAGTTTCATTTTTCGAATCATTTTTTACAGCCGTAAGACGCTGCTCGTTTGCGTCATATAAATGAATGTGCCCGTGGATTAAATAGGACGGACTGAATTTTTTTATAAACCAGTTGAAACATTCAAACCCCTGATGGCATCTGTCTTCTTTATCATGAATATGCCGAGGAGAGGCATGTGTTAAAAGAATGTCAACATATTTTCCATATCGAATTTTATTGTAAATAAGCCCAGGAATCATTTTTAGAATTTCAAACTTCATCTGACGTTCAGTATATTGGTTCAGACCTTTGTTATATTTTTTTGAGCCAGAAATTCCAGAAATTAAAAGCGGACGTTTTTTTTGAGTTTGTGGATCAGTAATAATTATATGTTTGTCCCGTAAATTTTTAAATCCTGCATATGTTGCTCCAAAACTTCCTTTCATATCGAATATGCTTATTTCTTTTTGATGGGTAGGGTGGGCACCTTTATGACGGGGATTTTTCTTATGATAATACTGATATTCGGATAAATTATGATTTCCGAATATAAAAAAAGCCGGCTTATTGAGAGTTGAGACAATAAAATCAATATAATCTGATGGTAAATCACCCGCACTTAAAATAACATCAACATCTGAAAAACGTTCTTTAGCAAGCGTGCTGTATACGAGCGGGTCAATCTGATCAGAAACACAGAGTATTTTCATATTTTTAAATTTGCTGTACAAGCTAAATCGTTAAATTCCGGCCTTGGCAAGAATTGTTTCCAGTCTTTCTTTTCCGATAAGTTCAATGGGTCTGTTTTCAGCAAAACCTGAGGCTGAACTGGTAAATCCTGATGAAGCACAGACAATGGCTTTTGTACAGTTCGTCTGTTTGCTCTGATCCAGTAACTGGCGAATAACAGAATCCTCAATTGCATCTGTATCGCGGCTAAACACAAGAAGGAAAAGCTGCTTTCTTACATTCATCCAATCATCTGATTTTTGCTCAGTACAAATCATAAGACAGCCATATTTTTTTGACTCGATTTTCTGTGGTGCCATAGAAAATCCTGCCTGTGCAGCCTTTTTACATATTTCAAGGAATTCATCCTGGGAGCAGGTCAAGTATTCTTTGAGGGAATCGTTTGACTGTAAGTCCCTGTATTCAGAAAGTTTTGCAGAAACATCGCGGAAAGAATGATTGTGCTGATAAACAATCTGCCATTGTTCAATTGCTTTATCGATATCACGGTTTCTTTCGTAGCAGGCTGCAAGGAAATACCTTGCGTAAAGTGTTTCCGGAGCGTTTTCATCTTTTGCGGCTTTTACAGCCCGATCAAATTCCGCAAGTGCATTATCCACAGAATTTGCCATCATATAGCATGAGCCTCTTTCTAAAAGAGCACGCTGACGGAATTCAGGATCGCGGAGAGCTTTTTCAAATGCGTTTACAGCACCAGGATAATCTTTGTTTTCCTTTAATATTTTCCCCAAATAATAGTAGGAAGAATAAGTTTCAGGACTCAGGCTGATTGCAAGGTCAATTTCTTTTTTAGCTTCTGAATACTGCTTGGAACGAAATAAAAGAAGTCCCATTGCTGCGTGTGACTGTACATGACGGCGGTTAAAGTGAATTGCTTTTTGATAAAATCCGAGAGCTAAATCTGCCCGGTTTTTGTTTTCGTAAATTTTTCCGCAATTAAAATAATTTTCTGCATTGGAAGGTTCAAGTTTTGTAAGTAGTAAAAATTCTTTTAACGCTTCTTCAGGCTGATTAAATTTTAAGTAAAGTTGAGACAACTGTTTTCTGAAATCTTTTTCAGGAATCTTTGAGTCAAAAATGGCGTTTGAGTTGACTACTTTATATTCCATAAGTGCAAGTTCATTTTTTTTATCTGCAAGGTATGCTCTTCCTAAATAATAGTGAGCAAGATAGTTTCTTGAATCTTTTGCAATAATTGATTTAGCAAGTTTTTCTGCAGCAGAATATTTTCCTGTTTTTATAAGTTTTGTTATGGAATCAAGTTTTTTTGGCTGCATAAGGGATTTTGCTATAGCTATGATAAGCATAATAACACCCACGCCAAGGATAGCAATTACTACAAGCTGAATTGGATTATCCATTTTCAATCCCCTGAAATTAAAATTGTTTTAAGAATTCCTAGCCTATAAGATAAACTTTTGGCTTAGATATGTCAAACTTACGCAATATATATTATAATAATAATATGAAAAAAATTGTTTGTCTTATTTTTGCCTGTCTTTGTTCTGTGTTTTGTTATTCCCAGGCTAAAAAAAACTTGACCTTAAAAAAAAGTGAAATTGTCAGGTCCTCAAAAAAGATTGTAAAAGAAGAACCTGTAATTGTTTACAACGAAGATTACGAAAAAGGCGAAGAACTGTTCGGTCTGAATAAACCTCAGGAAGCAATTGAATATTTTGAAAAATGTATAGATGTAAAAGATGTTAATCCCAATCTTTGGATTCATCTTGGAGTGGCTTACTATCAAACCGGAGATTTTACCAGATCTCTTGCCTGCTGTACAAAAGGTCTTACCAAGGACAACACAGATCACAAAATTCTAGCTTATAATGCAGGAAATTCTGCCTATGCACTGACTAATTATGCAAGGGCTGATGCCTGTTATGCCATTGCCATAAAAGAAGATGAAAATTTTGCACCAGCTTATCTTAACAGGGCGAATGCTCAGCTTAAACAGGATCATCTAGAGGATGCGAAAAATAATTATATAAAATATCTGGAACTTGAGCCTGCTTCTTCCCAGCGGGCAGAAATTGAAAAACTTCTTGCCCTTTTAGATGCAGAAATCATTCGCAGGGCAAATGAAAAGCCTGAACGTATCGACTTGGATTTTGCTAACGTAAAAAACAATGACATGATTTTGACTGAAACTTCAGAAAAAGTTGAATATGATTTGCCAGAAGATAAAAAAAATACGGATGATGTCGTTCAGGAACTTGTACGCTCTGAACTTGCGAAAGCTCCTTCTGTGCCTGCTGATATAAGGAAAATGAACGGGGATAAAGTTGAAAATGAATCAATGCCTTCTGAGAATGTTGAGCAGGAGATAGAACTTTTGCCTGTAAAACCTGAAATTATGCCATTAGCTTCAGAACCTGAAGAAATAATTGCAGAACTGGTTGAGAATGAAACTGCAAATCCGCCGGCTGTATCTCAAGAGCAGTTGTTTGAAAAAGCTGTCGGAGACAAGGCAAAGGAGTATGTAAAAAAAGACAATGCAATAAAAGGCGAGGCTTTCATAGAGGAAAATCTTGCCGATGCGATTTACAGTTTGCCAGCTGGTCAGGTTACAATTGCTCCTTCAACTTATGGATTTTCTCCAAACAGTCCTAATACAAAAAATAAAAAGCAGTTTTTCAGTGTGAGTGCTACAGATTCATCTAAAATTGTATCCTACACCTTTGAAATTATAGATGAATTTGGAAATACAGTGCGAACGATTAAAGGTAAAAAATTTCCTTCAAAACTGGAATGGGATGGAAAAACTGACAGCGGTATTTTGGGAGACGGTCGCTACAGTGCAAAAATTACGGCGGAGTATAAGCAGGGTGGTTCTGTTAGCGCGGACAGTTCTCCCTTCAGGTGTTTTAGTGAAGTTCCTCAGGTTTCTTTAACAACAGAAAATGAAAAATTTTCTCCCGATGGAGACGAGATTGACGAGACAATGAAATTCAAAGTAAATGTTGATAGTCAGGCTCTAGTAGAAAGCTGGAATTTTGAAGTAAAGCGAAACAATAAGTCTATTTATAAAGTTGAAGAAAATGGTAATCCGCCTGCTACTCTTGAATGGGATGGAAAAACAAAATCAGGGGAAGTCGTAAAGAACGGAGATAAATTAAGTTATTCAATGTCCATAACTGATGATTTTGGTGTTCAGGCTCAGGATAGTGGAAAAATTGAAGTTTCGAAAAGTAAACCTGATCCTGTAGTCGTTAAGAAAGTAGAAGTAAGTGAAAATAGTGATGGAAGTGTTGGAATCCAGATACCTACGCTTTCATTTAAGATTAATTCTTATGAATTAATAAATACGCCATCAAATAATGATACAATTAAAAAGGTTTTTGAAATTCTTATAGACGAAAAGTTTGAGGACTATAAGGTGACGATTTTAGGATATGTAAATCCTGATGGAGAAGAGTGGACGGTGGAAGAAATTGCACTTGCCTATAATCGTGCAAAATCAGTAGAACAGAAATTAAAGGAATTAGGTGTTCCTGCAAACAGATTGCAAGCAATGGCTGGAAGTGGAAAAACAAAAAACAAGGAATACAATCGCCGTGTTGAGTTTAAACTCGTAAAATAAAAATTTTGCGGCAACAATTGCAGATTTTACTGTCTGCGACAAAATAATTGTTTTGTGATAGATTATTCCTATGCTCACTTCTGATTCCAAAATATTTTACCGTTCCCTTTTTAAGATTGTCGCTCCCATTACCCTTCAAAACCTTATTTCTGCCGCCGTGAACTCGGCTGATGTCATTATGCTGGGATTTGTAGGCCAGACTTCCCTTGCCGCTTCTTCCCTTGCAGGGCAAGTGCAGTTTGTACTTCTGCTTTTTTTTGTGGGGCTTTCAAGCGGGCTTATTATGCTTACAGCCCAATACTGGGGAAAAGAGGATTCAAAATCAATAGAAACACTTACAGGAATCGCTTTCAAGGTTTCCTGCTCAGCAGGGCTTTTCTTTGCCCTGTCAACATTCTTTTTTCCTGAAAAAGTGATGTCGATTTTTACCAATGAACAGCCAATGATTGAACAAGGAGCTAAATATCTTCACTTTGTAGCACCATCTTATTTTTTTATGGCTTTCTCCCAGGTTTTTCAGGCAGTCTTTAAAAGTATTGAACGCGTAAAAACTGTTACAGCCCTTACAATCGGAGCACTCTTACTCAACATCGTTTTGAATGCCGCCCTGATTTTCGGATGGGGATTTTTACCTTCCCTTGGAATTAGGGGAGTTGCCCTTGCAACAAGTATTTCAAGGGGAATTGAAGTTCTTGCTTGTTTTTGGGTTGCCTCAAGAATCAGGGAAATCCGCTTAACGCCATCTATTTTGTTTCGCAAAAATAAATCCCTGCTAAGAGATTTTTTTCATTTTTCAACTCCAGCCCTTGTAAACGAATTTGTCTGGGGAGCCGCTTTTGCGATGTACTCCGTGATTTTAGGTCATTTAGGTGAAGAAATCGTTGCCGCAAATTCCGTTGCAGGCGTCATCAGAAATCTTGCCAGCGTTCTGTGCTTTGGTATGGCTTACGGAGGAGCAATCCTTCTTGGAAAAGAAATGGGAAGCGGAGATTTGAATCGTGCAAAAAAAGATGCCGGTCTGCTCTGGAAAAGCACTGTCCTTGCAGGTTTTTTGGGAGGGCTTATAATCGCTTTTTCATTTCCGATTATGTCCCATGTGGGAAAGTTGAGTGATGAGTCACTTTCTATCTTGCGATATCTTTTGATTTCTAACGGGGCAAGCATTTTTGGAGCGGCAGTAAACACTGTTTTTATCTGCGGAATTTTCCGTGCAGGGGGAGATGCAAGGTTCGGTCTTTTTATCGACAGCATTATGATGTGGGGAGTTTCTGTTCCTCTGGGGCTTTTATGCGCCTTTGTCTTCCATCTTCCTCCTGTAGCAGTCTATTTCATTTTATTTCTCGATGAATTTGAAAAGATGCCTTTCATTATTCGGCACTACAGGAGCGGAAAATGGCTTATGAACATCACCAGAGATTTTTAATAGAATCAGCGGGTTCGCCTGACTCTGTCAAAAAGCTGTTCTTTTGATAGTGTTGTCCATACAGGTCTTCCGTGTGGACAATGAGGGTCTGGAAGGGAAAGAGCTTTTTTTGCCAGATCTATGGCAGCTTCCCTGTCTAAAATGTAACCGTCTTTTACAGCTGCCTTGCAGGCTGTCATAGCAATTACACTATAGATTAAATCTTTAGGATCTACGATTTTTTCTAAAAGAGCGTTTTCAAAATCACTTTCACTGCCTTTCCAGCGAGAAGGTACTGTTGAAAACTCAAAAAGTCCGTCTCCCGTATTAATTCCAGAAAAACCTGCCTCTTTTAATTTTGGCAAACATGAGTCAATATATTTTTCTTCTTCATCAGATTTTGTTTGGATTTTATATGGAATTAATAGATTTTGAGTTTCAACTTTTTTTGAAAGCAAAGAGTCAAAAATAATCCTTTCATGGGCTGCATGCTGGTCTATAAAGTAGACTGTATTTTTTAGCTGAACAACAAGAAAACAGTTTAAAACTGTTCCGATAAAAGCAAAACCATTTTTGTCTTCTATGGTGAATTGTGGTTCATCCGATGAATTGGCATTATTTTTAGGCGGGGTGGCATAATTAAGTGCCTGAGAGGCAAGAGAAGCCGTGTGGGAGTTTTGAAAAGTGCTTTTTACGGATGCTTTATCATAGTTAAAAAATAAGGATCTGAAATCTCCACCAGATTTTTTTTGAGAAAATGCAGGTGTTGCAGTTTCTTTTACGATGTAGCTTTCTCTTTTATCAACATAATCTTCAAAATCAAAACCAGGAACTTCCGCATTTTCTGTTTCTTCTGATGTGTCAGAGGTTTTTGAATTCTTTATTCCATAACTTCTAAAATATTCTTTAAGAGTAGAGCTTATTCCGTGGTGAAGGGCAGAACTGTCTTTAAATCTTACTTCTTTTTTTGCAGGGTGGATGTTAAAATCTACAAGTGAAGGCTCTACCTCTGCAAACAGGGCAGCTATCGGGTGTGTTCCATTGGGAAAAAATCCCTGACATCCATATTCAATTGCCTGTATCAGAGAATATTCTTGAACCCGTCTTCCATTTACATAAATGAATATCTGTTTTCTGTCATTCCTGTAAATAAAAGGCTCTCCTATTACAAGACTAAAGCTCCATTCCTGTCCGTCACCAGCTTTTAAAAGTGCAAAATTTTCTGGATTTTCTTTTAATTCAAGTGCGCTTACAAATCTTTCTGCCGGTGTTACATCTTTAGGAAGATCAAGCCTCAATTCGTTATCGATCGTAAGCCTGAATGAAATGTCTGTTCGAGGAAGGGATTTTTCAACAAATGTTTCCCTGCACATTAAGTTTTCTGATGCCGGTCTTTTTAAAAAAACGCGGCGGGCTGGATAATTTTCAAAAAGTCCCTCGCTGCTTACAATTGTTCCCTTGCCGTTTTGTACAGTCGGAATTTGCTCTAATATATGATCTTCTGTTATACTGGCACGCATTTTGTAATTTCCGCTGGCAATTGATAAACGGCTTACTGCGGCAATTGATGCTAAAGCTTCACCTCTGAACCCCAGTGTTGTAAGGTTCATTAAATCGCTTGCTTTGGCAATTTTGCTTGTTGCGTGAGGATGAGCGCATTCAATTAAATCTTCCTTAGTCATTCCTGAGCCGTTATCCAAAACACGGATTTTTTCGATTCCTCCGCCGTTTATTTCAACGCTTATTTTATCAGCTCCGCTATCTACCGCATTATCCAAAAGCTCTCGAACAATTGCGTTCGGACGATCAATTACTTCTCCTGCAGCAATTTTTCTGGCAACTTCGGGACTTAATTGTTTGACTCTTCGTTGACTAGTTTTATCTATTTGCGCCATTACTGTCTTAAACCTTCAACGGGTGCACCAGCAGTTCCTGTTTGAGTAATTGCAGAAGAAAACAAGTCCATCTGTGGCGGAACTTCTGTTGCTGTTGGTGATTTTTCTGCTTTTATCGGTTGGTTTACGAGAATTTGAATTTTACCTTCGATTTTATCTAAATCTGCCTCAAGGGTTTTTGCCAGTTTAATGCCTTCCTCAAAATCTTTAAGAGCATCTTCCAATGAGATATCTGTACGTTTTATGTCGTTTGTCAGTGATTCAAGTTTTGCTAGATTTTCTTCAAATGTCATTTTAGTCTCCGTTTCTTTTTACTGCACTGTGGCATTGATTATTCCCTGTGCAGGATAGATTTTTATATTCTGACCTTTTATTACATCTTTATTGTTTCTTACAATTTTTCCGTCTTCGGTTTTTACCATTGAATAACCTCTTGCGAGAATTGTATTTGGGCTTGCCCCTTCGAGTATATTAATGCTTTCCCTGATTTTTTGCTTTACATCTCTTATTTTTTCTTCAATATTTTGTTTTAATGCCGATTTTGCGTTTTCTAGACGTAAAAGATAGGGCTGTTCTATTGAACGAAGTTTTGTTTCCATCATATCGGGATTAAAAGATTTTATGAGTATCTTCATCTTTTCAACGCGGGAATTAATTGAATTGAGCATTTCGCTCTGGTAATAGTTTATGTCATTTTTTATGTCAATTAATTGAGGAACAGCAATTTCTGCAGCCGCAGATGGTGTAGGTGCTCTTAAATCAGCAGCATAATCGCATAAAGCCCAGTCTATTTCGTGTCCGACTGCACTGATAACAGGAATATGACTTTCTGCGATTGCCCTTATTACGCTTTCGTCGCTGAAGGGAAGTAAATCTTCAACTGAGCCGCCTCCACGACCAACAATCAGAGTGTCGACCATATCAAAATCGTTTGCAGCATTTATCTGTTTTACAATGGAAGGAGCCGCCTCATTTCCCTGAACTATAGCAGGAAATACAATGACATTTACTGCTGGATTTCTTCGTTTGGTTATCTGAAGGATATCTCTAAGTGCTGCTCCTGTTGGGCTTGTTATAACGCCAATTGTTTTTGGAAATGTAGGAATTTTTATTTTTTTGCTTTGATCAAAAAGTCCTTCCTGAGCAAGCCGCCTTTTTCTTTCTTCAAGAATTTGAAGAATATTTCCTTCGCCTGCAATTTCCATTTTTGAAATAATGATTTGATAGTTTCCTCGTGGAGCGTAAACAGAAATTGTACCCGTACACCTTACTTTCATTCCATCTTTTGGAACAAAGCTTAATGACATAGCTTTTCCGCGAAACATTACGGCACTGATTTGAGCATTTTCATCTTTTAATGTAAAATATAAATGTCCGCTTGAATTCGGACGGTAACCTGAAATTTCACCTTCAAGGGTAATGTTTACGAAAGTTCCTTCTAACAGTTCCTTGATTATTGAAGTCAGGTTAGTTACTGAAAAAACGGTGTCTTCTGGAAATAAAGTAGATGCCATAACTGGCTGTAATTTTATACAATCAGTTTATCTTGTTCAATTACGGGATTGATTTTTAAATGATGAAAAGTGTTGTTGTTGTTTTTGCTGGAAACAAAATCGGTTTTAAGTATGAAAAAGTTTTTGAAGGAAAATCTGCTTTTGAAAAAGTAATAGACTGGTCATGCAAAGTAAAAGATTCGGTGCAGACGGTTGTTCTTTGTAATAAAGAAAATTTGCCTTTTGTGAACGAAAGTCTGCAAAACAAAAACAACATATCTATAGTTGAAGATGAAAATTGGACGAATGCATGTATTGCAAAACATGTGTCGGAAAGTATTAATAGATTTAAGGCTGATTTTGCACTTTTTGCCTGGGGGGATACACCTTTCATAAATAAAAAAATCACGGACGATATAATTGAATCTCACATAGAATACAAGGCTGAATATACCTTTGCCGATGGATTTTGCGGCGGTTTAACAGTTGAGGCTATTGATAAAGGGGCTGCTGCGATAATTTCCTGCCTTGCAAATGATTCGCAAAAAGAAGCAGGATGTAAGAATGCTGAGAGAAACGCATTTTTTTCAATAATGAGCGGAGATATTAATTCATTTGAAATAGAAACAATTCTCAGCGATAAAGACTACAGAATGTTAAGATATGAATTTGAATGCACTTCTAAATCTGGCTATGAATCATGTAAAAAACTTTTCGATGAATCAAACAATAGCACAAATGATTTAAGTACTTGTGATTATGATATTTATAAGGTAAGCGATCTGGCAGAAAGCCTTGCTTCCATAAAACAGACTTTACCTGCTTTTTACAATATTCAGATTTCAAATTCCTATAATACAAAAAGTATTTATTGCCCTTATGATAAGGTTTTTGGTGAAAAAAAACTTCCGCTAATGGATATTGAGAGATTCAGCATTTTAGCAAAAAAAATAAGTGAATTTTCAGGGGAAGCTGTTGTAAGTTTAAGCCTTTTTGGAGAGCCTTCGTTAAATCCTGATTTTATAAAAATTATAAAGGAAATTCTTAAATATAAGGATTTGAAAGTTTTTGTAGAAACTGACGGCTTGAATATCACTAAAGAAGTATTGGAAGATATTTCAAATACAACCGATGATAAAAGCAGAATATATTTTACTGTTCAGCTTGATGCTGCTGAAAAAACTATGTATGAAAAAATAAACGGAATTTCAGGAGAATATTTTGAAAAAGCAAAGAATAGTATTGGTCTTTTAAATACTTATTTTCCTGGTCAAGTTTATCCTCAGTTTACAAGAATGAATGCAAATGAGGAGCAGCTCGAATCATTCTTTAGATTCTGGAAAGAAAAAGAGAGTCCCTCTGGCGGTCAGCTGTTGATTGTCAAATATGACAGCTTTGCTCAGCTTCTAAGTGATGAAAAACCTGCTGATTTGTCGCCTCTAGAACGTAATGAATGCTGGCATATAAGACGCGATATGAATATATTAAGTGATGGAAGCGTTGTTATCTGTCGTACAAGAGCAGATGAAATTGTCGGAAACGTGTTTAGCGATGATTTGGAGAAAATCTGGAAAAAAATTACTCCGGAAGTTCAAAATCATATAGAAAAAAAGTACTGCGAAAAATGCAAGGCTTGTGATGAATACTATACCTTTAATTTTTAATGAAAGGCAGATAAACAGAACTGTACTTGGCGGAAAAGAAAATCCTCCGGATGTAAAAATACCTTTTGGAGTTATTCTCTTAAATACAAAAGGTAGCCAGTTTAGGGATTGTGTACTGAAAAATCTTTCGACAGTTGGATTTGAGCAGATAGTTTCCGTAGAAACAAATGCTGATAATTATAATCTTGAAGATTTTGTACATAAATTTCCTCACATAAAATTTATTATTCCCCTTGAGAAAGTAACTGACGGTGAACTGATTAATATTGCAATGAGTGAACTTTCAACAGATTATGTTTTAGTTTTGCGCGATACACTTCTAATTACGGCTGATTTTATATCACATCGCGTTGCTGAAAAAATAATTGAAAATAAAGTTTTTGCAACGGTTCCCCGGTTAACATACGGTGAATTTTCTTCCTTTCCTGTCGTTTTTTCACCAAGCGTAAGCGGTTCTGTTTTTAAAATAAATTCTACTTCCATTGTAAGTGATGGATTAAGTACTTTGTATCCGCTTGATAAAATTGCTGTTTATGACAGAAAAAAATTCATTCAGCTTGGTGGTTTTGATTACACTATTACTTCTTCGCACTGGCAAAATGTGGATTTATTTTTCAGGGCATGGCTATGGGGTGAAAAAACAAAACTTACAACTTTATTTTCGATGACATATAAAGATTCCTTTCCTGTGGAGGATGTAAGCGCTGACTTGTCCTACAGCCGCTTTTTTATGAAAAATCTTCTTCCCCATTTTGATGATGATCATGGGTATATTCCAAAATCTTCTGTTTTTGTATATCTTTTAAGGTCTGGATGCGGATTTATTGAATCCTTTAAGATGTTTTTGGATGCCCGCTCCTGGGTTGAAAAAAATAAATATCGATTTAAAATTGACGCTAAATATTTGGTTGAAAATTGGGGAAAAATATAATGACAGTTCTGGTAGTTCAATGCCGGCTTTCTTCTACACGTTTGCCTGGAAAAGCTTTACTTCCACTGGGTGATAAAACAGTTTTAGACTGGACCTTATCTTCAATGCATAAGGTAAAAGCTGATAAGTATTTTATAGCAACAGATAAAGACAGTTACGAAAAACTTTCTCCTGTGGCACAGCGAAACGGTTTTGAAATTTTCTCTGGCCCCCTTGAAGATGTGTTGGAAAGATTTTGTCTTTTAATAAAAAAAACAGAAGCAGATACGGTTATAAGAGCAACAGCTGATAATCCGTTTCTTTTTTATGAAGCAGCTTCTTCTCTTTTAGAACAGTATAAAATTCATTCAAAAAACGGAGCTTGTGATTACATTACGTATAAGGGTCTTCCCCACGGAAGTGGTGTTGAAATCTTTAATGCTCATTCATTGTTAAAAGCAAAAGAATTAACAGATGATTCCTATGACCATGAACATGTGGGACCTGCTTTGTACAATCATCCTGATAATTTTGTCTCAGTTTTTCTGTCCTCTCCAGACGAATGGAATTTTCCACAATACAGGACGACAATCGATACTTATTCAGATTATAGAAGGGCCTGCAAGGCTGTAGAAAAATCTGGTTCAAACCAGCCATTAAAGGCTTCCGAAATTATCGAAATATTTGGTCAGGATGATTTTTTATATCCTGTTTTATGTGTGCCATGTGTAAAAAAGGGAAAGGGAACAGGACACTTGCGTCGTTGTCTTTCGGTAGCAGTTACATTGGGCTGTGATGTATATATTCCTGAAGAAAGTGATTTGGAAGAAAAAGAAGAGGTTATTGCATCTGCAGAAGAAGATGGATTTTCCCGTAAGCAGATAATTACAGAACTTCCTGAAAAAGGTGCGTATGAGCTTATATTGACCGATGCCTTTGTCTTGGAACGGGAATTTGCCTTAAAGTTATCGTCAATAGCAAAAGTTGCTTCGATAGATGAAGGTTCTTTAAATACAGATTTATGTGATTATCTTTTGGACATTATTCCCTCCTATGGCTTACAAAGACCTTCAAATATAGCAGACCCTGCATATATAACTCTTCCTAAAAATAAGCGGGAAAAAAAACTTGAAAATACTTCTCAAATTAAAAATATTTTAATAACTGTGGGGGGCGAAGATCCTTCAAATCTTGTGATTCCTGCTGCCGTTTCTTATGCGTCACTAGGTTATAAAATTACAGCTATTGTTCAAGAACCTCAGGATGCAGAGCTGAAAATTGATGAAAAACTACGGAAAACCATTACATTTATTAAGCCTGTGCATAATTTACGGGAGAAGCTTTTTAATTATGACGTGGTTGTTACTCATTACGGTTTCACGGCTTTTGAGGCAGTTGCTGCTGGGTGCGGGGTTGTTCTGTTGGGAACGACTCCTTTGCATGTGAATCTTGCTCAAAAATATGGGTTTAAATGTCTTTCAATACAAAATATTAATGAAATAGGTGCTGAATATTCTCTTGAAAACGTAGCGGATTTATATCCGGACAGTCCTTTTGCAAAGGAGAAAGGAAGCAAAAACGATTTAGGAAAATTTGTTCGCGTATTATCTAAGGGAAGAAGGTTATATTGTCCTGTCTGCCGGGAAAAACATCCGACTTTTGAAGATCAGATTGTAAGCAGAACACCCCAGAGAACTTTCAGGCGATGCAATACCTGCGGAATCCTTTATATGTCATATACTACAGACGCTGATAACGTAAACTATAACGAAAAATATTTTTTTGAAAGCTACAAAAAGCAATATGGAAAAACTTATCTGGAAGATTTCGCGGCAATAAAAGCACAATGCGTACGACGTACTTCAATTATTGATTATATATACAGAAACTCACACAGGTTAATAACTCCAACAATACTGGATATTGGGTGTGCATTCGGGCCTTTCATGGATGCTGCCAATGATTCTGGTTGGCAGGTTTTTGGTACTGATGTATCAAAAGAAGCCGTAACTTATGTACAGGAAACTCTTCATTATCCTGCAAGTTGTACAAAATTTCCTGATTTTGATTGCGCACAGGAATTTGGCGTAAAGGATTTTGATGCCGTAACCATGTGGTATGTAATCGAGCATTTTGAAGACTTAGATAGCGTGTTAAAAGCCGTATCAAGACTTCTTAAAAATGGCGGAATATTTGCTTTTAGTACTCCTTCTGTTAGCGGGGTATCGGGACGATTTAATTCGCAGAGTTTTTTTGCAAATAGTCCTTCAGACCATTATTCGTTATGGGAGCCTACCAGATGTGCTTCAATTTTAAAAAAATATGGATTTAAAGTTGAAAGAATCGTCAGCACGGGACATCATCCGGAACGTTTTCCAAATCTTTCCGGATCTAAACCAAACAGCTTAAAATGGGCATTGTATTCTGCTGCAAGCCGGTTTTTCGGTTTGGGCGATACATTTGAAGTTTATTGCAAAAAAGAAAAATAAAAAAAGGTAGATAAATGAAAAAATCAGTAATGATTTTAGGTGCAGGTTTAATGCAAGGACCAGCTATAAAAGCTGCAAAAGAACTTGGTTTTAATGCATTTGTTGTAGATGCTAATCCGAATGCAGCCTGTGTAAAAGATGCAGATTATTTTGAATGTGTTGATTTAAAAGATTTGGATAATTTGTGCATTTTTGCAGATAAAATAAATAACGGGGAAGATAATTGTCTTGCAGGTGTTTTTACAGCAGGTACGGACTTTTCTGCCAATACAGCTTATCTTGCGCAAAAGTTCTCGTTGTTCGGCCACTCATATGAATCGTGCCTTAATGCTTCAAATAAAGTTCGCATGAGAAAGTGTTTTTCAAAAGCTGGCGTACCAAGTCCTGACTTTGAGGAAGTTGACGTAACCAGACTGAATGAGCTTCTGGAACTTTCTCGTCAGAAAAAAATTACCTTTCCAAAGGTCGTAAAACCTGTTGATAATATGGGCGGAAGAGGCTGTCGGCTTGTTAGAAATACAGATGAACTTGAGCAGGCGGTAAAACACGCTATTCAATACAGCAGAACATCAAAAGCTATTTTTGAAGACTATATGGAAGGTCCTGAATTCAGTATTGATGCAGTTGTTTATAAGGGAACTTTGACGATTACAGGTTTTGCAGACCGGCATATTTATTATCCACCGTATTTTATAGAAACTGGACACACTATGCCCTCAAAGTATGAAAAAGAAATAAAAGATGAGCTTATAGCAACATTTGCACTTGGAATAAAAGCACTTGGTCTGACCTGTGGAGTTGCAAAGGCAGATATAAAATATACAAAAAATGGTCCTATGATAGGAGAAATCGCGGCTCGGCTTTCAGGCGGCTATATGAGCGGCTGGACATTTCCGTATTCATCAGAATGTTTTTTAACAAAGGAAGCCTTAAAAATAGCCTGTGGGTTAGAACCTGATTTTTTATTAAAAAACAGAATGAAATTGAATTATAATCCACATGAATCAGTAAAAGACTTTGAGCAGCCCTTTGAACTTTTTGAGATAAAGTCAAAACATGTTAGTGCCGAGCGTGCCTGGGTCAGCATCCCTGGAAAAATTAAAAAGATTACAGGATATGAACTTGCACAGAATGTTAAATACGTAAAAAACTTATTTCCAAGAGTAAAAGAGGGGGATAAAGTAAATTTTCCCCGGAATAATGTTGAAAAATGTGGCAACATCATTTCTTTGGCGGATGATTTTGATGGAGCTGTAAAGGCTTGCTATGAAGCCATAAATAAAATTACATTACAGCTTGAATTAAATAATAAAGACACGGAAGATTTTTTAAATGGCTATGAAGCATATGATGAAAAAGGCTTTCCTCCATCAGCTTTCAATGTCAAAATTGATTTTTCACAATGCTCTGTAATTCCTAAAAATAAGAGAGTATATGATTATATTCCTGATGAATTAAAAAAAGTTGGAAATGATATTCGGGACTGGAATCACTGTACTTTCTTTGAGATTGTGGAACGGTTTGATTTGATTTTTCCAGAGCATGATGAGTTGGCTGGAAAAATATTCTGGAAGGCCGCTTTACGGGGCTCGTTGCAGGGGATGTTATATGTGGCAAAAAAGAATTAATTGGGATATATTTTAACTGATGAAAAAAAAGTTTTGCGCTCTTTTATTTATTCTTTCATTTTTTGCTGTTTATTCTCAAAACTTAAACCTTGTAGAAGCTTCTGCAAAGTCAGGAATTACCTTGTACTGGGATACTCTGTCTGGTTCGGGAATAATGGAGAAAAATGGACATCAGATTTCTTTTAGGGTAGGTGATAATTTTATCCTTGAAGATTATTCTAAATTAGTTTTAACCGATACCCCTGAAATAAAAGATGGACAGGTTTTTGTTACTCAAAATTTCTTAAAAGAAGCCGAAGGCTTGTTTAAAACAGAAAATTCTCAAAACGGTTTTAAAATCGGAGCAATTTTGATTGATCCTGGACATGGCGGAAAAGACCCTGGAGCAAAATATACTCATACTGTAAACGGTAAAAAGATTACAGTAACAGAAAAGGACGTTAATCTTTCTGTGGGAAAAATGCTTTATTCAAGACTAAAAGCGGCCTATCCTGATAAAAATATACAGATGACCCGTTCAACAGATGTTTATCTTTCACTTTCGCAAAGAACAGATATTGCAAATGCAATAAAGCTGAAAGATAAAGAAGCAATTTTGTATATCTCAATTCATGTCAACGCTTCCCTTGATAAAAAGGCTTCAGGTTATGAAGTATGGTATTTGTCTCCCGGTTACAGAAGAAATGTTTTAGACAAAAAAACAGTTGAAGACAAAGATTTATACACTGTGATGAATTCTATGATGGAAGAAGAATTTACGACTGAAAGTATACTTATCGCAAAATTTATTATGGATGGAATGCAGGCCCTGGTTGGTAATTTATCTTCTGCCCGGGGAATAAAAGCAGAAGAATGGTTCGTGGTTAGGAATTCAAATATGCCCGCTGTTTTAGTTGAACTTGGATTTCTTACAAATCAGAAAGAGGGACTTCTCTTGAATGACCAGAGTTACTTGCAGAAACTTTCTCTTGGAATATATAATGGCTTGTCCGCTTTTGTTACACATTTTGAGCGTTCAAGAGGATTTACAGGTTCAAAATAAATGAAACATTTTTTGGAAATTTTAAGAACAAATAAAAAAGTTTTAATGCTTTCTTCCCTCGTATTGTTATTTTTGATTTCATTTATTGCTTTTTTGATTAATTACCGGGGAGCTAAATATTCATTTAGATACATGCTTTCTGGTACTGATAAAATAATTTTTGAAACCAGAACAATCGCAAAGGTAAAAAATACTTCAAAAATAAAACTTTATGTGGATGAACTTTTACTTGGACCTTCTGTTCAGCGTGCAAAACCTTTATTTCCGTTGAATACTAAGGTTCTTTTCTGCTTTGAAGATGATAATGAACTTTTTCTTAACCTTTCTGAAGAGGCAATTTTAAATTTCAGTCCTGATACCGATTTAACTGAAAGTTACAGACTGATTGAATTAAATGTTTTAAAGAATTTCTCTTCAATAAAAAAAATTAATGTGTTTATTGAGGGAAATCCTGTCTACACAAGTGGTAAAAACTAAAAAAAATCCGTTGACAAAATGACACGCATATAGAATAATTATTTATTATACAAGGCTACATCAATCGAAAATAAGGAGCTTCGAATGAAGAAAACTTTCGTTTTATCTGCTGCAGTAATGATGCTCTTCGCAACATCAGTATTTGCAAAAGAATCAACACTTATCGATTTCACAACACTCGATGCTGATATTACTATCAAGGCACAGGACAGTGATGTAGAAATCCCAGAAAACAGCCGCACAATTATGGATTATGGTGTTGCTGCTGGTGCAACTTTCGATCAGGATCAGAAAGATCTTATGAAGACTTCTCTGTATCTTGCTGACTGGGAAGTACAGCTTAACAGCTCTGCTCAGACAGTTCCAGCTCTCGCTAACTCTCAGGTTGTTCCTGCACCGGTTCGCGACAGTGCAAAAGTACCATTTGCTGGTAAAAATGTAATGGGTGTTCGCGTTGTATTCCCAACTGGTGCATATAATGCAAACGCAAAAATCGTTCCACCATTTGAAATCCCAGCTTATGAACCACTTTCAACAGCTGATGAAAATGGTAACCGTCAGCCACAGACAGATGAAGAAAAGGCTTCTGGACGCACATTGTTCGAAGCTGACAGCGATGATTCTCCAGCTTACGGTCTTGTAAAGAACGTTGGAACAATCAAATCAATTGCTGTTACAACAATGGGTATGAACTTCCCTCATGGTCTTTATGTTCTTCTTAAAGATACAGACGGTGTTGAACGTCGCTATTTCATGGGATATTTAGGATTTGACGGATGGAAAACTCTTATCTGGAATAACCCAGATTATATTTCTGATGTTCGTACACGCGAAATCCGTGTATATCCAATCTATCCACGCGGACTTCCATTTGTAAAATTTGCTGGATTCCAGGTTACACGTGATGCTGCTCACATTGGTGATGACTTCATCGGTTACTTTAAAGATGTAAAAATCATCTACGATAAAGCTGAACTTACTTCAGAACGTGATATTGCTGATGAAGATCTTTGGGGTATCGTAACTAAGAAAGAAGCTGCTCGTCAGAGTTTTGAAATGAGCCGTTTCGGTAATAAACAGGTTAACCGCTATCTTGAAAAGTCTAAGCAGGCAAGAGAAGAAGCATTTACATCTTCACTTGATGAAAATTCTACTTCTAATGCTCAGTCTAATGGTGGTCAGGCTGCTAATGCAAAATAAGTTTCTTAGTCGATAGGAAACTTCTGAAAACCGTCCGTTTTGCGGACGGTTTTTTTATTAAAGGATTTTTACAAATTCTCAAAACTGCGATGTCAAGACTTTTTCCGTGAGCGTGTCTTACCTTGATTTATTTAATTGATTATTCAGTATAAAACAAGTCATTATTTGCTTTTGTAAAACTATAATGTTAAAGTAAATATAT
>JAZSJM010000110.1:0-8571 GCA_045534325.1 Treponema sp. | reverse complement strand
AAATGAATCTAAAAAAAACAATTATCGGCTTGGGAATAGCAGCTTGCCTTGCAGGTTCGCTATTCGCACAAAACAAAACTTCAAAGGAGACTAAAATGGGAAAATCACTGGTAGTTTATTTTTCGCTCGCTGGCGATCAGTACAATGTTGGAATCATTAAAGAAGGAAACACTTCTATTATCGCAAAGTTTATTGCAGAAGAAACAGGCTCAGAGCTTTTTGAACTTGAGACTCAAAAGCCTTATCCGACCGACAGCTACAGCCGCTTGACTCAGATTGCAAAAGGCGAGCAGAACAAAAAAGCCCGCCCTGCCCTCAAAGCTGATATCGATATCACCGCATACGACACAATCTACATCGGCTATCCAAACTGGTGGGGAGACATGCCAATGCCACTTTACACATTCTTAGAGACCCACGACTGGAAGGGCAAAACAATCATTCCTTTCTGCACCCACGAAGGAAGCGGACTTAGCGGAACAGAAAGCCGCATCCGTTCAACCTGCAAGGGAGCCACAGTAGAAGAGGGCCTCGCCGTTCAAGGGAAGGTAGCCCAGACTAACAGAAGTGCCGCTAAAAAGGCTGTTCAGGATTGGCTGACCAAATTGGGAAAATAAGGAAGCTTGTATGAAAAAGCTTACAAAAAACGGAATGGAATCTGGGTAAGAGTTAAGTAATACCTTACCATATTCAGTTTTCAAAAATCCCTTTTTTGAATATACTTTCCTTATGAAACCTTTTAGCGCCAGAGTTTTACTTGCTGCTGTTTTTATTGCGAGAGGAACATCCTTTTTATTTTCCAAGCAGTTACTGACAAATCTTTCTCCCATGAGCATTCTTGCTGTAAGATTTTTGCTGGCTTTTTTAGTTCTGGCTTTAATCTTTAACAAAAAAATCAGACAGCTTGATCACAAAAACCTGAAGGGTGGAATCATTCTTGGGTTCTTATATACAGTCTGCATGATATTCGAAATGTACGGCCTAAGGCTCATAGATTCTGGAGTTAGTTCCCTGATTGAAAATATGGCGATTCTTTTTGTACCTCTTTATGTCGCAGTTCTTACAAAAAAATTTCCAAAAATAAAAACAATTATTTGTGCCCTGCTTGCAATAATTGGCGTAGCCTTTTTATCTCTGACTCAGTTTGAAAAAAAGCAATGGAGCTTTAGGCATTGTCCTAATGATTTGTGCGGCGCTGACCTATGCGGCCTGTATCCTTGTTACAGAAAAAGTGAGCAAAGATTGTGATGCCCTTACCG
The DNA here is from genome assembly GCA_045534325.1 of Treponema sp. Taxonomy (GTDB): domain Bacteria; phylum Spirochaetota; class Spirochaetia; order Treponematales; family Treponemataceae; genus Treponema_D. The sequence goes on along the minus strand of JAZSJM010000110.1, from coordinate 7,312 downwards.
TGGGAATCTTTCAGATTGGAACGATGGGATTTTTGAGTCTGGTAGTTGCACTTATTACAAAACAGATGTCGCTTCCTCATTCTCAAAATGAATGGATTATGCTGGTCTTTCTTGTTCTTATCTGTACCTGCTTTGGTTTTGCTTTTCAGCCGCTTGGTCAAAAATATTTACCAGCCGAAAATGCCGCAGTTCTTACAGTTATAAATCCTCTGACAGCAAGCATTATGGGAATCATTTTTGCGCATGAACTTTTGAGCCCTCTTAAAATTGCAGGCTACATCATTATTTTGTCTACACTTTATATTTACAACAGCAGACTTGGTGAAAAAAATAAATAATGAAAACCCTTTTACAAGCCAAATACCTTTTTATAAATCTCCAGATCCTTATTTCCAAAGACATTGAAGACAACCTTCTTCACGCTGGAATCTGGATTTTCTGACAGCCACTTTTCTACAGTTTCTACTGCAATCTGAGCAGCAAGGTCTTGAGGAAATCTGAATACTCCTGTCGAAATACAGCAGAAGGCAACCGACTCAAGCTGATTTTGTGACGCAGTTTCAAGGCAGTTTTTGTAGCAGTTTTCAAGAAGAAGCTTTTCGCGGGGACTTACGCTTGTGTAAATAATTGGGCCTACAGTGTGAAGCACATATCGGCTTGGAAGATTAAAGGCCGGCGTTATTTTGCAAAGCCCGGTTCCTTCCTCGTGTCCCTGCTTTTTCATGAGCTCGTTACAGGCAAGCCTGAGCTGAATGCCCGCAAAGGTGTGGATGCAGTTGTCAATACATGCATGAAGAGGCACGAAGCAGCCAAGCAGGGCAGAGTTTGCCGCATTAACAATTGCATCAACTTTTAGCGTAGTGATGTCGTCCTGCCAGAGATAAAGTTTCTTTGTCATTGTCGGACTTGATCCGACAATCTCTTTCACACTCTCCAAATCACAAACATCAGTAAAGCCCCGCTCCCTATTCACTTCCTGTAAATACTCATCCTGAATCTGCAAAAAATCTGCGCTTACAGGAAGGGGCTGCCGGATATTCATAAGAGAACGGAGCAAATCCTTCTGCAATTTTTCATCATCCGGGATTTCACAATCTTCATTGCGTTCTTTGAGAAGTTCATTTATCAGATAAAGCCGTCTTTCGTCCTGTGTCATAAGCTTTTTATCACCTCATAGATATCATTATTTACACAAATACTCTGATTTTCAATTTCTTTCGGAACTACTGCTTCTCCTTTGTTGATGCAGATGTATTTTGCTTTCGGGTTTGAATAAGTCATATTCCAGAAAGGATACTTAATGATTCCGGGTGTGTTACCGCCAACCCCAAGTTCCAGATAAACTATATTCCTATCTTTATTCCCATTAAGAAAATTCTGATAACGCAAAGCAGCCTTATGCCATCCTTCGTCTTCTACAAAAGTGTCGTCAGCACGAAGGTTCATGCTCATAGGCTTTCCACACACAGGACATTTTGGAAGAAGTTCTGTTGGGATTTTCATATCCTGCTGCGCTTCATACATTGCACGAATCTGTTCTTCATTGTCATAAGTTTTTTGATGACAAGGCTCACTGCACTGAAAAAGCCCGTAATCCCCCTGAGTATAAAAGAGTCGTGTCTTATCAAAGCCCGCTTTCTGAAAGCAATGGTCAACATTCGTTGTAATGACAAAATAATTCTTATTCTTTGCAAGTTCAAAAAGTTTTTTATAGGCAGAAATCGGAGCGTCCATATAGCGGTTAATCATGATGTAGCGGCTCCAGTAAGCCCACTGCTCTTCAAGAGTTTTGTAGGGATAAAATCCACCGGTGTACATATCAGAAAAACCGTATCGAGCCTGAAAGTCAGAAAAATATTGTTCAAAACGTTCACCGGAATAAGTAAAACCTGCAGAAGTAGAAAGTCCCGCTCCGGCTCCAACAACAAGGGCTTCTGCATTTTCCAAAACTGATTTGATTTTTTCGATTTCGCTCATTTTAACCTCAGCCCTCTCTTAAACTATTTTACCACAACAAGACGGTTGCTCTTTCGAGGTTTGCTCGCAGGCTGTGGACCGTCAATGTAACCCAGAATTACAAAGCACTGGCAAGTGTAGTTTTCCGGAACACCCCATTCTTTGCAAAGCGCTTTTCCTTCCGCACCGTCAAAAGTTTCTTCCCCACGTGAAATTATGCAGGAAGCAATTCCAATCTCGGTTGCCTGTAAAATCATGTTTTCGGCAATGCAAAAAGCGTCGGCAACCTTAAATAGAAAATCGTCCTGACAGAAAATACAGACAACTGTTGGCGCATCGTAGAATCCGTTTTTCATAGTCGGATCATCAATAACACTCGGCTGTTCGGCAGAAACATAACTTCCACTTAAGTTTGCGCGGTTGAATCTGGCAAGATTCATTCTTCCAAGATGAGCCGCCATTTCGCTGTTATGAACGGCAATCATCATGCTTTTCTGTCCACCACCTGCATTCGGTGCAAAGTTTCCTGCTTCAAGGATTTTGTCCAAGTCCTCTCGGCTAATCTGCTTTTTAGTATATTTTCTGATTGAATGTCTTGCTTTGATTATATCCATTAACATAGATTTCCTCCATTATTCGGGCGTTCCCCTTCGTTCGCTTTGTTTGTAAACAAACAAGCTCTCTTCGGGTCGGGCTACTCCAGGTTCCGCTATCGCTCCATTGCTCCACTTTGTTCCGCAACGGCTTCGCCGCCTTGCGTATCCCTAACGCATTTAAATCTTTTTCCAACATTGCGGATCCGCTGCATAAAAGTTTCCACCGTTACTGCCAGCTGCTACAGCGGAACATCCCCGGCAATATGGCAACAGTTCGCACTTAGCGCACTTTGAAAACTTTTCGTAATCCCTAAAGCCTTCCATTTTCTGATTCAACCACACATCTTTAAGACTGTCCTTGAATGCATTTCCGACTTTGCTTGTGGCAACACGGCGGCAGGCGAAAATGTCTCCTGTGGGCAGAATTGTAATGTGGCAGTTTCCGCAGTTGCAGCCAGTATAAATGATGAGCTGACGCTCATCATTTAACCCGAGTTCTGCACTCGCAGAACTCGCAGTTCTTTTTTCTTTCTCATTCAACTTAAAACGCCCATGTTCGTAGTCAAAGAGAGTCCACAGATGGTCTTTTCTATTAAAATAGGTTTTACAACCTTTATTTTTATATTCAGTATATTTTCTGTCGATTTCTTCAAGGAAGTCGTGGTAACGTTCCGGCGAGATGTACCAGTCACTTTTTTCGTTGCCCTTGCCGTCACTTGTAGGAACATAGCGGGCAAATGCATACACCTGAGTTTCAGAGGCAACAACGGCATCTACGACAGATGGGATTTCTTCTATGTTTGTACCGCTGACGGTTGTCATAATCACACTGGTTATACCCGCTTCGTTAATCAATCGGATTTTTTCAAGCGTTGTTTTGAAGCTGCCCGGCTTTCTGAACCAGTCGTGAGTTTCTTCCATTCCATCAATACTCATCTGATACTTGTCACAGCCGAGTTCTTTCATTTTCTTCAAAATTTCTGCAGTCAAGTGAAATGGATTTCCCATCAATGTAAAAGGGATGTCATGCTCTTTCATAAGACCAAGCAAATCCCAAAAATGCGGATGAAGAATAGGGTCTCCGCCAGTGAGGTAGAAATATGGCAGGCGGTCAAAATGCTCACAGAATTCCAATGCATTAAAAAAGACAGTCTTCATCTGTTCCCAGCTCATAGAAACAAGAGCAGGGTGGCCTTCTGCAAAAATGTAGCAGTGCTTGCACCTTTGGTCGCACTCATCTGTAATATGCCATTGAAAAGCAAAATATTTATCTGCCATATTCTACCTCCTCGCGAATTAGAAAAGTTATTTTCCAGCCCCACACGCACTGCCACAGGCTGCTGGTTTCTTTTCTGGTTCTGCAGGCTTACCGGCCCCACATGCTGAACCACAAGTTGCAGGCTTTTTCTCTGGTTCACCAGCCCCACATGCAGAAGCAGGTTTTTCTGCCGGTTTTCCAGTTCCGCAAGCAGTCCCTTTGTCTACCTGAGCCTTCTTTTCATTCCAATCTGAAAGATTCTTAAGTGCCATAACTGCACCCCCGTTTTATTTAAGATACTTTGATAATAATGGGCTGGAAGTCTTTTGTGAAATGAATTATTATTATAATTGATAACTTATTGGAATAAATAAAGGAGAACAGACATGAACACAACCCAGCTTGAATGTTTCGTAAGTCTTGCCTCAACACTGAACTTTGCGAAAACAGCGGAACAGGTTTATCTTACCCAGCCGGCCGTTACAAAGGAAATTCAGTCGCTTGAATCTGAACTTTCAGCAAAACTCTTTATCCGCACCACCCGCTCTGTTTCTCTTACCAATGTTGGTCGCCAATTTCTGCCGGAAGCGAACTCTATCCTCAATTCATATTATCATGCAAAAGACTGGATTGCTTCTTTCCATTCTAAAAGCAAAAGTTCCCTTCGTATCGGATATATGGATTCTCACTGTCTGCCATTTGTAAACAAGGTTTTGAGTTCAATAAAAGATAAATTTGAAATCCTGCTTCCTTCTTTTATTGTTGACCAGACAGACACTAACTTAAACAGACTTGTTCACGGCCAGGCTGATATTGTAGTTGGAATTAAAGATTCAAGGTTTAAGGATGATTCCATAGATTTTAAAACGCTGCACATGGATGGCTTTGTCATTGCCTTTCCAAAAGATCATCCGGTAATAAAAGAGGCTAAGAAAAAGAATCTGACTGAGATTTCTCAGAATATGCTCTGGGAATATCCTCAGGTCGTGCAGATTCCGCCATACCTTTTAAAAAACGTTTTCTCTAAAGGTAGTCACATTCTGCCGGTAAACGAGAAGCTTGATAATATTCTGTGCTCTTTTGCTTCTGAAGTTTACGGTCTTGCAAAAGCAGGATTCGGTTTTGCCTTTGTTCCTGAATATCTTGCAATTCCCGATAAAGAACTGGTTTTCTATCCTTTTAAAGAAACTCACCACGCTCCTTTTGGGATTTACTTCAGAAAAGAATCTTTAGAAAATAAAGATTCTGCGGTATCAAGTTTTATAGATAAGGCTGAAACCTTGTATAATAGTTTTAAGTAAAATTTAAGAGTGCTTTTCATTGCTTTTATTGCTGCCTGGCGTGTAGAAATTATGAGACAGCTTGATACTGTGCATAAATAACCTTGAGCTGGAAATTGAACACATGACGGGAAAGCTGGTGAACGAGTCGTAAAATAAAACTTACCCTTTCTTCTGTTCCTGGATTATTTCTTCAACTACTTTCACTGCGGCAGCCACCATTTTTGGGCAAAAGTCTGTGAAGAGTTTATTATCGCGGCAATATTGAACACCTTCTGCTGTAGACACATCACAGCCCAATAAATCATTACAGATATAAGAGCCGCATTTTTCTTTGAAGCGGTCCATCATTAAGTCATTTACTTTATTCGAAAGCTGGCGGCCTTCTGTGTCACCGGCAGATTTCTGGCCATACAATAATCCTAATACCATCAGGGCTCCGGTCACAGCTCCACAAACTTGGCCCTTGCGCATGCCGCTTCCAAAACAGCTGCCAAGCTTAAAAGCCTCTTCTTCTGTAATTCCGCATTCATCAGCAAAAGCCGCAAGTACTGACTGAGAACAATGTAATTTCTGCGAAAAATAATTTACCGCTTTTTCTTTGTGATTCATATTTTCTATTCCAAAAACTTTTTAACGTCTGCCACACTTAAAACCTTTCCAGCCGAAACAATCTTATCGTTCACTGCGAGGGCAGGCAGCCCCATAACTCCGGTTTCCATAATCTTCTGCATATCTGTAATATACTGAACATCAGCTGCAATACTCATTTCGGCCAGAGCGTCAATCACATTCTGATGTAAAGTCTGGCAACCTTTGCAGCCGCTGCCATAAACTTTAATTGTAAGATTTTCCATTTGAATCTCCTTTGTGGATTATAAAAACAACGTCTGAAAAACGTTGAAAAAATACCCGACAAGAACTATTCCAATCACACAGATTGAAACAAAAATCACCAGCAGTTTAGTTTTAATTGCCTTTTTAAGCATAATCAGCGAAGGCAAACTCAAAGTCGTTACTGCCATCATAAAGCTCAAAACCACTCCCAAGAGCGCCCCCTTCATTAAAAGGCTTTCAGAAATTGAAATACAGCCAAAAATATCTGCATACATGGGAATGCCCGCAAAAACAGCAAGAATTACACCAAGCGGATTTTTCCTACCTAGTAGGCTGACAATCCAGTCCTCAGGAATCCAGTTATGAATTACCGCTCCCACTGCCACGCTCAAAAGAATATATGGAAAAACTTTTTTGAGAGTATCGGAAACAGAGTACAATGCAGAAATAAGTCTCTGTTTCTGCGACAGCTTTTCTTCTGCAAGGCAGACACTTTTTCCATTACGAATAAAATCAGCAACCTGATCTTCCATGTGGAGATGTTCAATTATTGTTCCGCCGGCAATAGCGACAATAAGCCCCAGCACAACATAAGCAATCGCAATCTTCCAGCCAAAAATGCTTGTTAAAAGAATGAGGGAAGCAAAATCAACCATAGGAGAAGAAATCAAAAAACTAAAGGTAACCCCTAGCGGAAGTCCTGCAGTTGTAAATCCCATAAAAAGAGGAATTGAAGAACAGGAACAAAAGGATGTCACCGTTCCCAAAAGCGCAGCAATTATCCGGGCAGAAAATCCCTTGCAATGCGAAAGTATTTTCCTACTTCTTTCAGGCGGAAAATATGACTGAATATATGAAATCAAAAATATCAGCACAAAAAGAAGGATTGTGATTTTAATTACATCATAAAGGAAAAAGTGAACGCTTCCTCCAATACGGCTTTCGATATCAAGTCCGGCAGCAGAAAGTATTTTTCCAATCAGTGTATTGAGCCATTGCATTCCAAGAATCTGATTTTGAATAAAGCTTCCCATAATCGCTAATCCTTACAGCAACACTTTCCATCTGATTTTTTTTCAGGAGAAGTTTCACAGGTAAACTGAGACACAGCGCTTTTAAAGTCAGAAAACTTTTTGCAGTTTATTGAATAATAAGTCCATTTGCCTTCTTTTCGTGAATTAACAAGATTGCACTCTGTAAGAATCTTCATATGATGAGAAAGAGTTGGCTGAGTGATATTAAAAGCGTCAAGAATTTTACAGGCACACAATTCCCCGCCTGTCAGCATTTTAATAATCTGAACGCGGTTTTCATCTCCCAAAGCCTTGCAGATAAGAGCGAGTTCTGATTCGTTCATAGGAAACCTCATATTGATAAGTCGGAGG
>JAZSJM010000125.1:0-4415 GCA_045534325.1 Treponema sp. | reverse complement strand
CTCTTTTTCAGCCGCCGCCACAATTGCCGCCTTCTGCTCGAAAGAGCAGCTTATAGCCAGCTGCTGCCTTCTCTCATTTTCTGGCTTAGCTTTACGCCCAGCGTTCACCCTGGCCCCGCCAGATCCCTTTTTTCTTTCCTTCTTAATTTTTTCCTCAGTCATAAATTTTTCCTTTTTCACAAACACCTGACTACTCACGTGAGTAGTCAGCATAAAAAAGCCCACCCATAGATGATGGGCGTTTCTTTTATTTTATTTTTTCTGCAATCTGTTTTAAGTTTGAAACACCGTCAATCCATTCAACATTTTCATAAAAAATGATTTCATCAGGATTTTCAACATTTATAATCTGAATATATCTTGCATTATCTCTTTCAAGTTCATAAAGATTTGAAAGAACCCATTTTTTACACTCTTCTAAAGTGCTAAACTCTGTATAATCACATCCACTGTCCATTGATTGAATTCCATATTTCATTTGTTTGCTCCTTGCAGCCTTCCCGCTGCCCCTATGCTTATAATATACAATAATTTTTGACTATTGTCAAGTGCTTTTCAAAAAAAAATATTTTTTTAGCCCAAAAAAAATAAAAAGCGTAGCCCTAAAACTACGCTTGACTTTTCCCCTACCTGAATCTAAAATCATTCTCAGAAATTTTACTCAGATGAAATTTCATTTGTTTGCGGAGCTTGCCCTTCCCGGTAAGCTCTTTTTTATTTTCCCCTAGATTCAAAACCAGCTGCCAGGCAGATCTTAGCCCCCGTTTATTTCCCAGGCTGATTTCCGTAGCGGCATCACAAAGAACCGCAGACATAAGAACCCTCTCAACATAATCGTATCTTTTCATTTTTCCACCTCGCTTTATGATCATATTCGTTACCTCCTTACCCCCGGGCCGAAGCCCGGAACTATTTTAAGCACTCAAAGCAGCAATAATGCGCTTATAGTTTTCAATGCTGCTTTTAAGGTTTGCAACTGTTGCAGGATAAGGGCAACCGCTGTCAAGTTCTTTCTGCAGGCGTTTCTCATCATGCTTCAGCCAACGTTTTGAATCGGCAAGCTTTCGCTTGTTGTAAGCTGCAAAAGCTTCATCATAAAACTTATCACCTGGCTCAAGATAAACCTTATCACTGTCAAAATAATCTGACTGATAATCAGAATCATTTACAACATTTCCCAACTCTGCAGGAAGATGCTCATAATCCTTTGCATAAATTGCAATACATTTATCACTGTGATGCAATGTGTTTCCCATGCTGTAATAGCAAGGTGTATAACCACCATCAAACTTAATTCCATTCTGCATAATCTTAATCATATCCTTACTCCTTCCGGCTTTATTTCTTGCCGTTTCACTTGATAATTTAATAATACATGAGGAAATGTAATTTGTCAATGTACTTTTACATTTTTTTATGTTTTTTTTTATTTTATATTGTAATTTTTAATTAAATAATGTAAATTATGATTATGGATATAGCAAAAAATATTAAAATCTGCCTTTTGCAGAAAAACATTCAGATGAAAGACCTGGCCGAAAGGACAAACCAGACCCAGCAGAATCTCACAAATAAAATGCGCTCAAACAATTTTCGAGTTTCAGAGCTCGAAGAATTAGCCGCGGCCCTCAATGCCCGCCTTCAGATAAGTTTCATCGACAAAGACACAGGCGAAGCTTTGTTTTAATCTGCATCACGATAAAACGCTTTAAAATCTTTTGCATATCGCCAGAAGGCATTCCAGTCCAGCGCACCGCAGCGCAATTCCTGGCGGCAAATATCGTCAGCAAAAATCTCCAGTGCTCCCTTATTGTAAACCCTCGTATCAAAAGCATGGTTGTCAGCACCGAACTTCTGCCGCCATATAGTTTTCACATATTTTCTGGTATCCTTGCTGATGATGTCAATTTTCTCTTCCGCCTCATACATTTTAAAATAATCATCACCAAAGTCTTCCGGAAAATTAGGATACCAGGCAGGCTGCAATTGCCCGTCATTCCAGAATAAGCGATTCATTTCACTGGAAATCCTGTCTTTTAGTAGACCAGTGTTTATATGATAAGCCAGAGGAAGTCCAATCTGTTTCAAAGTTCCCGGAGAAAAAAGCTGATAAGGCGCGCCATCCTTGATCCAGTCCTGCCCCTTGCAGGCGTAAACACCAAAGCTGAACTGACTGCAGAAAGCATAGACCCAGCTTGTATAGTGGCCGGAGTCCACAAGGGTAATCATCGGCCTATACCGCCTGCCATCCTCATCCACAAAGTCACTCTGAATCAATTTTGAAAGTTCATCCCAAGGGCCGCCGAACTGCTCCACACTTCCCTCAATCCAGCGGAAATCAACAGAAAAATTACAACCTCGCTCAGTGTAGCCCACAATGTCAACATATAGCCCGTCCTTCTGAACGTCCACACTGACAATCAGAATGAGCACGATTGAACCAGTATCACGCAAAGCCATTCTATTAGGCACAACTCCCCGCGCAAAGCCAAAACGGCGATAGCGCAAAGCCCTTTCATAGGTGATAGTTTCATGCTGCTCCCTGAATGGCAGGCCCTGCTTTAAGTTTCTGAAAACTCTATATTTTTCCACATCCTTCACACGGTTAGTCTTTAAGTCCCAAACCGTAGCCCACTCAGCAACATAATCTTCCCACGAATACATTCCAGGCGGATTATACAAAGCCGTTATGTGATAGCTCTCAGAATCCGCCATCTCAGGTCTGTCCACACTTGCCCGCCATTCACCTTTGCCGATTATTTCAGCCTTATCATAATTCTTCATTACGCCGCCGCAATAAGGGCACTTATATCCAACAGTCTCCAGCTTCGGCCTAAAGTTCTCATCATTTTCCCAAACAATGCCGCCAATCTGTTTCGATTTATCATGCTCATCCCAAATGGCCCATTCAAGTTTCTGCTTCTGACCGCAATACCTGCACGGCACATAAAAATATTTCTGAGTCCCCTGTAAAAAAAGATTCTGAATCTGAGAGCTGCCCTCATTTTTCGGAGTAGATCCTATTATCAATTTTGAATGATTAGCAAAAGCATCCTGACGGCCCTTCATCAATGTAAAGACATCACCCTCACCCTTAATCAGCGAAGTAAAGGCATCAGCTTCATCCACATAGATAATTTTAAAAGAGAAATTTCTGAACTTAGATCCAGACTTGCCGCCGAACACCTTCAGCGAGCCGCCCGGATATTGCTTGTGCAGCGTAGTGTCTCCAGTGTCTTTTGAGCCGTTCGCTTTTCTCGATTGGCTCGCAATTAAAGAGCGAAGGCCGCTATTATCAATGCAGGATTCAAGCTTAGTTTTCGCATAATCCCGGGCCATAGTTTCATCCGGCAAGAAAAGAGCCTGCTCTTCAGGATCCGACCCAATATGATACATCATACCAGGCTCAAGAACTCCAGTCGTATAGCCACACTGATTCCCCTTCATCACGAAAACATACTTAGTCGGATCTGCTGGAGAGAGCTTGTCAACAATTTCCTTAAAATACGGGAATCTGTCATAACTGAATTTACCAGGAAACGGCGAAAGACTTTTATCAAGATAGCGCACCCGCTGGATGTAATCACTTGGAAGCTCATATTCCCGCTTCTCAGGCAACAGCGAAAACCTCTCAATGAGAAAATCAAAATCACTGATTTTTAGGGCCGCTTCCATCTAACCCCTCAAAAACTAGAAATTCCTCAAAGCATGATAATCAACAGCAATTTTTCCCGTATCATCCAGATGGAAAGCTTCAACCGCGCAAATTCCCTTGTTAATCCAGTAATCCTTGCAAACAGCAATAGTCAACTCAAGAGTTGGATAGCCGCGTCGCTCCATCACACCGGCATAGTTAAAAGCAAGAACACAATAAGGGTTTCTCTCATTCCCCTTAAATTCTTTTTTGATTCGATCAATTTCTTTGAGTATTTCGTCAATTACACTATTATCAGCTTTTACCATCTTGTCCTCCTAGATCACATCCATTTCTACAAGCTGTTCTCTCAGCTGGATGTTTTCAGTTTCCTGCTTATCGTACTTACTTCTAAGAGCAGTAAGTTCATTCACAATATGACTCTTCGCACCTGAAATACAGCGGGTCAAATTATCGTTAAGAATATTCATAACACTTTCACGCTTGTCCTGACCATTAGCCAGAGACACTGCAATCACCTGATCACACACAGCTTCAGGCACATCCAAAAGCCGCTCCATCAGCTGATCCATGTAGCCGAATACGCGTTGAACAACAAAATCTTTTGGCACCTGTATAAGCCGCCTTTCCTGCAGCTTCTGCTCGCGTTCTTCAGCAGCCGACAAATCCCGGATGATCTTCGAGAATCTTTCAATATTGTCAATCGAATTGAACCGGCGCAACAGCTCGCCCATAGTGCAGTTCATAAGATCTTTAGCAG
>JAZSJM010000118.1:0-39143 GCA_045534325.1 Treponema sp. | reverse complement strand
CGCTCCAGCCTCCTCGTCGCCTTGCGGCTCCTGTGGTGTCTTTCGCTACCCCCTCGTGCGGGCTCAGACGTCGCCCGCAACGCCCCTTACATATACTTTTAATCTGTCATATTTTGTGGTATTCTGTAATAAATAATTTTTATACGTTTGAAAAAACAACCAGATATCATTTTGTTTGAGGTGTTTTATGAAAATTTTAATCCGTCCCCATGATATTGGAAAAGGAAGTGCAGATTATCTAGGTCGTAATGCTCATGAATGGGGCTTTGACGGTGTTCAGCTTGCAATTGCAAAAGCTGTAGAAGGTCAGACAGGTAATCCTGGAACCTTAACTGCCGATGTGATTAATGAAATCAGGAGAGGATTTAATTCTCATAATGTGGAAATTCCTTTGCTTGGAGCGTATTTTAATCCTGTTCATTCAAACAAAGATAAAGTAAAATCTGGAGCCGAAAAATATGCCGACCATCTAAGGCACGCCCTCGAATTTGGTGCTAAATTTGTTGCTTCAGAAACTGGCAGTTATAACGATGATAAATGGACCTATAATCCAAAAAATCAAACAGAAGAAGCTTTTGAGGAAGTAAAAAAGATTTTTGCCCCGATGCCACAGATTGCAAAAGAAAGCGGGGTATGCATGGCCTTAGAAGGCGCCTGGGGACACTGTATGTATAGGCCTCAGATGTTAAAGCGACTTGCTGATGAAATTGACCCTGGTCAGAACAATTTCCGCTTCATAGTAGATATTTATAACTACCTTTATATCGGAAATCATGAACAGCGTGCTCAGATTTTTGACGACTGCCTTGAACTTTTTAAAGGAAAAATATGCGGTTTTCATTTAAAAGACTATGTTGTAAACGGCGATGAACTACAAATCGCACCCCTAGGGCAGGGAATCATGGGGTGGAAAGAGTTCCTTCCTAAAATCATGGAAAAAGAACCAAATGCCTATCTTATTTTTGAAGGTGTAAAGGATGTACCATCTTCGCTAAAATTTGTACGTAGCATTGTAGGTTAATCTTTTGTGTATCTTACAATTTGGTTCTTTCCTAAAGATTTTGCCTTGTAAAGGCTTATATCTGCATATCGGATTAAATTTACAAGGTTGTCTTTATTCGGTGTAAATTTTGCTACACCGGCACTTACTGTTACTCCAAAATTTTTGTGGATATCGCTTTCTAAAAGACGACCCTGTATGCGCTTATAAAGAAACTCTGCCTTTTTTTCGCAGGTTTCTGGCATGATGATTAAAAATTCTTCACCGCCATAGCGGCAAAAAACATCTTCTTCCCGGATTGTAGATTTAAAAATTAAGCTTATTTCAGAAAGAATTGTATCTCCAACAACATGACCGTATGTATCGTTTATTTTTTTAAAGTCATCAATGTCTAAAAGCATTATCGAAAAATCTTTTTCGTAGCGGTTACAGCGGTTAATTTCTTTTCTAAGGTAAATATCCATGTAGCGGCGGTTAAATGCACCTGTAAGGCTGTCCTGCATAGCCATTTCTTCTGTTTCTCTAAGTACTTTTATTTCAACAAGAACAGGAGAATTTATTATCTTTTTTTCACTTGTAAAATAATCTACTATCGCAAGATAAAGGTTTACTTGTTTTTTAAGGCTTGTTTCCAGTTCATTTAACCTTTCAACAATTCTCTGCCAATGCTTCATTGCCTGATGCTCAGAAAAATCTACATCGATAAACTGGCTTAGGGAGTCAGAAAAAGTAAATCTTTCTTTGAGAATTCTTGCGGATGAGCGAGTGTTAATCAGTTCAAGTACTTTGTCTTCAAGTTCAATATTCATTATATTCTCTTTAGATTTTTGTATATTATTTTCAATTAAAATATAACAGTTTGTATATAACTTGCTCAATATAAAAATACCGTAATTTCTTTTAATTTAACAAATTAGATAAAAGATAAAAAAGCGGACTAGAATAATTAGACTTTTTTATACGTGCAGAGGGAAAGTATTCCGATGCTTTGTGTCGAGATTTGGTGATTAAATTTTAGTCCGTGCAGGTTCTTCCCCCCCATTCTTTGGAGTGGTTTTTTTCATGTTCAATAACTGCGTCAAAATCTGCTTCTGGGCTGCAGTTTTCTTCTACCATGCGGGCGGTTTTTTCAAGGCGGTAGAGGCATTCGCTTTTGTCCTTATAGCCCATTTTGCTGTCTTCAATTGCCTGCCCCAAAATCCGGATGCTTTCATCGTAGATTTTTGTTGTAACAGGAAAAGGATGGCCGTCTTTTCCTCCGTGGGCAAAGGAGAATCTTGCCGGGTCTGTAAAGCGGGAAGGAGTTCCGTAAATAACTTCGCTCACCAGGGTAAGGCTCTGGAGGGTGCGGGGACCTAAGCCCGGAGTTAAAAGCAGGTTTTCAAAGTTTTCAGGCTGGCTTTCGTAGGCTGTTGCAAGGACGGCTCCCAGTCTTTTTAAGTCTATGTCTTCTGCCTTTATTTCGTGGCGGGAAGGCATTATGAGGTTTCTGTCGTTTTTGATTAAAATCTGCCCTTTCTGCCACTCAGGCGCTGTGGGGGCGTTGCGGGGGCTCCCCGCTGAAGGGGTAGGCGGAAATGAGGAGCTCTGCGACGAATTGCAGCCGAGGGGATAGGGAGCGACGGCTTTGCCGGCAAAACAGTCCGGTGGACTGTTTTGAGCGAGTCTCGCGAAGGCTGTGCCTGCAGCGTCCCCTTCATCATCAAATAAATCAAGCTGAAGGCTGTCACCTTTTCCCATTTTTTTTATTTCGCCAATAAGACGGTCTGGGCACTCATTGCTTAAGGAAAGAATTTTCTCTCTTGTGCCAGCGGCATTCAAGTCGGTGAGGTTTAAGATTAAGCCCTGGTTTTCGCCTGTAACGCCTGAATGGGGCTCTTCCACAAAGCTCCGCAGGTTTTCTGAGGACCAGTGGTAGCGCCGGGCTTTTTTTTCGTTTACATTCATTCCCTGCTGTACGATAGTCCAGTCCCCTTCGTCGCTTAAAATAAAATTGTGCTGGTAAAGCTGAAAGCCGTCCTGAACTGCAGTTCCGTCAACTTTTGCCGCAAGTTTAGAGCTGTTGATGAGGTAGTTTCCGTCCATGCCCGTCATGTCGGCTAAAATTTGTAATTCTTGTGGAGTCCGCCTTGAATATTTACCCCGTCCGCCGCAGACAACAATGCCCAGTTCTCGGGCCCGGCGGTTAAGGCCCCGCTTTAAGGCATACATAACGCTTGTTGTAATTCCACTTGAATGCCAGTCCATCCCCAGCACGCAACCCAGGCTCTGAAACCACAGGGGATCACTTAAACGCACAAGGGCTTCTTTTTTGCCGTATTTTAAGACGATGGATTCAATAATTTGTGTGCCGAGGACCATCATGCGGTCGGCAAGCCATTTTGGAACCGTGCCCGTATGAAGGGGAAGATCAGCATAACCTGAGCGCTTAATCATGTTTTCATTATATATAATTTTGTGGAATTTTATAAGTGATTGTAGTCTGTAACGTACAATATCTACACTTGAGCCAGTTAATGAAAAAAAATCAAAAAAAAATTAGAAGGTTTTAGTATTTTTTAAAAATCAGTGACAATAAATATAGTGTAAGGATTTTTTTTCCGAATGTTTTTTTGCTGGAGAAATACATGAAAACACGACATAATTATCGCGATTCACTTTTTGTGGATCTTTTTGGTAAGTGTAAAGACGCAAAAGAGAATTTTCTTTCACTTTATAACGCAATTCATGACACAAATTTAAAGATTGATGAAGTTACAATTGAACCTGTCACATTAAAAAATATAGTTTACACCGGTATTAACAATGATGTTTCAATGAGGATTAACGACAAGGTTATTGTTCTTGCAGAACAGCAGAGTACAATCAATAATAATATGCCGCTTAGATGTCTTGAATATGTAACCGCGATGTATAGTAAAATGTATAAAAAAGAACAAAAATACGCAAAAAAGCTGATTGAATTACCAGCTCCGGAATTTTATGTTTTTTACAATGGACAGATAAGTTATCCGAAAGAGTCAGTAATGAAGCTTTCTGATTCTTTTAAGAAGGAAAGTAACAATCCTTGTCTTGAGTTGACGGTTAGAGTCTTTAACATCAATTTTAAGGAAAGCCTTCCCATTTTATCTAAAAGTACTGCACTTTTTGCATATTCAAAATTTACACTCTATGTTATAATTGCAAGGAAAAAGGGGCTTGAAGATACAGTCGGATATGCACTTGACAGGTGTATTTCAGAAAATCTTTTGGCCGATTACTTTGAAAAACTAAAAAGGGAGGACCGTGGCATGATTTTTGGAGAATATTCAAGAGAAGATGATATACGAGTTCAGCGGCAGGAAGCATACGAAGATGGTATCTTGCAAGGCGCACAGGCTAAGGCTGTTGAAAATGCAGTTAATTTTTTACGGGAAAATTTTCCAGCAGAAATTATTGCACGTTGTTGCTCTCTTCCGCTCGAGAAGGTGCTGGAGTTAAAAAACAACCTTGAAACTGTAAAAATTTAATTTTCTATAAAAAATCGTTCTCTAGAGAAAAATAAGCATTTCTGTTACAGTAGCAAAATGCACAGAATTCTTTTTATTTGTCACGGAAATATCTGCCGCTCACCAATGGCAGAAATGGTTTTTAAGCACATGGTAAAAAATGCCGGCCGGGAAAATGACTTTTATATCGACAGCGCCGCAACAGATTACGACGAAATCGGCAACGGAATGCACCGTGGCACAAGACAGATTCTTGAAAAAAATCACATTCCCTATACGGACCACCGTGCCCGCCTTGTAACCCCTGACGATTACAACGACTTTGATCTTTTAATCATCATGGACAGCGAAAACCAGCGTCATCTTGAGCGCCGCGTTGGAAAGGATACTGAGGGCAAGGTTCATTATTTAATGGAATATGCAGGAAAACACAGGGATGTGGCCGACCCCTGGTACACAGGCAACTTTGAAGAAACCTGGCGCGATGTGTGTGAAGGCTGTGAGGGGCTTTTAGAAAGATTTTAGGGGCGTTCCGGCAGTAAACTGCCGTCCCGTGCTTCAGGGTTCCGCTTACGCTTCATCGTTTGCAGGCAAACGACGCTCTGCGCCCTTACGCCCGGTAACGCTTAAAATACTTTTATCTTTACACCGGTTGTAATTTCATAGGAATAATAGCTGTAGCCTGCTTTCTGGGAAGAAAGTGTGTCGCGGGAACTTTCGTCCCAGTTGTAGTATTGTTCTCCTTTTGTAAAAAAGAAGTAATTACCTTTGAGTTCCGTAAAAAAACTTAGTCTTTGCTTGAAATTGTAAAGTATGCATGCGTAGACTGAATAATTTCTTAAATAAGAATAGATGTAGTCATCTTTCGTGAAATAGTCTTTTGGACCAAGATGACGGTCACGGGCAAGAACAAAAGTAAAAGGTGAAATTTCGGCCCCGGTTTTTACTGTAAATCCGCTTTCAAATTCCTTTATGAGTGAAAGGCCTGTCATCAGTGCTGTTTTATAGGATCTGTAATTAATTCCTGCAGGATGCAGGTATTCATCGGGATAGTAATGTGGGGTTTCCGTATCAAGAGAATACCAGCCCCTGCCGTTAATTCCCTTAAAGCTCAGATAGTCGTAGGATGCATTTATGTGGGGACGAATAAAAAAACCTGCTTCCATTTTTCTAGTCCAGCCGAATTCTGTCTTAAAGGTAAAAGACATATTTCCATCAAGATCAAACTCAGTCTGTGTTTTTTTTACCTGATCCGGATTCCAGTCTGTGTCCGTCATGAGTCCCTGATTATAGGGCAGGGAAGTCTGTAGTCTTGAAGAGAATTCAAAAGTATTTGTTATGTTTCCAATCGCGATTTCAGAATCTATTCCGTAAAGCAGAACGTATTTTTCATTCCATTCAAGACGGGAGCATTTTTTGCTGCTGTCAGTACCAAATGTTCCGCTGAAAAACAAGGCTTCCTCTGTGCTTGAGTTTCTCATTCCTGTAAATGGTGTAAAAGTAATGGATTTAACAGCGGCTGCGGCAAAAAAAGAAGAGAGAATGACTGATAAAAGACATAAATAATTTTTGAATGTCATGGTTTTTTAATAAAAAAGGGAGCCTGAGAGCCCCCTTGTCAGATATTGCAGTATAAAACTTAGTTTTCTACAAGTTCTGCATGATTGTAGTCAGCTGGGATTGTCCATGTACCTTTAATTGTACCTGTGCCTGTTGCTTTGCTGTTTTTATACGTGTCAGTACATTTAGTAGAGTTTGGATAAACGTTGGCATATGGACCGAATTTGTACTGAGAAAGAGAAGCTGAGTCAGATTCGTATGAAATCGAGTAAACCGCAGAACCAAGATTAACTTCTGAATAGTCAGCAGCTCCTGCAGCTTTAATCTTAAGCACACCTGTTTTATCGTCTACATCATAAGCAGCTGTAGAATCTACTGTTACAAAAAAAATCTGGTACATGTGTGTGTATGTTCCTGTTGTTGCATCTGCTTCTGTATCTACAACTACATCGCGGAAGTAAACTCCTACATCATATCCGTTTGCTGTAGAAGCTTTTGCGCTAGGTACTGCTGCACCAAGTGAAACATATTCAACTTCTTCTGCACCGTCATTATCACCTACACCAAAGTTGTTTCCCTGAAGGTTTGTTACGTTTGTGTATTTTGAAATGTAATAATCGCCTCTGTTTCGTACTCCAACTACAAAGAAGTCACTTGCTTTAGAGTTTGTAGCATTATCACGAAGACCAAAAACAAAGCCCATTACACCGTCACCATAAATGCCGTTTGATTTGCTGTCAAAATGAATGTTAACAAGACCACCTGAATGCTTAAAGGTTGTAGATTTGTATCCGCGGTGTACTGTATCAGCATCTTCATTTGTGTGGCTGATTACCCATGTTGTAGAATTTTTTTCTGTAATCATGTTGTAAGGATCGTCTTCTACTGTACATGCAGAAAATCCAATAATAAGTGCTGCAGCAACAAAAGAAATAGTAAATTTCATTTTAGAAAGTCTCATTTTAAACCCTCGTTTAAATTGGGGAATTTATGAACTAGAGATTTTTTGACTCTTAAAGTTAAATTCTAAAAATAACCTAAAATTAATACAGTTTTTACTAGATTTTTACTATTTATTGCGTTAAATTTTACAGGATGTCTGCCGTATGGCGGAATAAAAATTTAGGTAATTTAAACGAGGAATTAAAATGCTTAAAAAAACAATAATTGCTTCAATTGCATGTATTGCACTTGTATTTGGGTTTGCTGGTTGTGCTGAAGTAGAAGACGAAAATGAAATGCTTAAAGTAAGCGGTTCTACTTGTACAATCGATTATACAAATGAAACAACAGGTTATAGCCGTGGATTTAAAACACTTAAATCTAAGCATGTTGATGCAATCTGTAAGATTTCAAATGAGACAACCGCTCTTAAAACAAATGGCGACGGTATAATGGGTTATATTTTTGCTCTTACACAAAACACTGATAAGACTTACAATTTTGGTCTTGCCGGTGTTCGTAACAATAACGGAACTATTCAGGGTTATATTTCTTATTATACAGGTGTATCTGGCTCTACTTTGAGTTCTGGACAGGATTTTGCTGATGCCAATGGTAAAGTTGCAGGTGAAACTGGTTCAACAGCTACATGTACTGATTATACAAATCCTGTTTTCTCTACAATAAAATCCAGTGCAGGTAAAACTTTTGATGTATGGATTAATGTAGTAGCAAATGATGGTACATCAACTGGCAGAACAGGGGAGGCTGGTTCTTATACTGTTTCTTTCTATACTGAAGACCCAGGACGCACAACATCAGCATCTGGTCAGAATACAACCTATACAAATACTAGTGTAACTGCTGTAGTAGAAAAAACTATTCCTGCTAGTGCAACAGGTCTTACAGAGTCAACTCAGCTTGATCTTGGTTTTTATGCTAACGTATATGCTTCTAGCCACCTTAAAGGAAGCTGGTCTCTTTCTGATATTGAAGGTTCAGGCGAACCAGTTGAATACGTAGACTAATATTATTTATTGGTCTGACAAAAGAGCTTCCGAAAGGGAGCTCTTTTTTTTGCGTTACGGGGTGCAAAATCTATATTTTAAGCCAACCTGTATTTTTTTTTCATTGTATGAAGCTCCACTGTCTTGTAATCGGTTTTTTGCCCAGCCGTAATATAAGTCCCCGCGTAAGGTTTTTGTAGATATATATAAAAGTTTGGTGTTAAATTCCAGATTTTTTGAAAGAAAAACGGATGCTAAAAAAGTAAATTTAACCGCAGTAAAATTTGAATCCTGTATTTGATGGTATGTTTCATTTCCTGTTTTTCCATGATGTGTGTCTGCTGCAGAAAAATAGATATAAGGAGCAACCGAAGTATTAAACAAAAAATTAAGATATTTATTTGAATATCCTATATCAATTCCTGTCCATAAAAAAACGCTGTGGCGACTGTAGTCTATCTGACCAATTCCTTCACGAACATACGCCTGTTTTTCTTCGCTCCAATACTGTTCTGTAGGATATTTTTTTGCTTCGTCTTCATACCACCAGTGGTCCTGGTGGTCGCTGGAATACTCGCTTTGTCCGTATCCTCCTTGTGCACCTAGTTTTCTTGAAAATGAATCATACTGATATTGAAATGCCATCGAGGGGGAGAAGAAAAAATTCTTATATTCATACATTTTGTATTTAAAAATAAGGTTTGTGTTATAGTTTTCCTCTGCGTTGTTTGCTCCCCAGGAGTATGTTGTTTTCATGTTATAGTCATTTAAATTCAGCCAATCAGAATCATACATTGAACCGCATTCACCTCTAACAGAACTTTCTAGGGAAAGCGATGTGCTGAATCTTTTGTATTTTAAATGTGTATTTATTCCATACAAAAAAATATTTCTTTCCCACTCCAGAAGGCTTCTTTTTTTTGATTTATCGGTGCTTTGGTAAAAGATTTCATTTAACATGCTTTTTGAATAAGCAAAGGTTGGTTCAACTGAAAAGGAAATTTTTTTTGTACTGGCAGTGGTATCAGGAACTTTTGTAAATGCAGAAAACGATGCTAAGAAAAAAAAGAGACATATTAAAATACTGTTTGAAAAACCTTTCATCTTAATAAAAATATCATATTCTCCTTTTTTTTGCACGTAACACCGTCTTTGAATCAGTGAGGATATCTTTTTACTATCCCTTGATTTACTGGTCATAAAAAATTATACTTATCTGTGAGAATACATTTTTAAGGAAGGACTGTTATGAGTATCCGCGGTGAACTTTATACTACAGAAGTTGTTTTGGACAATCGTTCATATTTTTTTAATGTAAAGGAGAACCGCAACGGCGATATTTTCCTTCAGATTGTAGAAAGTAAAAAAGGTGATGGTGCAGATTTTGATCGTCATCAGATTTCTATTTTTCAAGAAGACATGCAGAAAGTTCTTGCAGGTCTTGATAATGCCCTGAAATTCGTAGATAAAGAACAGAAAGCTCGTAAAAAAGCTCGTGCAGAAAAAAAAGCCCAGAAAGCTGAAAAGTACGGTGCAAAATCAGAAAAAAGAATTTATCACAAGAAAGGTGATGATGATAAACGTCTTCCAGACGGAATCAAGCGTACTGGAAAAATCATTCATATAAAATCAAAAATCGAAAAAGAAGAAGAGTAATTTTTTTATCTGACGCGTTATGAAAAAACACTTTTAGCATAACGCGTTAATTTTTAATTAAAATCGTTTACAATCTCTTTTATTGCCTCAATAAGATTATTTACGTCTTTTTGTTGAGTTAAGGTACCAAAACTAAACCTTACCGCCGTGTCTTGAATTTCTTTTGAGGCATTCATTGCCTGCAGAACTGGACGGCTTTGTTTTTTAGATGAGCAGGCACTTCCGGTTGAAATGGAGAATCCTTTTGCATCCAGCGCCCTTACCATAACGTTTCCTGGAATACCCTTAAATGAAGTCTGTACAACGTATGGACTAAAGTTTTTTTGTATATCAAAAGATGTTTCCCTTCTGATTGAGGGTACTAGAGTACATATTGAAATTTTATTCAATTCTTCAATAAAATTATTTGTAATTTCATACCTGGTGCTTAAGTCGTTAACCTTATAATATTTTTCTAAGCACTTAGTAAATGCAAGGACTCCAAAAAGATTTTCGGTTCCGCTTCGAATGTTTTTTTCCTGTCCTCCGCCGGTTAAAAAGGGTTTAATTTCCTTTTTTAAAACCAGAATCCCTATACCTCTTGGCCCGCATATTTTGTGTGCGCTTAAGGCGGCACTGTCAATTCCTTTATGGCTTAAATTCAGTTCAATTTTTCCAGCAGCCTGAACACAGTCAACATGAAAATGAGGTTTTCTTTTTCCCTCTGTTGCCAAAATCAGTTTGTCTGCAATCTCATAGATTTTTTGAATGCATCCCGTTTCGTTATTTACAGCCATAACGCTAACATAGAGGGTGTCTGCTGTTAATTTTTCGATTATGGAAGAAGGTTCTATAAAACCGTTTTTATCAGGGTTCACTGTAACTATATTAAATCCCTGCTTTTTTAATGCAGCACACTGTTCGCGCAAGGCGGGATGTTCAATCGCACTTAATATAATTGTTCCCCGGTTAGTAAAATTACATTCACGGCTTAAAAGAGAGAGCAGGGGAATATGATCACTTTCTGTTCCTCCGCTTGTAAAAAAAACTTCATCTTTTTTTACACCTAAAACTTTTGCGGCTCTTTCTCGTGCATCTTCAAGAACTTTTCGGGCTTTTGTGCCTTCACTGTGAGTTGCAGAGGGATTTGCAGGGGTTTTAAAACTTTCTTCCAGGGCTTCCCGTAAAATTTCTTCGTCTGCAGGCGAAGTTGCAGCCCAGTCAAAATATCTTGAAATGTCCATTTTTTCCTCACTGGCTTTAGACAAGAACAGAAAGAATATCTTTTTCTTCAGCTTCTGTTATTACAGTTTCTTCAATGTCTTCCTGAAGCACAAAACGAACCCTGCTGGACGCATTTTTTTTATCTTTTTTCATTGCGTTATAAAGTTCTCGACCTGCTTCTTCTTCGTTTTTATATTTATTTTTAATTGCAGAGTGAAGTGGCGTGGTTTCCCAGCCAAATGAATCGAGAACCTTTATTATTTTGTCTACATATTCGCTTGTACAGATTCCCAATTTTTTTGAAAGTTCTGCGGCCCGTGCCATTCCCCAGGCAACAGCATCTCCATGTGTTACAACCCCAAGTCCTGCACGGCTTTCTAGGGCATGACCGAATGTATGACCTAAATTCAGCTGCATGCGGATATTTTTTTCCGTCAAATCCTGTTCAACTACTTTAGCCTTGGCATTTACGCATGTTTTTATCATTTCTTCAACTAGAGGATCTTTTTTGTTTTTTAAGATTTCTGGTTTTGCAGATAGCTTTTCAAAGAGATCTTTTGAATATAAGAGCGCTGTCTTTACAACTTCTGCCATTCCGCTTTTATACTCTTTATCGCTTAATGTTTCTAAAAGTGATGGAATAATATGAATTTTTTGTGCAGGAAAAAATGAGCCGATCATATTTTTATATGAGTCAAAATCACAGCCGGTTTTTCCGCCGATTGCCGCATCTACCATTGATAAAAGTGTTGTCGGTATAAGTTCGCAGCTTGAACCTCTTTTAAAAATTGATGCAGCAAAGGCTGTCATATCTGTAATTACTCCGCCGCCTATTCCAACAAAAACTGCCGAGCGTTGGGCATTATTATCTATTGCAACCTTTACAATTTGCAGAACGCTTTCAATAGTTTTGTAACACTCGCCACTTCCTAAAATCAAAAGGACATCTTTTCCTCGTTTACCAGTATATCCGGCTTCAATTTTCGGAAACCCGTAGTTCTCGTCCCGAAAAAAACTCAAAAAACTTTTCAGGGCCGGAATCGAAGCTACGTTTGTGTCAGTAACAAAAATCCGCTGAGGCTGATCTTCGTGCTCAGAGGAATAATACATTGAATTCAGGTCAATTGTGCCAGTGTAAAATCTTATGAATGTTCTGTCAGTTCCAGGATGAACCGGAGGGTAAGTAATGTCTTTCTCTTCAAATTGCATGATTAGACATTTTAGCAAAAAAATAATGACATTTAAAGTATTTGAAAAAAATGAATAATAAACGCAAAAAAACATACAGTTATTTTTCACTTGTAAAAAAATTGTGATAAAATATATATGAGAAGAGTTTAAGAAAAGGATACGTAAAAACCTGCGTCAATTTTTTTTGATGCTGTTTTTGTGTCTCCTTAAGGTACCGCATAAAGCGCGGTTATGGGAGTTTTATTATAAATGGAACAGGAAGTTGTTAATACAAGTATTAGTGATGTTTATAGTGCTGTAAATGAACTTTGTTCAAAACTAAAATATGATTCATCACATTATAATGCTGTTTTTTTTATGGCAGCGATTACATATGATTTTGAATCCCTTTCTAAGGCTATAAAAGACAGATTTCCCCATGCACAGGTTATGGGAACGAGTACTGCCGGAGAAATTTCTCCTTTGGGCTTTACTGAAAATTCAATCGTCCTTACAACAATGTCATCTTCTGACGTAAAGTGCCGTGCTGTTCTTGTGGAATGTGGTAGCCGTTATCCTGTTGTAAATAAAAAACATATTGAAGATGCCTTGAGTGAATGTGGAATTCGCGTTAACGATCCTTATTCTCATAATGATGCATTTGCAATTGCCTTTATCAACGGTGTATATAATGCAGAAGAATCAATCCTTACAAACTTTTATTCGATTATAAAAAATGACAATTTTAAGCTTGCTGGAGCAACTGCTGGATTTACAGGTTCCCAGCCAAAAACCTTTGTAAGTGTAAATGGAAAGGTAACTCAGAACGGGGCTGCAATGATGTTTGTCAGAACAAGCTGCAAATTTGATATTCGTCAGGAAGATATTTTTAATCCTACGGGAAAATCATTCCTCGTAAACGAATCAGATCCTGTAAACCGCACAATTATCCGTATGGACGGAAAGACTCCAAAAGCTGCTTATGCGGCTAAACTTGGAGTTTCTGAGGCAGAAGTTGAATCAATCACTTTTGAAAATCCTTTTGGGCGTTATCTTGATGGAGCTCTTCATATCGGCGCCCTTGCCGGGTTTACCCCAGACGGAAAAATCACCACTTTTGCACGCATTGTTCCTAATTCAACTCTTGAACTTATGCATGTAGGGGATCATCTTGCAAAATGTGATGAAACTTGCGACGGAATTAAATCTGTAATTTCCCAGCCGAAATTTGTTTTACTTATGAGTTGTATAACCAGAACAGTATACTTTGCAAATACTGGAACAAGTGCACAGATTATTTCCAGATATAAAAATACATTCCCGACTTTTGCTGGTTTTTCTGCATACGGTGAGCAGTTAGGAAGAATGCATTGTAATCAGACACTTGTAAGTCTGGTTATTGGAGACTAAATTTTGGAGAAAAAAATATATGGAATCTATTGAACTTGTAAAAAGTGGACTTGATGTAACACAAACTCTTATTGAATATCTGGCAAAAGATGCAATTGGTGCCAGATTCTTAAATGAATATTTTGAAAGCCGTCAGGCACAGGTAAAGGCTGTAAAGGAACAGCAGGAAACTTTAACAAATCTTATCAAATCTTCAACAGACATGGATAACGATACAAAAGATATTTCCCGCCGTGCGTTAGAAAATAATGCTAACCTCGAAAAAGTCTACAATGCAATTCTTGAGCTAAGTGAATCTGTTCAGAAAATTGAGCAGAACCATAAAAAATACGTTGAGCAGTTTCAACGTCTTACACAGCAGACTCAGGATATTACTAATCTGATTGCAAATATTCAGAATATTTCTGAGCAGACAAACCTTCTTTCATTTAACGCTTCCATCGAAGCCGCTCATGCAGGAGCTGCAGGGGCAGGATTTAGAATCATTGCCAATGAAGTAAAAAAATTGTCCGCAGAAACTAAAAAGGCCTCAGAAGAAATCCTCGGTAACGTAACGAATTTGCAGAATTCAATTTCGGAACTTGAAGGGGAGACAAAAAAGAATTCATCTCAATTAACGGCCCTTTCTGCTGAAACTGAAGGTGCAATGCAAAAATTCCAGAATGTAAGAAATATGAACGAAGAAAACAACGCGAATGTTGAAAAAATCAGTTCTAATATTTCTAATAATGTTCAAAGCATTAATGAAATCATAAAAGAAATGCAGGACGCAGAAGACTTAAACAGCGAAAACGTAAAGCTCTTTGCAGAATGTGCTTCTAAAAATCAGATGCTCTTCAATGATTTGTATTCTTTTGCCTATGAAGTAAAAGATATTTTTGAAGATTTAAAGTCTGGAAAAACCGTGCATACTTTTGCAGAGTATAACTCTGGAACAGAAGAATCTGCTGAATAAGACACAAAAATCCTGTGTTGTGTAATTTACACCACAGGATTTTTTTTAATAAGTCTGTTTATCCATTTTTGAGAATTTTTCTATATTTTTTTCAACTCTTTTTATTTCTCTATTGAGAATTTTTTCATAGTTTAATTTTCCGTTTCCGATTCTATCCCGTTCATCTTCCCAGTTTTGAATGTCTGTTAGTGTTAAAAAATAAAAGCGGGGAACATTTGCTTTTTCTGCCCATAGTTTTGCTTCCTGCCAGTAGTAAAGCCCTGCCTGATAACAGCTTAATGCCTTATTCAAATTTTCAATATATAAGTCTTTCCATGGCGCATCATAAAAATGGGCAGTTTTTTTATCGTATGTACGGCCAAGTCTCATGTGCTGTTCAATAAGTTTTAAATTTATATGCATCATAAAAAGATAGCGGTATTTTTCCCAGTCATTTTCATTCTCAATTTTTACACTTGCATATAATGGGTTGCAGAAATCTGCCTTAACAGCCTGCTCCAGCCAGTATATATTTTCCATAACATCGTCAGGATACTGCTGGTAGTGAACATGAAAGAGTTTGTAATAATCCTCTTTGTATTTAACCATGTAAGCAGTGGTTTTCTGCGGGGGTAAAAGCGAGAAAAAAACGACAAATAACAGTAAATTTAGATATCTTTTCACGCTTTTATTATCGGATATTTTTTATTTTATTTTAAATAAGTTTTGAAAGTTCTCCCCAGATTGCCTTGTTCACTTCTTCTTTTGATTTACTTGCATCAATCCTGATAATTTTCATTCCTGTGTTCAGTTTTTCGTATTCGTCAATGACTTTTTCATAGCGTTCTTCTGTTGCAGTTAAAAAATCAAGTTTTTCATAAATTTCTCTTTCTCCACGACCGTCAACTCTTTTCAGACTCAATTTTGGGTCTATTTTGAAAAAAAATAATAGCTGTGGCAAAGGAAAGGTTGAATTTAGCATTTGAGGAAGTTCTTTTCCGCAGGTAACGCTTTGATATGTCAGGCTTGAAAAAAGATATCTATCGCTGATTACGATTTTTCCTTCGTTACAGAATTTTTCGATTCCGCATGTGGGTGAACTGTTTCCATAGAGATGTTCAGCCCTGTCTGCCGCAAACAAAAAAGCACTTGTCCTTGCGTCCAGTTTTACATCTCCTTTTAGCACAGTCCTTAAAAAAATTCCTGTTGGAGAATCTGTAGGTTCAGCCGTGTATATAAAATCTTTGGTCTCATTTTTGCTTTTAAAAATATTTATCTGGGTGGAAGTACCAGCTCCGTCAATACCCTCAAATACAACGAAATTTTTTAAAATCATCTTATTATATCCTCTAAAAGTACCTACTATAAATTCCGAAAATAAAGTAGAATTATTCTAAAGTAAATTATTGTTTTTTAGTATAATTTTTCTCGAAAAAACGCA
The DNA here is from genome assembly GCA_045534325.1 of Treponema sp. Taxonomy (GTDB): domain Bacteria; phylum Spirochaetota; class Spirochaetia; order Treponematales; family Treponemataceae; genus Treponema_D. Next base: position 23,332 of record JAZSJM010000118.1, on the reverse strand, counting down.
ATATGCGGGATTTACGAGGTTTGTTTAAGTGCAGTGCACGTAAACTATTTTGCCGTTAATATAATTACAGTTCAAGTCAATGAAGTCTAGAGTTTTTAAGACAAGTGTTGGTAGCCTCGTTTTTTTTCTGCTTGTTATTGCAGGCATTGCTTTGATTCATCCTATTTTTGTTGAGCTTAACGGTTTTTTGACAAAAGAAGTTTCAAAGATAGTACATAATTTTGAAGAAAAAACAGATCTTGTAATCTCCTATGATAGTCTTTCTCCTTCAATTCTTTCTGGAATTAATGTAAGGAATATAAAATTGATTGATAAAGATACAAAAAAAGATCTTGTTAATATAAATAAAGCAACTTTTTCCTATAGATTTCGGGATTTGTTTTCCAAAAACCCTGTAAAGGCAATTAAATTGCTCCTTCTCGATGGTGTTGCAGTTGAATATGATGCAGTAAAAGATAATGACATTTTAGAAAATATCAAAATGCTTTTTGGGGAAGAAAAAGAATCCAAAAAAGAAAAAAATGATGGGAAACCTGCAATAAAAAAAATTACTCTGGCAGGAAAAGAACTGAATATTGGTTTTGCGATTCAATTTAAAAATATAAAAATTCACTACAGTGATATAAAAAATGATTTTTTAGTTTCTGTAAAAGCAGTTTCCCTTGAAAAAACACCTTCTGTACAGGATGGAGTTCAGATTAAGACCTCGGGAAGAATTGATTTCAGAACGCAGTATATTAAACATGAAGACTACCGCAAGCTCTTTGCCTGCGGTTTTGATCTTTCCGGTATTTTGCTTAGAAAAATTGAAGGAAGTTCCTTTTTATTTAAATTATCAGAAATTAACAGGGCAGATTATACCTTAAGCCGAATGGAACTTCTCTTAAACTATGTGGATTCAAAACTCACGTTCAGAACAATGAAAAACTCCTTGCCGTATTCCCTTTTTGCAGAGGCAGATTTTCAGTCAAAACAGCTGTCTTTGGAAGCTGGTGCCCGGAATTTTGATCCTCTTAAACTTATTAAAATAAAAAACAGTTCGTCCCTTTATTCAAAATTCAGCGGCTCGCAATTAACAGGAAGATTCAGTGCCTCTTCGTCTTTTGATGAAAATACAACATTTTCTGATACATTAAAAATGAATGTAAACGGCTCTCTTTCTTTATCACAAAAAGTGCTGAAAGCTGAGCAGAAATTTCTGCTGTCAATGTCTCTTGCAAATAATATACTGAATATTGAGTCATTCAAGGCTGATGGAAAGAAAATTGGATTTGATCTCGCACTTTCCTATGATGTTAAAAACAATCAGCCCTCAGGTGTATTTACTGTTGATCATGTAATTTTGAATAACGGTGGAGTTTTGCAGACAGATATTTACATTGATCCTTATAAAAAAGGATTTATGTGTTTTGCACCGCAACTGTTTATGAATGACAGAAGTTTAACTGCCATCCAGCTTACAGTTCTTCCTGCAAATAATTCATTTGATTTTATGTTTGAATTTGATGACTATTCCCATGCTGAATATGAACAAAGCGGTCATGTCCTTATAAACGGAAGTTTCTTAAATGAAAAATCAAAGGTAATTCAGGCAAATGCATCTGTCAGGGACATGTTTCTTGATAGTGTTCTTGCCAACGTGGCATTTTTCTTGCCTCAGCAGCTTTCCTCAACAGTTCATAATCTTTCACAGGGATTTTCTAAGTATATTTTTTCAGACGAATTGTATTTTTCAACAGATTTTAAGTCATTTTCTTTTAATTCTCCTTATTTTCTTCTTGCAAACTCTGCAAAAGAAGGAGAACTTCTTACTTTTTCTGTGGACGGTTCTTCTCAGACAATTTCACTGACTCAACTGGATTTGTTGTTTGGAAATCAAAGCGCACACGCAAGCGCTGGAGTTGATTTTTCAAACGGTCTGAGTGACTTTAATTTTTATACGGATGTTGTAATCAACTCTCTTCCCTACAGTTTTTCGGGATCTTTTTCTGATAATTTTTTAAGTATCAGTGGTGATTATAATTTTGTTTCGATGGTTAAAATCGATAAATCTCTTTCCGGTTCTGTTGAATTTTCTTCTCTGCCTTTGTCTTTTGGAAAAGATATTTTTTCTTTATCGATGGATTCTTCTTTTTCTTGGACTGATACTACGGGAGTTGATGTTGAATTCAATAGTTTTGACATTACAGAGCCTTACGGTACAATACGAACTAAACCGCATTTTGCTTTTACGGGATCACTTAATAAACATGGATTTGTAATGGATTCTCTTGCTTATTCTGATACAGCATCTGCTTTAGAGGGAAAGATGAATGCAGTATGGAATGTAAACGAAGGAATTTTTGATTCGATACTTATTGATCTTGTGGCCTCGAGCTTAATCAGCCCTGAAAAATTTAATTTGAATGCGGAATTTAGAAATCCAGAAAAAAAAGTATTAGACGTAAATAGCTTAAAAAATGACTTTTATGTTTCTGCACAGGGAAATCTTAATTCCTTTTCTTCAGCCCATTTCTTCAGGGAACAAAATACTGAAAATACGATAAATGCCTCGTATTCTGTTACAGGTACTTTAAATAATCCATTTTTTACGCTTAATTTGCAGCGGTCATCAGTTAATTTTGCAGGCTACCCGGCAATTATTTCTGGATCCGCTGTTTTTGATGATACTGGTCTTTCTATAAATGATTTAGATATTGAGTGGGGAAAAATGCATGTTGAAAAAGTTTTTGCTGCATTCGATCCCAAAAACTATTCTGGAAATGTAGATGCTGAACTTTCAGGTGAATTTCTGGAATTGGATTTTAACATTCCGCTTAAGGCGCAGCTTTATAGTCTTTCTCCGCAGAAAAATCCGTCAAAAAACATTATTGCTTCCATAAAATCTTCTAAAATGAGTGGTTCTTTCTTTCCAACCTCATCAAAATTAGATTTACTTATTACTAAATCAGACAATAAATTTGACATAGTTTCTGACAGTGGAAATGGAATCGTTGCTTCAATTTCGGACTTTAAATATATAACTGCAAAATCAGGACCTCTTTCACCCCTTAATTTTGAATTGAATGGCTCGGTTGATAATAATCAGCTTGATTTAAGCATAACAAATTTACGTGCGGACATGAAAAAATTCTGTCAGACAGTTAGCATTCCTTATGTAAATTTTACTGCAGGAACTATGGCAGGTGCCATTAAGATTACGGGTATTACGACTGATCCTGAGTATACAGGGGTTGTTTCCATTACCAAACCTGAGTTTTACGTGCCATATATTTCTAAAAAACTTTTTAAGGCTGAAAAAGTTTTTGCAACAGCGGGGCAGGGGCATTTTATCGTAAAGCCGACTATGTTTGCTTTAGATAAAAATCCTGTGAGCGTGGGTCTTGATATTGAATTTGACCGCTGGGGAATCAATTATTTAGATTGTCCGATTCAGACCTCAGAGAATGTTTTTATTCCTATTGACCTGGAAATGCCTTTAATTCATTACAAGGGTTATGGCGGATTTGATAATTTCTTGATTCATATGACACCGGATGATGTAACTTTTACAGGAAAAATTATCGGTGAAAAAGCAGATATTGAAGTGAGCACAAACGGTATTGGGGAAAGTAATGACTCTCCTGCAGCCTTTGATTATATAGTAAATCTTGATCTTCTCGTAAAAAACCGTGTTCAGATTCTTTTTAATCCTTTGCTACGTGGTGTAATCGTTCCTGACAATTCTCTAAAACTGTTTATTGATACAAGAACGGGAGATTTTATTGCCCGGGGTGAGGTAAGTCTCCGTGGCGGAGAAATAGTATGGTTAAACAGAAACTTTTACATGAAGGAAGGAAAAGTTGTTTTTAACGAAAGTAAAGAACTCTTTGATCCACGTATAACAGTTCGTGCGGAAACTCGCGGCAGGGACGAAGATAATAATCAGGTTACTATAACGCTTTCGGCAAATGGACAGACTTTAAGCCAGTTTAATCCTCGTTTTACATCCAGTCCTGCAAAGTCTGAAACAGAGATTATGGAACTTTTGGGACAGGTTATTTCTGCGGATGCACAGAATGCTGCGACACTTGCAATGGCTGGTGGAGATTATCTGATGCAGGCCACTGTTGTCCGAGGTTTAGAGAATACATTGCGTGAACTTTTGAATTTTGATATATTTTCAATTAGAACTAACTTCCTGCAGAATGCTGTTAAACAGAGTTTTGATAAAAATTCTTCTAATAAGCAGATTACATTCGGTAACTTTTTTGATAATTCGGCTGTTTATGTAGGTAAGTACTTTGGTAGTGCAATGTATGTAGATGCGTTAATGCACTGGAGTTATGACGAAGCAAAGGTGGAGGCCAGTGATTCTTCAACAGGTCTTGTGCTTCAGCCTGAGTTTGGTCTGGAAATGACTTCTCCATTTGTAAATATCAGACTTGGTGTTGCTCCTGATTTAGAGGCAATTAAACAAAGTCTGTGGATGCCTTCTACATCAATTACATTATCCTGGAAACATTCATTTTAAAATATTAGAGCTAAAAAAGTTCATACAGGAGAAATTATGTTCTTTAAGCGTTTTAGATTCGCTTTCATTTTTTTTGCAGTAGTTGCAGTTTTCACCCCCTCTTTAGCCTTAGCACAGAATTCAAGTGAATCTGCCACAGAATATCCTGAAGACTGGTATTACAATAAACTTATAAAAACCATTACCTTTAAGAATTTAAAAAGTGTAGATTCTAAAGACGTGGAAGGTATTACAAATAGTTTTATCGGAAAGAAATTTACAGATGATATATTCAATGACCTTTTAGACAGAATTTACGCCCTCGATTTTTTCGAGGAAATTAACGTAGAGGCACTTCCTGGAGATGCTAGACGAAATACTGTTTCTATTGTGTTTTCAGTTACTGAGCGACCTGCTGTTTCAAGGATTATTTTTTCAGGAAACCGTCAGGTAAGAACTGCTGACTTAAAAGAAGCTGCATCATTAAAAGAAAAAGATGTATTTGTAGAAAGTAAAGTACTTGTAGATGAAAGAGCAATCAGGGATTTATATCTTGAAAAAGGGTTTACAAACGTAAAGGTAACTTCTTCAACAAAAGAAACTTCAAAAGGAATTGAAATTACATTTAAGATTGAAGAAGGACGTTCTACTGTTATTGCAAAAATTGATTTTCGCGGCAATAAGGTAGTTTCGAGCAGAACATTAAAGAGCAAACTCTCATTAAAAGAAGTAGGTTTAATCAATAAGGGTGCATTTCAGGAATCTTCGCTAGAAGCTGATAAGCAGGCAATTACGGCTTATTATCAAAACTTAGGTTATATAGATGCAGAAGTAATTGATGTGACTAAAGAAATAGAAATTAACGAAAAGAAAAAAAGAGATGAGTTGACTATAACTTTTGTTCTTGTCGAGGGAAGTCAATATACATTCGGCGGAATAACTTTTAATGGTAATATTATCTTTTCAGACGAAAAACTTAATTCATTAGTTAAATTAAAGACAGGCTCTGTTTATTCTCAGGCAAAGTATCAGGAAACAGTTATGTCTATTGCCGATTTGTATTATGAAAACGGCTATACATCAAACCGTTTCCAGCCTGTGCCAAATAAGGATGCAGACAATAAGGTTATATCTTATCAGTTCAATATTACAGAAAGTGTAAGAAGCCACGTAGAAAGTATCTCGATAAAAGGTAATACAAGAACAAAAGAGGAAGTTATTCTTCGTGAAATTCCAATAGAGTCTGGCGATATTTTTTCTAAGGCAAAAATTACAACAGGTTTACGAAATCTGTATAACCTTCAGTACTTTTCGGCTGTAGTTCCAGATGTTGTTCCTGGTTCTGAAGATAATCTTGTTAATCTTGTATTCTCTGTTGATGAGCAGTCAACAACATCAATTGAATTTGGAGTTACCTTCTCTGGTGTTTCAGATCCTGATGATTTGCCCTTTGCTCTCTTTGTAAAATGGCAGGACTCTAATCTTAAAGGAACTGGAAAATCAATCAGTGCCAGTTCAACAATTGCAACGGATGAACAGTCGGTTTCTTTAAGTTACGGACAGAACTGGCTGATGGGGCTTCCGATTTCATCGTCAATCAGCACAAGTTTTTCACATTCAAACAATTCATGTCTTCGCTTAAAAAGATTTAAGGACGGAACCTATAACAGTGATGATTATTACATGGATTATGAGCAGTGGGTATGGAGTCTAGGCTTTTCTATTGGAAGAAGATGGACTCCGGTTTGGGCAATTATTTCTGCCTCGGCAGGTATAAGTGGAAGTCTCTTGAATAATATATATGATGAAGATGTTTATGTACCTGTTGACGCGACTGTTTCTGATTATGCAAATAAATGGGGATTGCAGAATTCAGTCTGGTCATCTTTTGCTATTGATGACCGTGATATAAATTATGATCCTTCAAAGGGTTGGTTTGCTAGTCAGCGTGTAACATGGTATGGTTTGACTCCGCTGGAAACCGAATATTTTTTACGTACGGATACAAAACTTGAAAAATATTTTACACTGCTGAATGTTCCTGTAACTGAAAGCTGGAATTGGAAAATGGTATTTTCTGCCTATTCTGGTTTAAGTATGCTTTTCCCTATGCCGGATACAAGTATTGGCCGCACGAGCAAAGTTTATATTGATGGTATGTTTAACGGACGAGGCTGGACAAATATTTACAATACAAACCGCGGAAGAGCACTTTGGAGCAATATTGTAGAACTTAGAATGCCTATTGTCCCTGGTGTTCTGGCATTAGATTGGTTTGGCGATGCAGCTGTTATTAAAGATTCTCCATGGAATCTGTTCAATAATTGCTCAGTTACTGATTTTTATTTCAGTACAGGACCTGGAATCCGGTTCTCAATTCCTCAGTTCCCGTTGCGTCTTCTCTTTGCAAATACATTCAGACTTGATGAAGATTATAACGTGCAGTGGGAAGATAAATGGAAGTTTGTTCTCTCATTCAATATTACAAACAAATAAAGGATGAATTTATGAAAAAGTTAATCGTATTTATTTCACTTGTTTGCATTTCATGTGCTGCTTTTTCTCAACAAATTACTAAATTTGGAGTTGTTGATACAGCTCGTGTATATCAGGCTTTTTTTAGGAATTCTTCTCCTGTTCGTAATTTCGAATCAAAAAAGGCTGAATTTCAAAATGAAATTAATAAACGTACGGAAGAAATTCAGAATTTAAAAAATCAGAAGGTTGATTACCAGAAAAGCAACAATACAGCTGCTATGAATCGCCTTGAGGCTGAGATTACAAGAAAAACTGATGCATTAACAGAATATTCAAATGCTAAAAATGTTGAGCTTGAGTCGTTAAAGCGAAATCTCCAGAATTCTGATTCATTCTATAAAAAATTATATTCTGTGCTTGAACGTGTTGCTGAAAATGAAGGACTTTCTGCAATTCTTAGTTTACAGCAGGCTAACGGTATTCTATGGTACAGCTCTTCGGTAGATATTACAGATAAAGTTATAAAAGAACTGGAAAACTAATTTAAATGTCAAAATCTAAGGATAAAATCGTCGCAGGTTCTATTTCTGAAAGAACGGAAAGCACTGAATTAACACCTTTGATGGTGCAATATCTTACGATAAAAGATGAGCACCGTGATGAGGTGTTGTTTTTTCGTCTTGGCGATTTTTATGAGATGTTTAATGAAGATGCTGTAGAAGTAAGCCGGCTCCTTAATCTGACTCTCACTCACAGGGCCCAACAGCCTATGTGTGGTATTCCTTATCATGCTGCAAAAATATATATTGCTCGACTTTTACGTTTAGGAAAAAAAATTGCAATCTGTGAACAGGTTGGCGAAATCGCAAAAGGAAAGGGGCTTACTGAACGAAAGGTTGTTGAAATAATTACACCTGGGACTGCTTTAGAAAGCGAATATCTTGACGGAGGCTCAAATAATTTTCTAGCTTGTCTTTATGTAAAAAAAGGCTGGGCTGGTTTTGCTTATATCGACGTTACAACTTCTGATTTTTTTGCAACTTATTGGGATGCTGATGATATGGCAGATAATTTTTCAAAAGAAATCGGTCGCTCTAAGCCCCGGGAACTGATTTTAAGTGAATCTTTGCGTAATGATAAAACGGTAAAATCTGTTCTTGAATTGAATCCTGATATTGCCGTTTCATATTATCCAGACTGGAATTTTGACAAGGAACTTTCGTTCAAAAGGTTGTGCCGTCAGTTTAAAACGCAAAATCTTCGTTCTTTTAATCTTACAGAGGACAGTCCTGAAGTTGCTCCCGCTGGGTTTTTGCTGGACTATCTTATGAGAACTGTTTCCTCCCAGTCTCCGCATATAAGTTCCATAAAAATTTATAAAGACAGTGAATATGTAATTATGGATGATTCTTCCCGTAAGAACCTTGAAATTACCCGAAATTTACGGGATGGAAGTTTTAACTATTCACTTTTAGAGTGCGTTGCCCACACTCAGACTGCAATGGGAAAAAGACTTTTGGTTAACTGGCTTAATTATCCTTTAACAAAAGTTGACCAGATTAATTCGCGGCAGGAGCATGTTGAATTATTTTTTAAGAACAGGCGACTTTTAGAAAGTGTCAGAGAAGAATTTTCAAATATTTTAGATATTGAACGCCTGGCTTCTCGGGTTGCAATGGAAAGAGCACATGCAAAAGACTTGCAGGCATTAAAAACATCGCTTAACTGTTGGCTTAATGTTCGCAGTTATATTGAAAACTATGGTTTTACTTCTAATTCGAATACTCATTCACTTGAAATAATTGAATTAATAGAAAAGTCGATACAAGATGATCCGGCTACGTCCTTGACAGAAGGAAAAATAATAAAGGAAGGATGGTCAGAAGAACTTGATCACCTTAGAAATGTCCAGCAGAATTTCAATAAAATCCTGGAAGAATACGCAGAAGAAGAAAAAGAAAAAACAGGAATTTCAAATCTTCGTATAAAAAATAATAATCTTTCTGGTTATTACATTGAAATTACAAAAGGAAAGTTGCAGCAGGTTCCTCAGCATTTTATTATGAGGCGTGCTCTGGTTAATGCTGAGCGTTATACAACTGCACGATTACAAGAACTAGAGCATGAGTTAAACGAAGCTGATTCAAAAATCATGCAGCTCGAAAGAGATTTGTTTGTGGAAGTTAGAAATAAAATTGCACAGCAGGTTCCATATCTGCTTCAAACAGCTCATGATATTGCTTATGCGGATGTTACTTCTGCCCTTGCATATTCTGCAATTCTGCATAATTGGGTTCGCCCTGTGGTTGATGATTCTACTGTTTTTGAAGTCTTTGAAGGAAGACATCCTGTCGTTGAACTTCATCTGCCCGAAGGTGAATTTGTTCCAAATGACCTTTGTATTTCTTCATTTAGTGATTTTAATGAAAATTGCTCAACTTCATTTGATTTAATTACCGGGCCTAATATGGCTGGTAAGTCGACTTATCTCAGGCAGAATGCACTTATTGCTCTGTTAGCACAGACAGGTTCTTTTATTCCTGCTTCTAAGGCTCATATCGGTGTTGTTGATAGAATTTTTTGCCGTGTGGGGGCCAGCGATAATCTGGCTAAGGGAGAATCGACTTTTCTTGTTGAAATGACAGAAACTGCAAATATCCTTCGTTCTGCTACTCAAAAATCCCTGGTCATTATGGATGAAGTAGGTCGTGGAACTTCTACAGCAGATGGTCTTTCAATTGCATGGGCAATTTCTGAATACTTGTTGAATACGATTAAATGTAAAACACTTTTTGCGACACATTATCACGAGTTAACAAGAATAAATCACAATTCCTTAAAACTTTTATCTATGGCAGTTTCTGAAAATGGAGATGAAGTTGTATTTCTGCGAAAAATAAAAGAGGGTGCAAGTGAAAATTCTTACGGTATTCATGTAGCATCCTTAGCAGGAATTCCTTCTTCTGTAATAAAAAGGGCTGAAGAGATTCTTTCTCATATACAACAAATCGCTGGAGACAGACCGATTCTTGAAGAAGAAACAAGAAAATCTTCTTTTGAAAAAAATACTGACTCTCCTTTCAGTCTTTCTTCACCTGGGCTTTTTACGGATGAGGAACTGGTGCTTGATGAAATTTTATCAAGTGATCCTGAAAATTTAACTCCAATTCAAGCCTTGCAGCTTATTTCTCGCTGGAAATCCTCACTTTCAGGAAGATAAATAAAAAAAATATGTAAATTTAATCATTCACTGACAATATATATATTGCAATGGATGAAGCTGAATACACTTGTTTGAGGATACGTTTTTTCCGCACCTTGAACAGTTTCCTTGATTTTTTACGGTGCGTATGTACATTTTTTTCTGGCGGAGAAGATTGCATTTGCTGCGGTGAAAAGTCTGGAGTGCTGTGTATATGCAAAGACTGTATAAAAAAACTGAATTTTTCTGTGTTGGAAAATAGGTGTGAAATTTGTGGAAAAGAATTGGTAAGCGAAATTCGGCTTTGCAGTTCTTGCAGGAATGAACAGTTTTTTAAGCATGTTGACAGAATTTATCCCTTGTGGAGTTACAGATTGTGGAGAAAGAATTTGTTATTTTCCTGGAAAACACAGGAAAAAAGGGTTCTTTCTTCACTCTTTGCCTCTTTTGTTTATAAGGCGTTGAAAGAAATATGTCCAGAGGCTATATTTCCCATAATACCTGTTCCTCCCAGACCTGGAAAAATCAAAGGAAAAGGCTGGGATCAAATCGATGAATTATGTTTTTATTTGAAAAATCTTTATGGCGTAAGAATTTTCCCTTTACTGAGAAGGCTTTCTTCTTTTCAGCAGAAAAAACTTAGTAAAAAAGAACGTCTTAAAAATTCCGTAAATTCATTTTTATTAAAATCAGGCACTCAGATAAATAAGATTCTAAAAAATATTCCTGAAACGGTAATTTTAATCGATGATGTAATTACAACTGGAAGTACTGTAGAATCGTGCGCTCATGAATTGAAACGATTGGGTATAAAAAAGGTGTTAGTAGTTTCACTCTTTATAGTTGATTAGGTTTGATTTTATATGTAAATGACGCTATAATTCATAAGATACCGTTTATGGTTTTTTAGAATTTATATCGAGGTAACTAATAATATGAAGGAAGAAGTTCCTGGCTACACAGTAGCCGAAGCTGTTGCTGAGGCACGACGCTGTCTCAATTGTCCAAAACCACTCTGCCGTACAGGGTGTCCAATCGAAAATGAAATTCCCCAATTCAATCATGCTCTTGCTCAGGGAAATATGGGTGAAGCATATAGAATTATTTCTCAAAAAAGTAATCTTCCGGCTATTTGTGGACGTGTATGTCCCCATGAAAATCAGTGTGAAGGTCATTGTGTACTTGCAAAAGCAGGAAAGGGAATAAAAATCGGTCGTATCGAAAAATTTATCGCGGATTTTTATTCAGAAAATCAACTCTCAGCTGAAAAAAGCGTTGCTAAAAATCAGGGAAAGGTTGCTGTAATCGGTTCAGGTCCTGCAGGACTTACTGTTGCTGGTGATTTAGCACGTAAAGGTTATGAAGTTGTTGTTTATGAAGGCGAGGGAGAACCTGGAGGAGTATTGCTTTATGGTATTCCTGAATTCAGACTTCCAAAAGAAGTTGTTCGCCGTGAAATTAAAAATATTGAGGCCCTTGGAGTTTCGTTTGTTTGCAATACTATGGTTGGAAACGATATAACAATTGATAAGATGTTTGAAGAAGGTTTCGATGCCGTATTTATCGGAACAGGTACAGCCGTAGCAAAAGGACTGGGAATTCCAGGAGAAGACTTAAAAGGCGTTATTCAATCAACTTATTTATTAAGAATGAACCGTTTATTCCTGGATAATAAGGTTGATCGCTCTGAAGTTCCTGTAGAAGAAGGGGACAAGGTAATTGTTATCGGAGCTGGAAATGTTGCTATGGATGCTTGTCGAACTGCTGTTATGCTCAAAGCTGGTTCGGTAATTGATTGTTATAGAAAGACAATTGAAGACATGAAAGCTGCCCGTGCTGAATATGATGGAGCAGTAAATGATGGAGTTGAGTTTAGATGGCAGAATACTCCACTTGAAGTTGTTGGTGAAAACGGAAAGGTAAAAGGATTAAAGGTATCTACTCCAGAGGGAGAACAGATTATTCCTGCTGACAAGGTGTTGATTGCAGTAGGTTCTAAGCCTGCAGGACGAGTAATTTCGACAACAAGTGGAATAGATGCTGATGAGTCAGGATATGTAATTACGCAGCAGAAGCCGTATGGAATGACAACAAAAAAAGGTGTTTTTGCTGGAGGTGATGTTGTTCATAAACCTGCAACAGTAGTTTTAGCAATGCGAGAAGCCAAGAAAGTTGCACAAGGAATTGCTGACTATATCGAGGCACGTAAACTTTTAGGCATTTAGAAAAATGCTTAGAATTGGGTTATAATTTTTTAATAACGATTGTGAGGTTAAATATATGGCAGAAGGTTCTCAGATTCAGCTTGTAACATTTCAACTCGGTGAAGAGTTGTACGGAGTTGATATTATGGATGTAAAAGAAATTGTAAAAGTTTGCGATGTGCGGCAAATTCCTAATGCTCCATACTATGTAGAAGGTATTTTTAATCTCCGAAGCGAAATTATCCCTGTTATGAATCTTCATAAGAGATTTCAGATAAAAAAACTGGAAATTGCTGATGATGAGGAAGTTGAGGGCGGTTTTATAATTTTAAATATCGATAATAATAAAATTGGAATTATTATCGATAAAATCGCCAGAGTTGTAACTGTTGATATGGCAGATGTTAAGGCTCCTCCCCAGATGATCAGCGGAATCGGAACAGAATATATTCAGGGTGTAATCCGTCAGGATGAGCATTATCTGATTATGCTGGATATAAGAAAACTCTTTAATCCGAAAGAACTTCAGAAGATTTTTGATGGAGAGTAAACAGAAATGGGCTTGAATTAATTTCAGGCTCATTTTGTTTAATTTGATTATATTTAATAAAGTACAGGTTTTACAGATAAAATGATTCAAACTTTCAGTTCGACAATTCGACGAAAAGAAATGGACGCAGTTTTAACATGTATGGTCGATGAAAAAATTGGTCCAGGAGAACTTAACGCAAGATTTATTCAGACATTAAAAGAATTTACAGGATGTGATGGGGCAGTTGCTTTTAGAAGTCCTTCAATTGCTCTTTCTTATGCATTAAGGGCAATGGAATTAGAACCGGGAACTTTAATAATGATTAGTGCCCTTGCTCCGTTTTGGCAGTATGTTGCAATAAGTGAATTAGGATTTAGGCCTTTAGTTTTAGATGTAGCTGAGGATACAGGTCTTGTAAATGCTGAAATCGTTCAGAAAGGAATTAGTGATGGCGGAAGACTCCTTATTTTGCATGAGACAAATGGTATTCTTCCAGACATTCAGGAGATTGTTGCTTTAGGTATTCCCGTTATTGAAGATATTTCACATTCGATTGGCGCTGTATTAACTGAAAATTCAGAGGAAGATGCCCAATTTGAACAGGATAAAATGTCATCAAAAAAGAATAACAGACGCGCAGGTTCTTTTGGTATTTTTTCGATTTTAGGACTAGAAGAATTTGATACTGTTACGGGGGGCGGTGGTGCTGTTTTGATGGCTCCTCAGCGTCGTGAGTGGAGTGTATTAAAGAATTACACTGACGGTGCTCCTAGAACAGATATTTTGCCAGATATTAACAGTGCCCTTGCATGGATTCAACTAAAAGAATTTAACAGAAATGAACAGGTAAGAAAAACTTTATTTGAAATTTTTCAAAAAGCCTTGATGTCAGGAAAAAACAGGACATTTTCTCGTGCCAGGGAAGATGGATCTACGATATGGTCTTTTCCTGTTGTACTTAACGGAAGTTTTAAGGATGTTAAGCAATATGCTTCCAGAAAGGAAATTGAAATTCAAAGTGCTTATTCTGACAGTGTTGTTGCCCATCTTGATGAACTTGAAGCTCAAAATTTAAAGACAGCAAAAGCCCTTAATTTAAGAACTGTATTGTTTCCTCTTTATCCAAGACTAGGGTCAGAGGCTGCCACAAAGATTGCTAAAGTTCTTGGAACTTTACCATAATAAAGAAGATTGCACTATGGTAAGATGTCTGATTATTGTTAATACATATAAAGAAGAGTCTCAAAAAATGGGTGTTGAAATAAAGGAGCATCTTGCTTCTTTAGGTATCCAGGGAGAAATATTTTTATTTAATGGATTTTCTGAACAATATCCGTTTTCAGGCTATGATTTTGTAATAACTTTAGGTGGGGACGGAACTGTATTGTTTGCAGCCCGGGGGTGTGCTCCAGAAGGAATACCTATAATTCCAATAAATTTGGGAACTTTTGGATTTATCGCTTCTGTTCAAAAAAATGAATGGAAAGAGCATTTAAAAAATTTCCTTGATGGTAAATCTCTTATTGTGCACAGATCAATGATTCAGACAGAAATAATGCGTGGTGGAACAAGACGTTTTTCTGCCACCAGTTTGAATGATGTAGTAATTAGTGCTAAAAATTCTGCTCATACGATAAAATTTCAGGTTGACTACGGTAAAACTCCGCTTGGGCGCTTTGTGGCTGATGGAATTATTCTTTCTACGTCTACAGGGTCTACGGCTTATTCTGCAAGTGCTGGAGGTCCGATTATTGATCCGTACATTGATGCGATGTGTCTTACCTTGTTAAACCCATTTAGTTTATCAAGCCGACCTTTAGTCCTTAGTCCCGAATGTGAACTTTCCGTTGAAATTCTTCCTAGCCGTGTAAGCGATGTTATTATAACAGTTGATGGTCAAATTCCTACAGATTTACATGTAGGTGATATTATAAAAATCCGCCAGGCAAAAGATAAGGCTCTTCTTGTAGGATGTACACAGGAAAAATTCTACAAATCCTTACGACAAAAATTAAATTGGTCTGGAGGACTTAATGCTTGAGGATCTTAGAATTAAAAACTTTGCCCTGATTGACAGTGCAAATGTTGATTTTAACAATGGGTTTACTGTTCTTTCTGGTGAAACGGGAGCTGGTAAATCTCTTTTAATTGGTGCACTGACATTTTTACTTGGTGGTAAAGGCGGTGTTGAGCAGATTAGAAGCGGTTGTCCAATGGCTCAGGTTAGTGCAACTTTTTATTTAAAAAATCTTTCTAATCCTGGAGATACGTCAAAAATAAATGAAGAAGATATTAAAACTCCTGCTCAGTGGCTATATGTGCATGGAATTGAATGTGAAGATGACAGAGTTTTAATACGACGTGCTGTTCGTGATAACGGAAAATCCGCAGCTTGGATAGGAGATACTCCCGTAACAAGAACAGATCTTGCTGATTTCTGTAAGTTTTTAATCGATATTCATGGTCAGCATGAGCATCAGTCGTTAATGAGAGTTGCAGAGCATAGAAAATTCCTTGATTCTTTTGCTCTATTAGACGATAAGGTCGATTCGTACGGTCAGTTGTATAATGAGCTGATTATAAAAAATAAGCAACTTGAGGATTTGCTTTCTGATGATAAAACCCGTTCGAAAAAAATTGAAGTTCTGGAATTTGCTGTAAATGAAATAACTCAAGCCAATTTAAAACCAAATGAAGACATTGAATTAGATTCAGAAGAGACAAAACTTTCATCATTCGAAAAATTGTATTCTGATGTAGAACAGATTTCAAATGCCTTAAATGGGAATGATGGTGGAGAAGGTGCTGTTTCGCTGATAAAAAAAATACGTTCTGTTTCTCAGCATTCCGTTTCCCTTGATAAAAAACTCGAAGAACTGGATAGCAGACTTGAAAGTGCATTTTATGAACTTTCTGACCTTAGTGATGAGTATTCAGCATATATAAATTCCCTCATTTTTGATCCAGATCGCCTTTCGTATGTTCAGGAACGACAGACACTTATTTATAATTTAAAGAAAAAGTATGCATCCTCTGTTGATGCTCCGTTGGATGAAGTTATTAAGTTCTTAAATGACGCTCAAAAGCGACTCGAAGAGTTAACCAACGGTAAAAATGATAAAGATTCATTATTAAAAGAAATTGCAGAATTAGAAAAAAAAGTTTCAGCACTTGCTGAAGAAATTTCACAGAAAAGAAAAGAAGCTGCCTTAAGAATGTCAGAACTTGTAATGAATATTTTAAAAACCCTTGGCATGAAAGATACGCGTTTTTCTGTAAATGTAGTTCAAAAAAATGGTTCAATCTGCCTGCAAAAGTGTGGTCCATATGGAATTGATGAAATTGAGTTTCTGATTGCTGCGAATCCTGGAAATCCTCTTCAAAGTCTTGCAAAAATTGCTTCTGGCGGTGAACTTAGCCGTGTTATGCTTGCTTTAAAAACTGTGCTTGCAGAAAGTGACAGTGTGGATACCCTGATTTTTGATGAAATTGATACGGGAATTGGCGGTGAAGTTGCTGTTTCTGTCGGTCAGCATCTAAAAAATCTTGCAAAAAAACGTCAAATTTTATGCATTACACATCTAGCGAGTATCGCGGTTTATGCCGATAATCAACTAAAGATAGCTAAAACTG
The DNA here is from genome assembly GCA_045534325.1 of Treponema sp. Classification (GTDB taxonomy): domain Bacteria; phylum Spirochaetota; class Spirochaetia; order Treponematales; family Treponemataceae; genus Treponema_D. The sequence goes on along the minus strand of JAZSJM010000118.1, from coordinate 6,791 downwards.
TGTCTGAAGGTACTACACATACGCAGGTTCAACCAATTGATGGAGAATCACGCGTTGAAGAGATTGCCAGAATGCTTTCTGGTGATACGGCAAGTGTAGAATCTATTGAACATGCGAGAGCTATGTTAGCTAAATTCGGAAAGACCGGAGGAAACTAATGGCCAAGATTTCCACAGAAAACAGAGAACTTTTTAATTCGAAAATTTCTCCATATAAGGATGAGATTAAACAACTTCTTGAAAAAGAAAAGAATATGCTTAATCTGATTCAAAAAGACAGTTCTGGAGTAGGGTATAAAAAACTTTTTTTATGTGAAGATCAGATTTATATTGCTACAATCTGGATTACTATAAATAATCTTTCTGTTGAACTTTTAGACACAAAAAATAATGATGCGTTAAATGATGCACGTAAATGTCTTTATAAAGCAATTATTTATTTGGAAGATATAGTAAGCGGTACAATTGATTGTCAGTATTCGGAAATTGAAGATAAAGTTGCAGAGATTTCAAATACTCCTCTTGAAAAAAGGTTCAATCTTGTAAAAAAACTGGGTCTGGCTATAAGACTTCTTATAGATGCTTTTGGCGAGAATACAAAGTGGAAGTGGTCTTTTGTCGAGCTGAATGGCCGTTTCTGCACAGTTGCAAAAAATATGCTTGATATGAAAAAAGCATGTAAGGATTATTTTGATCCTCGTTCTCAGGATTATGATAATACGGTATTTTATATACGTTTAATTTTACGACTTCTGGATCAATCAGCAACACAATACAGGGACCGTTATGAGTTATCAACCCACCGTATTGATGATATGCGGTCTGCAATCAATTATCTTCTTGCCCTCAGAAGACTACAGATTTTAATTAATTTAAAAGATGAAGCAGAAGAAACAAAGAAAAAAGCAATCGTCTGGAAAGAAAAAATGGAAGCTGACCATAAGGCAGGTATTGCAAGCTGATTATGCTTAATAAAAAACTTATTCTCAAATTATTCGAAGGTTTTTCAATCCAACGCTGGAATGACCTTGTTCGTCCTTTTGAATTGGTAGAAATGGACAAGGCTGCTGAACGTATGGTTATTGCATATATAATCGGAAAATATGAAGAGGCTGCTGGGAAGAAAGTCGACTGGCCATGGATGATTTATGCATCTCTTTTTGAATTATTAAAAAAAATAGCCCTCTGTGATATAAAAAGCCCTGTACAGCAGATGATAAAAAAACAGTTTCCAAAGGAATATGTAAAACTCAATGAATGGGTTTTAAAGCAGTTTAAGGATATTATTAACGATAAAGATTTTTATTCAGAATTTACGATTTATATTGCAAGAACTGCCGGAAATTTTCCAATGCCAGAAGAATTAAAACTTTCTTCAAGAATTCTTAATGCCGCACATAAATTTTCAACTCTTCGTGAACTTGAAATGATTGCATGTGTAAACGAAGAAGAACGTCTTGTAAAAATCAGAAAGGAACTAAACGAAGATATTCAGCAGTATCTTGATTTACGTGGAATGCAGTTACTGGTAACAAGACAGCGTCCATTTGATTTTTTAATGATGATTGAACAGCTTAGATTCCAGACAAGATGGAATCAGACACCCCGTGTTCCAAAAACAAGCGTTTTAGGACATTGTTATTTTGTTGCCGCTTTAACTGTGCTTTTGATGCGGGAAACAGGCGTAAAAATGTGTTCCAAGAGGCTGTATAATGATTTCTTTTCTGGCCTTTTTCATGATTTACCTGAGTCTGTAACCCGTGATATTATTTCACCTGTAAAACAGGCAACGGATGAACTTCCAAATATTGTTAAAAAAATTGAAGATGAAATTGTTCGCAGTGAGCTTGTTCCACTTATGGATGATTCTTATGTTGATGAGTTAATGTATTTTATTAGTGATGAATTTTCAAACAGAATTTTACAAAAAGACGGTAATTTAAAATCAGGTGTTGAAAAAGTTGAGTGGGAAGAAATTAACTTAAAATGTAATAAAGATGGTTTTAATCCAGTTGATGGAAGAACTGTAAGACTTGCTGATCATTTAAGTGCCTTAATCGAAGCTGACAGTTCTATAAAATATGGTATTACAAGTGAACATCTCAGAAGTGGAAAAGAAAATATCTTAAAATTGTATAAACACGGTTTAATTATAAATGGTATTGAAATTCGAAAAATTTTTGATGATGTTGTAAGCGAAGAAGCAGAGTAGTAGTTTTTGTTATAAACTGTTTCTAAAGTTTTTATAAAAATACTTATATTCATTTTTTATCTTGCCGAAAATATAAGTGTTATGAAGTCAAAATTATCTAATAAATTAAAAACATCGTTATTTATCACTGCAATCTCTTTATTCGGATCTGGTATAATTTTTTCTGATACAACTCATACAGTACAAAAAGGTGAAACTCTTTATTCAATTTCAAAGAAATATAACAGCACGATTCAGTCGATAAGTGAAGCAAATAAAATAGATGGTACAGATATCAAAGTCGGACAGAAACTTATAATTCCTGCTTCATCAGGTGAATCAAAAAAACAGACTGCAATTAAACAGTCATCGATTTATACAGTAAAAAAAGGTGATACGTGGTATGGAATTGCAAGAAATTTTAATACTAATGTAAAATCATTATATGAATTAAACAATTCAACGGCAGATACACCTTTAAAAGTCGGTCAGAAAGTCAATGTTCCTGTAAATTCTACGATCGTTAGTGCTTCTGTAAAATCAGGTGCTCAAAATGTTCCTGTGGCACCAATTGTAGATACCCACAATTATTCAAATAAAAAAGGTGATTCAAATTTAGTTTGGCCTGTTGAAAAACCTGATGTAACTTATGTTAATGGTAAGGTCAGCGGTGTAAGTTTAAGTGCTGCTAAAGACGAAAGTGTTAATGCTATTAAGTCTGGTACTGTTATGTTCAGTGGATCTTATCGCGGATTTGGAAACGTTGTATTTATTCAAAGTAAAACAGGTCATATTTACGCATATACTGGACTTGGAAAGGTTCTTGTAAATAAAGGTGAATACATAGACTATAAAACAAAAATCGGGACAGCAGGAATAGACAGTTATTCTTCAAAAAGTCAAATCAGCCTGATGGTGTTCCAAAATGGTCTGCCAATTGACCCTGCAAAGGCTCCGCGAGGCTAATTTTCTTTTTTCTGCAGGGCACTGGAAGTTTAATTAAAATCTTGAATAATTCTGCACATACTTTTGCATCATCAAAAGCTCTATGAGCGTAAGCTGTGTCTATATTGAATTGAGAGGCAAGAGAAGTCTGTTTCCATGTTTTATTTTCTGGAAGCATCAGTCTGCTTAATCTAAGTGTATCAATGCATTCATTTTTTATTTCACTCTGTTCAAGGCGTTCTAATTCACTATTTAAAAAACGTAAATCAAACTGTGCATTGTGAGCAATAAATACAGAATTTCCTGCAAAAGCCATAAACTCAGGAATAACTTTTTGTACAGATGGTGCTACAGAAAGTTCTTTGTCGGTTATACCAGTTAAATTTATTATAAAAGGACTTAATGGCTCTTTTAGATTTATTAAAGATGAATAAGTGTCGATTACACCTTCTTTTGTAAATTTTACGCTACCAATTTCTATTATATGGTCGCAATCTGTTTTTATTCCTGATGTTTCGGTATCAAAGGCACAAAAAACTGTTCCTTCTTCGTATAACTTTATTATTTTATGTAATGAAGTAATTAATCTTAAATGACTTTTCATATATAAAATGTGCCCGGAAAACTTTTTTAGCCTCCGGGCAATGAATGTTGCTATTTTGCTCTATAAAATTTAATTAATAGAGTAAGTTTTTCAAAATAATTTATGCATTTTCCAAAATAGATTTAATTTCTTTTGTTATTAAATCGCAGGTTTCTCCTGAAATCTTTTTTGCATCTTCTAATGTTGAAGAAACTTCTGTTCTTGAATTAATGTAGAACTTGATTTTAGGTTCTGTTCCTGACGGGCGTGCAGATACTATTGTGCCACCCTCCAGAATGAATTGAAGAACATTTGATTTTGGAAGATTAATTTTTGTTTTTTGTGAAGGTGTTTGCGGATTGTAACTAATACTTTCCTGAATATCGCGGATTTCAACAACATTTTTTCCTCCAAGAGTTTTTAGACCTTCTTTACGGAGTTTAGACATTATAGATGCCATCACTTCTTTTCCAGCAGAACCAGGGAAATTTTGAGAAATAGCACGATCTTCAAAATATCCGTATTCTTTCCACATGTCATCGAGATGCTCTAAAATAGATTTTCCTTTTGAAGCCCAATAAAGAGTCATTTCGGCGCACATTGCCGCAGCTGATACACCGTCTTTATCCATTACTTCTTTTTCTACTTTATAACCGTATGACTCTTCTAAGCCAAATACATAATTTTCTTTTCCCGTTTTTTCAAATTCATCTTCTACTGCTGCAATCCATTTAAAACCTGTCAAACATTCGTGCATTTCAACACCATATTTTTTACATATATAATCGCAGAAAGGAGATGTTACAATCGAGCGTATTGCTGCAGGATTTGAAGGAAGTTTTCCAAGTTCATTGCGACTCAATAGAACATATTCACATAAAAGTGCTCCCATTTGATTTCCTGAAACAAGAACAAATTTTCCGTCTTTTCCTGGAAATGCTGTACCGAATCGATCTGCATCCGGGTCAGTTGCCATAACACAGTCTGCTTTTTCTTTTTCGCCAAGTTCGACTGCGAGTTTTAATGCAGGGGCTTCCTCTGGATTTGGTTTTTCAACTGTCGGGAATGCTCCATTCGGCTCCCTCTGTTGTGGAACTGTTATAACTTTTAATCCCAAATCACCTAAAACCTTTTCAACATGCATTGCACCTGTTCCATGAAGAGGTGTGTAAACAATTTTTACAGTTGAGGCTTTTTCTTTTATAAGTTCTGGGCGGAAAAGCTGATTCTTGCACATTGACCAGAATTTTTCATCTATTTCTTTATCGATTAGGACAAGTTTTCCTGATTTTAATGCTTCTTCCTTAGAAATTGTTTTTACTTCTTTTACGGCATTAACTTCATCGATAATTCCTGTATCATGAGGTTCAATTACCTGTGCACCGTTATCCCAATATGCTTTGTAGCCGTTGTATTGCGGTGGATTGTGAGAGGCCGTTACTACAACACCTGTCTGAGCTTTTAGTTCACGGATTGCAAAAGAAAGTTCTGGGGTAGGGCGCAACCCTGTAAAAAGATATGCTTTAATTCCATTTGCCGCAAAAATTAAAGCCGTTGCCTGTGCAAATACATCTGAATTTTTTCTTGAATCATAAGCAACAACAGCACTTAAAGTTCCTTTTTTTGCTTCTTCAGGGAATGCCTTAAGAACATAGTTTGCAAGTCCCTGGGTTGCAAGATTAATTTCTAGAGTGTTCATGCGGTTTGTTCCACCACCCATTATACCTCGAAGACCACCTGTTCCAAATTCAAGTGTCTGATAAAAACGGTCTTCAAGCTCTGTATAATTCTCTTGTGAAATTAATTCTTCGACTTCTTTCTTAAATCGCTCATCTTTTTCTTCCGAAACATATTTTTTTGCTCTTTCTAAAATTTGTGTTTTTTCCATCTATTTCCTCCATTTGTTTCTAAGACAAAAGTATAATTTATTTTATCAGCTGTTATCAGCCTTGTTTATCATTATTGTTTCCCATTGTAAAAGCCATTGCTCTTCTTTTGGTTTATTTCCTTTTACATCGCACATTACTCTGAATACATTTTCTGTTCCACTTCCACGCATCCACATAAATGCTAGCGGCTGTGATTTTTCATTCTTAAAGATTATTTTTAAACCGCCTTTTTTACTTTGAGAATAGTCATCGATATTTCTAATCTCTTTTGTTCCGTTTGTGCGTACTGCTTCGTATGAATAAAAGCCGTAGGATTTTTTCAGTTCTTCTCTATGATTATTCCATTGTTCTTCAAAAATAGTTTGGAATTTTTTCTTTAATAGACCGTGATCTTCAGTTTTGATTTTTAGAACAGCCCTTGTTTCAGAAACTCCAGTGGTTGTATAAGGAGGGAGGGTTGCAATAATATCTGTGATAGAAGGATTTTCCTTGTATTTTTCCATTTGGTCGCTGGCTTCGCACCATAAATGAAACAATCCTTTATGATAGACACCGTTATGTATTTCATCTTTTAAAACCAAAAGTTTTATTAAAGCAAAAATCGTACATATTGGATCTCTTACAGCAGAAGGATGAGTGATGTTTCCCCCGTTTGAGCCTTCTCCTAAAATCCTTACAGTGTAACCTTCTGAACGTTTTTCTCTTGCCAGATTAACTATATTAGCTTCTCCCACCTCTCCACGGAAAATCTGGGCTCCAAATGCGTTTGCGATTTCATCAATTCGCATGGATGTTGGTCCATTAACTGCTACTGCAAGCTTCAGATTTTTTCCGATAGCTGAAGGAGAATCTGTATTATCAGAATGATTTTTTAGAAACTGTTCAGCTTTTTTTACAAGTCCCTGTCCGTCCAGAACCTTACTCTGGTAGATTGAATATGCAACTTCTGCTAATACTGAAAGTGCAAAAACTTCCTGTGCTTTTAACACTTTTGCTTTTTTTTCAACTTCGTCCCAGTAAACGATATTTCCTCTGTCGCCATCACAATCCGGCATATATCCGAGGTAGCAGTGAATGTCTCCGTTTGCCTGACGCTTTTCTATTTCTTTTGCACACCAGATTAAATTTTCAGGCTCCGGAATTATTGCATGTGCAATTTGTCCTGGAGCATTGTAAATACTGCT
>JAZSJM010000235.1:0-6629 GCA_045534325.1 Treponema sp. | reverse complement strand
CGGACAGTTAGCTCAGTTGGTAGAGCCCCTGGTTTACACCCAGGTTGTCGGGAGTTCGAGTCTCTCACTGTCCACTTTTTTATCATTCGGCGTTTTCGGACAGTTAGCTCAGTTGGTAGAGCCCCTGGTTTACACCCAGGTTGTCGGGAGTTCGAGTCTCTCACTGTCCACTTTTTCGGGATGTAGCGCAGCTGGTAGCGCGCTTGGTTTGGGACCAAGATGTCGCAGGTTCGAATCCTGTCATCCCGATAGTTCAAAACCTTCTGTTAAAACGACAGAAGGTTTTTTTTATTTAGTATTTCCGACTTTTTTTTAAGTAAAATATGTTACCAAGTGGACATCACCTTAAGGGTGAAGTGTCATGTTTTACAAAAATTATTCTTTAATCATTCTGTCCATCTGATTAATTATTTCAGAACGGAACATAACTAAATCCATAACTTTGATTGAAACCGTTGTATCAAGTTCACCACGAATTATATCTTCTGAGACTAAATTTACGTCAAAAGAGTAGTTTATCGGATCATAACCAGGGCAGGTAACTTCAAGGGTAAAATGAAATTTTTTTGTTTCATCAACTTTTTTTGCCTCGATTGCTTTTGGCCAAAAACTGTATGTAGCTTTTGTGCTATTATATGTATTTATTGGATTTGCCCATGTAGCATCAGCCATAACTACATTTTTTCCATCTGACTTAAGAGAAACAGTTGCTCCAACAAGAGGTTCAAAAGTATTGCCTTCAAGAATTGTTCCCTGTATTGTGGGAAAATTGAAAACCGGATTTGCAGAGGTCTGAATAACACATTCTTTTCTTGTTGAAGAATGGAAAGGTCTTTTTGTACTGCTTACAATTCTTATTCCTTCCAGTCCTAAGGAATCTATATCTGCACGTACCTGAGGATCTTCCATTACGTCTCTTGCATGAGTGACACCTCGTCCGCTTACAACATATCTTGGAGCAATTCGATTTAATACATAACTGATTGTATCTATACGACAATTATCGCAGTCACATGTTAGCCAGCTGGCTTTAACTTCTTTTACCTGATCATATAACTTATTAACACGGTAACTTACAACTTCTTCCATTAAATTATGTATATTCATCTTTTTCCCCTATACTTCATTTACTTTTAATTATAAGACAAAAACCTTAATCGGGCAAACTATAATTGAAAAAAAAGAACTTCCGCGTCCTTCAATACGGGAAGTTCTTGAAATTTGTCTATAAAAACATAAACTAATTGTCTTTTTATATTTTTATAAGTTTTATCCCCTTAGTTTCCGCCTTTACGTGTGTAAGCAGCAAGTCCGCCTGCCATAATAATATCTGCAGAGCGTTTTGCAATATCATTTATACATTTAATTTCTGTCTTGCCGTTAATTATAACTGTAAACGGTTTATTGTTTTTAAGGGAATCATCAAGATTTACCAGTTCTAGAGTGTCTCCCTGCTGAATTTTCTCATAATCAGAAGAATTTTCAAAGGTCATAGGTATAATTCCGTAGTTAATAAGGTTAGCCTTGTGGATTCGGGCAAAACTTTTTGTAATTACGGCTCTTACACCAAGGTACATCGGACCAAGTGCTGCATGTTCGCGGCTTGAGCCTTGACCATAGTTTTCTCCTCCGACAACACAGCAGTCAGCAAATTTTGCTTCTTCAGAACGTGTATAGAATGTTTCATCTAAGCGTGTAAGGGTAAATTTAGATATTTCCGGGATATTTGAGCGTAGAGGAAGTACCTTAGCTCCTGCAGGCATGATATCATCTGTAGATACATTATCGCTGGTTTTTAATCTTACAGGAAGAGAAAGGTTAGATTTATACTCTCGACATGGGGGACAAGGTTTGATATTTGGTCCTCGTAAAATTTCAACCTTTGATGCTTCATTCTCTGAAAGTGGAGCAATAAGCATTCCATGATTCGTCGTACAGTTAAGGATTTTAGATGTATCAAGTCTAGGATCTTTTCCGTCAAGCATAGAAATTCTGATACCTGTAGAATATGCTGGATCATCATAGTCAAGGGTTTCTGCTTCTGTAAATACACCAGTTATTGCAGCAGCAGCTGCTGTTTCAGGGGAAACAAGGTATACATTTGCGTCAGCTGTTCCGCTGCGCCCCTTAAAGTTACGATTAAAAGTACGAAGTGTTACACCCTCTGAGTTAGGTGCAAAACCTTGTCCAATACAAGGCCCACAGGCACTTTCCAAAATTCTAAATCCAGCTTCATATAAAGTTTCAAGAATTCCGCTTTTAGACGCCATCAGAATTGTTGTACGGCTTCCTGGTGCTATTCCAGCTTCTACGCCAGGGGCAATGTGTTTACTCTTTACGATTGCTGCTACACTTTCAAGGTCATCGAGAGAAGAGTTTGTACATGAACCGATAACTACCTGAGTTACTTTCTTTCCTGAAAGATTTTTTACGCTGTCAATAACATCCGGGTTATGAGGGCATGCAGCCAGTGCATGGAGTTCATCAAGATTAATTTCTATGATTTTATCATATTGTGCACCTTCATCTGCTTTCTGCTCGCTCCAATCCGATGAACGTCCCATTGATTCAAGGAATTTTTTTGTTTTTTCATCAGAAGGGAAAATTGAACATGTTGCACCAAGTTCTGCACCCATATTAGTAATTGTTGCACGTTGTGGAACTGTAAGGTTTTTTACACCATCGCCAAAATATTCGTAAATGGCTCCTGTACCACCTTTTACTGTTTCTCTTCTTAAAACTTCAAGGATAATATCTTTTGCTGCAACTCCTTTGCGAAGTTTTCCAGTTAGTTTTACACCAAAAATTTTTGGCATCGGGGTGTGGAATGCTCCGCCTCCCATTGCAACAGCTACATCAAGTCCACCAGCACCTATTGCAATCATTCCGATACCGCCTCCTGTAGGAGTGTGGCTGTCAGAACCTAAAAGAGTTTTTCCAGGTTTTCCAAATGATTCAAGATGAACCTGATGACATATACCATTTCCTGGACGTGAAAAATAAAGGCCGTATTTTGCCGCAACTGACTGAAGATATCTGTGATCATCCATATTTTTAAAGTCAGTTTGAAGGGTATTGTGATCAATATATGATACAGAAAGTTCAGTTTTAACGCGAGGAATACCAATTGTCTCAAACTGAAGATAAGCCATTGTTCCTGTTGCATCCTGGGTCAATGTCTGGTCAATTTTTATTGCTATATCCTCACCACGGGGAATTGGAGTTCCTTTCTTAAAGTCAATGTTTTGACAGGCTTCAGGAACAATATGTTCCTGTAAGATTTTTTCAGCTAAAGTAAGAGCCATTAAAGTACCTCAAATAAATTTTATCTAATTATATCGATTATGGGAGTCGTTTTCAAGAATGTAGTTTTTTTCGTGTTTAACTACTATACAGAAAAATTGCTTTTTTAGACGCTTCCTTGTAAAATAAAAATATGAAAAAAAATGGCATGAAAACAAATCATTTTTTTATTTTATCTCTAGTATGTTTATTTTTCTCCTGTGAATCAAATTCAAATAATACCTTAATTCTTCCGTCTCAAAAAGAAATTTCAGAATTCAACAAAAAAGTAAATGAACACTATATTGCAATTGATATAAACGATTTTTCAGACGGTTTTAACCACGCCAGATATATTTATCCGAACTCTATTCCTCCATGGGAGTTATATGATACCACTCAAATTCTAGGATTTGCAGAAAATATGATTTATCTTCAAAATCCTGACGGAGGATGGGCTAAAAATCTTGATTTTCAAAGAAAGTACAGTCTGGAGGAACTAATACAGATTCAAAATAATAATAAGGATATTCCTGCTGTTACTTATGAGAAAATGGAAACAACAAACGGTAGTACAATTGATAACAGAAATATTTTTTCTCAGATAAAATATCTGGTACAGGTCTACGCTCAGGTTAATGATAATCGGTATCTTGATTGTGCCCTTAAAGCTTTACAGTGGATATTGAATGCTCAGCATCCACTTTCTGGTGGTTTTACAGGCGCAGATGTCTTTGCAATTACTTATAATGATGATGTTATGAGTGACACTCTTAGAACATTACGGGATATTGCCAGAAATGATTTATATTGTGTTTTCCCACAGGAAATTAGACAGAAGGCAGAACTGGCTTATCAAAAAGGACTTAAGTGTATTTTATCCACTCAGATTACTATCAGTTTAAGTGATGATACAAAAATACTTACAGCCTGGTGTCAGCAGCATGATCATGATAGCTTAAAACCTATTTGGGCACGGGAATTTGAGCCGCCTTCTATATGCACATTAGAGTCTGCAAAACTTGTCGAATTTTTGATGGAAGAAAATAATCCCTCTCAAGAAATAAAATCAGCAATAAAGGCAGCCTGTGAATGGTTTAACAGAGATGATGTAAGAATTCACGGAAAAAAGATAGTTAAATTGCCTGCTGAGAGAGAAGTTTTAGGTGGACGCTCTTATGATTATGAGCAGGTAATGAAAGATGATGAGGGGGCAGCTGATATCTGGGCTAGATTTTATGCTTTGGATTCTACATTTGATGTTGTTTCTGGGGCACGAAAACCTATTCAAGGAATATATCCTCAGGTTAATACTCCAGTCTGGTGTGACCGCGGGTGCAAGTATGTTTCATCCTTTAATGAAATTTCAAAAGAACGTCGTAATGGTTATGGTTATACGACGTCAAAACCTGATTCAACATTAAAAAAATACGAAATCTGGAAAACCAAGTATGAATGATTTTGTAAAAATTTTCTGTTTAACTTTTTTTATCTCTTTGTTTTTCTCCTGTTCTAATTCTGCCAAAAATGATTTTCTCCATGATGAAGATTTGTTAAAAGATATCGCAGAAAAAAAGCAAAATGAAATTACATGGACTGATGAATTGGAAGGCGACAGACTTATTCAGCAGATAAATACTTATAAAACTATTGAAAAGAATATAAAACTAAATCCTTCTGTGTTTTTAAATTCTAAATATTCATCTGAACTTAAATCTCTCTATCCATATTTAGAGGGGTTTTCATCCCTTGATTTGTCTTCTCTTGATTCAAATATTAAGGCAATGACTAAAGATTTTATCGAGGGGTTGTGTTCATATTCTTTTTCTACATCAGGTTTTAAGTCAGAGGATATTTTTGAATATTCTCTTTTATTAAAAGATTTAAAAGATAAATGGAAAGACTTTTTTAACTGTGACTTTCCTGAAAAAACAGAGACGAATTTAATATTATTTGATGAATACTTTATCGGTCAGGGAATCGAAATGTTTTCTCTTTATGAAGTTCCTGTCCGTTTAGTTCGTAATGATACAGGTTTCATAGATGTTATTATATATTTTTATTTCTCAAATGATTCCTGGAAAATAAATCAATTATCTTTATTAAAAATGGAGAAATTTGATGTTACAAAATGAATTGACTGGTATTGAGCGTCAACTTGTCCTCCAGTATTTGATTGATGGAAATGTTCCTGTAACTGTTACAGAAGAATCAACTGCTGGGGATGATTTGCAGCAGAAAAAAAGGAATATAGAATCAGGCGTATTTCCTGTAGCTTTACCTGGGGAAGAGTTTACGGTTTTGGAGCAGGGAATAATTCTTTTAAAAAATCCTCCGCAAGCAGTCAAGCTTTTTGATGGAAAAAAGGTTAGGGTTCAGTTTTATTTTAACAGACTGGGCTTGTATTTTATTACAACAGTTAAATCCGTTAATTCTGGTCTTGCCCTTGTAATTCCTGCGGTTATTAAAAAGATTGAAGAAAAAAAAGTAAAAAAAATTAATGATTTTGAAGCCCTGCTTTATTATTCTACTGTAAAAGAAAATCAGTTTGTTAAATGTAATTTTTTACCAGAATATTCTCCTTTTTCACAACCAAAATGGAGTGATGTAGAAGAACAAAAACAACAGATTGCTAAAACTTACCTTGAAAAGTTTGTAATGCAGTGCCGAAGCGATGGTAAATTAATTGGAAACGGTCTTTTTCTTATTTCTGTCGTCAGGTTTTTGACTCAGGAAATTGAGCAGGAAACACGGTCAATAAAAGAACGAAAAAATCCTCCTTCTCTAATTTATGTTGACGACAAAAAAGTTGTTTTTGCATGTTTTAAAGAAGATTTGGAGTTTAATGAAGGAAATGAATATTCACTTGTTTTTTCTTTTCCTATATTAAACGGACCAATAAAAGAACGAACTGTTTATACAGAGATAAAAGTTGAGGCAATTTACGAGGATGATTCGCAAACTAAATGCTGCATTGTCTGCGATTTTTTTAATATTAAGCTTGAGGATGCCAGATATTTAGAAGACAAAGTAAAATAAAAAACCGTGAATGTTTTTACTCATTCACGGTAAGCAGTTATATTTTCTTATTTATTTTTTTGATGCATGATAAATCGGGTCCTTTATTTGTGGTTTTGGACCGATTTTATCAAATCCACAGAATGGAACTAAAACAGGAGGAACCGTAATTGAACCATCCTCATTCTGGTAATTTTCCATTATTGCAAGCATTGCTCTTCCTACCGCTATTGCAGTTCCGTTGAGCATGTGAACATATTTATTCTTTCCGTCGTCATCATGGTATTTAACGTTCAGGCGGCGAGACTGAAAGTCTGTACAGTTAGAAG
>JAZSJM010000150.1:0-4414 GCA_045534325.1 Treponema sp. | reverse complement strand
AAAATTTTTATCAGATAAGAAAACAGTTTGTATAAGTGCCTGCACTTTATTTGCACTAATTCTATTTGTTGTTATTTTTAACCTATTAAAACCTCCTGTAATTGCATTTTACGGAATCGAAGAATCTACAATAAACTCAATTATCAAAACAATTGATGATTGGAATAGCTCAATTAACTTAAAATACAAATATAAAACTCTTGATTCGTCCAGAACTTTAGAAAGTCAGGCTTATAGTGTAAAAAATTGCAGTATTTTATTTACAGTCAGCGGTGCTGCGGTAAAAAAAGCCTCATCATTAGCTCATAAAAAAAGTTATATTTCAAAATCTCCTTTTTCAGAAATGACTTCTTCAATCCGCTCTTCTGCAATTACAAATGAAGAAAACACAAGAGTAATTGCAATGCCATTATTGTCTGACCATTTTGAAATGGATATTGATTTAGGTGCTTTTAACCGCTCTAAACTAAGGTCAATCGCAACCTGGAACGATATAGAAAAATTCTTATCAGTAGAATCTAAAATAACAAAAAATCCCCTTATCTTTGCAGGAAAGGACGCTCCAACAGCCCTGGACCTCTATGGGGCTTTAGTAGAAGCATTTGACGGCACGGCAGAATACTTAAAGGCCGTAGAAATAATTGAAAAAAACAAAAATGAAAGTTGGAATCCTCCACTTTTAGCAGAAACCCTGTGTGATGATTATAATTCTCCTCTATACTCAACTGTTGATAATCTTTCAAAATGGTATCAAAAAGGATTATTGAATAAAGAAAGTTTTAACTTAACAAAAAACGATGTAAATGAATTTTTAAAAGCTCGCCTTGCCAGCTCTGCTTTTATGAGTCTTGAGCAGCATAGGAAAGTTGACAATGCAACAATCGAAAGATTTTCTTCTATTTATTTGCCTTCTCAGAAATCCGCTGGAGAAAGAAATTTTACAGCAAAAATCATCTATGCAGTTCCTCAAAAGAAAAACGCTGATTTTACAAAAATGATAATGTATTTACTTTCAACTCAAGGACAAGAACAATTAAGCCGCAATACAGGACTTGCACCTGTTTTAGCACATTGCAAAACCCCAGACAGACAATCAGATGATGCACGCTACTGGATTGCTGCAACAAATACCCCTCTTGCAGGACTTAGTCGCGAAGTTGATTTAACCCTTGAGCAAAAACAAGACCTTGCAAAAGAAATCGGAGCAAAAATTAAAGTACGGGCTTTAAAATAAATATTTAATTAAATCTTCTTTTTGCTAATAAATACATTTAACATTTTAACAAAAAAAAGTCCTTAGAATACAGAAATGTAACTTCTAAGGACTTTTTATTTATGCTGCAATGGTTTACAACCAATTAAATATAATGTTTATTTTTCAACTTTAAGGAAAACAACATCCATACCAGAAGAAAGATAACCTACAGTAGAATAACAGTCTGCAACAGAGACGCCATCATTTGTAACGGTTGTCCATTCACTTGATTTTCCACCAAGATAGATTCTACTTCCACCAACAGCATATCGTTCTGTGGCCGGCATTATGATTGCATCCCATTTATATGAGTCATTGCCATCATCAATCTTGCGGCGAACAGCATATTTTAGGGCGTTTTCTGTTTCTTCTGAATTTAAGTATGTTACACAAGGTGTATAAGAACCGTCAGAAGATTCGAAGTTGTAGATAGTTGAAATTGATCCATAAGTACCAGTTGTACTGTCACTATCAATTGTCTCAACATCCCCGAATGTAATGCCTGTAATTGCACTGTTCACACCACCAGTAATAGTACCATTTACATATTCCATTGCACCAAGAGAATTTCTGTACATAATATGTATTACATTATTTGGGTCAATCTTCATTGAAACATGTGTACCACCCTTTACGCCTGGTATTTCAACACGATTCCAGCTAGAAGCAACAGTAGGTGATGTTGATGTAGCATAAACAACACGAACTGTTTCATTCTTTGAATCAAAATAAGCAATTACTGGATAGCCACCAGATGTTACATCAATATCAGAATACTTACCGGCAGCCGTACTACGAGTTGTAATTGAAGTTCTTGTATCAACTGTTGCCGATGTTGCAGATGTAAGACCTACAACATTATATTCACCTGTGTAAATTGTTGCATAATTAGCATCTACGGCACCTGGACAATTGTTATAAGTAAGAGTAAATGTCGTTCCATTGTTTGTAACATTTGTAATCTCTGTCAAATCAATCGTCATTGTTTCCCCATTTGTAAGGAACGCAATTGTAGAACCAGCAATAAGCCTTGTTCGCCAATAATTAGCATCATTAACAGTTACAGTACATGAAGTTGCACTCTTATTTGCAGGTGTCAACTGTATCAAGTCATTTGAATAAGCTGCACCTTGTGCACCATTTTTTGCACCAGTAGTATTTGTATTATTATTTGTACTTGTAAATACCGCATTATTATTATTAGCACGTTTTGCAAGTCCATACTGTCCGTTTGTATATGATGAAGTTGACCATGTATGTAAACGATCCTGTCCATTGTAACCACCATCAACTACTACCCAACCAGCCATTGAACCTTCCATATAGTTTCCACTTTCATCTGTAGAAACATAGGAATATTTCAATCCTTTTGTTTGAGAATCATAGAATACATTATGTAATGCGTTTCCATATTTCGCTGTTCTTGGAGAAGTCAAAAGATCCGGTGTAATTTCTCGTTTCATTGAGTAACTTGCTAACGGATAGAAAGAAGTCTGAACATTCGAATCCAATCGCATTAACGGGTTTCCGGCAATTGTTACAACTTTTCCTGTACCGAAACCAGTATCTTTGTTAGTAAGTTGGGCACTTGTTAATCCAATTGCTGCAACACTACCTGTGTTTGCTACATCTGTCATTGCCCAACTGTCTACAGTACCAGAGTTTCCAACATTTGCCATAAAAAACAGAGAAGATGCTCCTCCACCATTTGCAGATGCTTTTGTATCTACAGATAGAGCAGTTGAATTTAATGGTTGGTCATAACAACGGAAAATCTGACGTCCACTTCCGTCAAGTCCATTTATCAAAATAACTTGAGCATCTGTACCGCGAACATACTGACCATATAATGAACCATCGTTTCCGATTGCCATAGCTGGAGTCGTTGCAGTTGTAGGAATATTCGTAAATTGATGATTTATATCCCAAACACGAAGATAACGGTTGTCATAATAGAATTCAGTTGCATTACGCTTTTCAAGATTTGTAGTTTCTTGCGAATTACTATTCTTTTCATTAATACTAAGAATATTGCTTACACTGATTCTCAATTCGCCTGAGTTTGCAGGTACCTGGAATACAAATTCTTTTGTACCTGTAATATTTGTTGTTGCTACGCCAGTATTGCCTACATGTACATATGTTCCTGTTGCATTTGCATTAACGTTTGCATTTGGCAGGTTATATCCGGTTACTCGCAAATACTCTCCCTTTACAACAGCGTAATCTCCATATCGAGAACGATTTGTTGTACCATCAACGTATCTAGAACCATTTACTGTAACGTAATCTGATGAAGCTGAATCATCCTGAACTAAGCGCCATATTCCCGTTATGTAAGGAACAATATCGACGCGCTGTGCATCTGTATCTGTATTTGAACCGTCAGCAGCCGTAATTGTAAATGTAACGTCAGCAGAAGCAATATTTGCTACATAACTTGAATCTACTGTTAAACTCCATTCAACTGTATGACCAGTCTGAGTATCAAATTCATTTGATACAATTGCAAATACAAGGCCCGTTGCAGGTTGTGTTATTGTGTATGCTCCTGTAGCTGTATTATATGTAGCAATTGTCTTTGCAGAAATCTGAGTATTATTGAACCTTGAACTTGTTGTTAAAGCAATTGAGTTAACACGCTTTTCATCAGTAATTGTTCCTGTAAATTCAACCTTTCCAGAAATCTTTGTATCTGTATCAAGATAGCCACTTGTTCCGCTGAAGTATCTTGAAGGTAAAGTAGAACTCAAATCAACATGACCTTCATCTTCAACTGCTTCAACAGCCTTAATGGCAGGAACAGGTTTCTGGTCATCTGCAAGGTCAATATAGATTGGAATATTGATTACAGTCCACTGAGAGCCGAATGCAGTGTAATTGCCTTCGCCATCAACAGTATCACCTACACCAGCTGTAGTTCCGTTTGTTGAATCCCACAGAGTAACTCCAATATTGCTGAGTTTATGGGTTGCTGCCGTAGCTTCTACCCATTCAGTATATGTACCGTATGTATTAGCAGTTATAGCATTTGCCTGAATTTCAAATCCCTTAAGACCAACAATCTGAGATGTTGTTGTATCAGCAGTTGTATCGTATGTTGTTCCCGTAACGGCAGCTAAAGTACCAGTTGTTCCAGCTACAAGGGCAGTCAAAATA
>JAZSJM010000191.1:0-9839 GCA_045534325.1 Treponema sp. | reverse complement strand
TATTTAATAATCTGCCCCTTTTTGCTTATTTTACCTTTCTTCATATATAGTAGATAGTGTAAGTTTTAAGTTAAAAGTTGAACCTGTTGAGTGACGTTCAGCATGAAATATTCTTACTTCAACATATTGGTTTTCCAAGATATCTAAACTTGAATTATATTTAAGAGACTTACCATCAATATATTTTTCTTGATCGTAAAGAAGATTTACAGCAGCCCTTTGAGGACTATGGCATCCTCCTAAATCAACTGCAAGATTACCGTTTATAAAAATCCATATATCATCATCTCCTTCGATGGTAATTAGACCGAATCCGCCATATTTTAAATAAAAGCACATATCATCCGTGAATCCATAGTTGTGAGAATTGATGCCATTTCCAAATCCTTCGCCATCAATCGGAAAAAAACTACTGCATTTATATTCGTATGTCGTTTCTTCATCATTTGTACGGTATAACGTTAAAACTTTATTGAAATTTTTGTTGATTCCCGGCACATCCCTATACCACATGTCGAATGATTCTTTTGTTATTGGTTCTATTTTTGCTTTCAAAAAAACAGGGAGACCGTCTTTTCCTAATTTGTTTTCTACCAATCCTTCTGTAATAACATTATAATTTTCAAAGTTAGGGTGTCCTTTACCTACTGCAAATGGTGAGCCGTAAAGGTTTTTAATTTCTTGCGTTATAAAACCTTCACCTGTGCCTTCTTCATTAAAGCCCCTGAAATCGCGACATGTAAAAGGAATTTCAATCTTTCCATCTTTTTCAATGAGTTGCTCATATCTGATTTTATCTTCAGAATGCTTTTCTACATCCGCAGTACAGGAAGAAATTATTATTACTATAAAGAAGAATACAACCATTTTTACAAGTGTATGTATAATATTTACGCTAAAAAAAAATTTCATGAACTTCTCCACAATAACTTTTAGTAATTATTATTGAACTTATTATAATACAATTTTTTGTTATTTTCTAGAAAAAGTTTTGTGGTACGTAATCACTTTTTAGCCCCGATTGTAGCCCCGCCGAAGGCGTCCCGCTCCCGACTTGGAGGGAGCGGGATGGAGCGTTTAGCGGAAGGGCGCAAAGCGGGAAAAAGCTCCCTATCTTTTTGAGATTATTTTTATTGTGCTTTAAGGTTTTTATTTATTCCTAAGAACATTGTCCAGGCGATAAAAACTGCGATTGCGTCTGCGATAGGCTGGGCAAAAATTATTCCGTTCATTCCAAAAAAACGGTTCATTATTAATACTGCCGGTAAGAATATTATTCCCTGTCTGCTTACTGCAAGTATTAACGACTGTATGCCTTTGCCGATTGCCTGAAAAGAAAAATTAAAGACAAACATGATTCCGATTATCGGGGTGGAAGCCATAAGGGAATAAATCATGTTTACGCCCATTGCCACCACAGCTGGGTCTTTTGAGAATATATTTATGATTTGCTTTGTAAATATAAAGTATATTCCCGTTAAAAGACAGCCTGTTATTACGTTTACCGCAATTGCAAATTTCATGAAACTTTTCATTCTGGTGTAATTTTTTGAACCGAAATTGTATCCGATCAGGGGGGCAACACCCATGCCAATTCCTAATTGAATAAAGATTGCCAGCATGTTTGCCTTGAGGGCAACACCCATTGCTGCTGTGGGAATATCGCCATAAACTGGAATTCCGTCTATAAAAGTTGTAACAAAAGGAAGAAGTCTTTGGGACGTAACCGCTGTTCCATAATAAGAAGCAAGCAAGTTGTTTGTAAGGATTGAGCTTAAACTCATTAAAATATTTGTAAGGCTTGCAGGAAGACCTATTGCAAGTACTCCTTTAAGAATTCCGTTACGAATTTTGAAATATTTTGGATTTATGCTAAGTACAGAGTTTTTTGAAACTATGTGAATAAAATATATTGCCAGAGAAACAGTGTTACCGATTATTGTTGCAATTGCGGCTCCTGAAACTCCCATCCCCAAACAGTTAATTCCCAAAAAACTGTCTAATATAAAAATCGGGTCGAGAATAATATTTACGATTGTTCCCGCCATCATTCCATTCATTGAATTTTTTGCAGCTCCTTCTCCGCGAAGAAGGTTTGTGTATGCGTTTGAAAGTACAATTATAGGTCCAGCCCAGGCAATTACATTAAGATATTCTCTGGCAAAAGGTGCTGTCGTTTCTGTTGTGCCTATTGCCGTAAGAATCCAGTCAATGTTTATAAGAATGAGCGCACCGCCTGCTATTCCTGTAAATATACCTGCGTAAAGACAGAATGAAGCTATGTTTTTTACCTTGTCATAGTTTTTTTCTCCCAGGGCTCGGCTGATAAATGATGAGCCACCCATACCGAAAATATTTCCAGCTGCCATTAAAAACAAAAATACTGGAGTTGCAACATTTACAGCGGCAAATTTGCTTGGGTCTCCTGTCTGTCCAACAAAAAAGGCATCCACCATGTTATATAAAACTGCCACTATCATGCTTAAAACTGTAGGCAGGGCAAACTTAAAAACTGCCTTTGGAACAGGAGTGTGTTCAAAAATTTCAATATTCTTAATCATGACAGAAAATTGTATTTATATGGAAATAAATGTCAAGTTTTGTAAAATAAACGCAGAATCTGCATTTTTATGTAACCTTGAACGGGTTTCGTTATTACTTGTATAATATCAGCGTATGAAAAAAACAATTCCAGTAATTTTTATTATTGTCGCGGCATTTTTAGCACTTTTTTTTATCGGCAAGACTCTCTTTTCTAATGATAATTCATATTTACGAGCAAAGGTCATTACTCCGATTGTAGACTCTCAGGGGAGAGAAGAAGTCAGTAAAACCAGCGATTACGAAGAATACGAACAAACTTCTTTTATAGAACTTGCAAATGATGAAACTTTATTGAGCGTTGTTACAATGGATATTGACGGGGACGGCTATGATGATCAGATCAATATCGTTAAAACTTCTAAAAGTCCTTTTTTAGGACTTATAGTTGGACTTTACAATCCTTCTTCACAGTCATATATCAGAGCTGCATGGATTGCGACTAATATATCTCAAATAAGAACCTTTGCATGTACAAGCCTTGATGTTATTGGCAATCATAAAAATTCCCTTGTTTATCAGGGGGTAACTGATAACGGTCATTCGGTGCTTTGTATTTTTAACGGAAGCCGTAACAGACGCAACGAGTTTGTTCTTACAAAAATCGGTGATTTTGAGGCTGACGGAACGATTTTTATCCAGCAGTCTGAGCGAAACGAGGCTTATGAGTTAAGTCAGACAAAAGCGGCGAGTTTTCCTGTATGGGTATATGCGGCGGACGGTTCTGGAGATGTAACAAGACTTGATCAGATACAGACAATGTATGACTGGAACGAAGACGAAGGAATTTATACTCAGGTACGACAAATCCGTGTAACGGGAAGCCGAATCGCTGCAAAAGAACTTTCAAAAATTCAGGATGGAACGGTGGCTTCTTTTGCAAAATTCTTAAATGGATTGTGGTATAAAACTGATTCTTCAGACGGAAGCATGCGTTATATCTTTTTTGATTATGATGCACACGAAATTATCTTTCATTATCAGGATAGTGAGGAAGTTTATTCCTGGCTAAATTCAAATTTGCGCCGTAACGGAATGTATTTTTCATCTGTAAATAAGTCAATTGAAAATCTTCAGCGCCGATTTGACATTTCCCTTGTGAATATTGATGAAATTCGAATCCGCATACAAGATGATGTACGAATGATTATTGGTGAAAGTTCCTTATGGGACGGAAACTATAAAAAAATAAGTACAAAACTTGTTTCTAAAAATCAAGAAGCACAGTCAAAGACCGTTATTGATGCATTAATCGCTTCTCCTGCCTGGCTTTCGATGAATCAGACTTATTATGTTTTTACAGATTCAACTTATACGGCACAGGGAGATGGAATTAGCGATAGTGGGCGTTTTATGCGAAACACTGTTTCTGGTGTCCAGCTTCTTCAGTTTAGAAGTGATGCACAGACTAAGGTTTTTGAAGGCTATTATCTTCTTTCTTTTGGAAAAATAACTAAAACACAGACCGACAGACATGGTAAAGTAAAAGAAATAACATTAGATGATAAGGACACGATATTGATGCAGCCGGTTGTCGTTCGTCCCGACGGCTTTTTTCAGACGGAAGCTCAGCCGTATACATTAAAAAAGACCGCCTTGCGAAAGACTGACAGCTAATAAGAGGCGGAACAAAACCGTCTGAACTGTTTCGCCCTAGGAATTCTACCCTAAAAAGTTCACCACGGTGCTTGTGAAGCACTCGACCGGAAGCAGATTATACGAGGCAATAAAAAAGAGTAGCGGAATAAAATCTGCGCAAGGGAGAGGCGGGACAAAACCGTCTGAACTGTTTCGCCCTAGGAATTCTACCCTAAAAAGTTCACTACGGTGCTTGTGAAGCACTCGACCGAAAGCAGATTTTATATACATTTTCTTTTCTATTGAATTTCTGTCTGTAAAACAATAAAATACAAGAACTATGACAGCTAATGAATTACGTTCTAAGTATATTGAATTTTTTAAATCTAAAAATCATGCTGAAATTTCTGGACAATCATTAATCCCAGAAAACGACCCGTCAGTTCTTTTTACAACCGCAGGTATGCACCCTCTTGTTCCTTATCTTTTAGGCGAAAAGCATCCTTCAGGAACACGTCTTACTGACTATCAAAAATGCGTTCGTACAGGTGATATTGATGAGGTAGGAGATCCAAGTCATTTAACATGTTTCGAAATGCTTGGTAACTGGTCTTTAGGCGATTATTTTAAGAAAGAATCTATTTCTTATTCTTACGAATTTTTAACAAGCCCAAAATGGCTGGCACTTGATCCGAAAAAAATCTCCGTAACAGTTTTTGCGGGTGATGAAAATGCTCCACGGGACGAAGAAGCTGCTTCTTACTGGAAAGAAAATGGAATGCCGGAAGATAAAATTGCATATTTGCCGGCTAGTGATAACTGGTGGGCAGCAGGTCCTACAGGTCCATGCGGTCCGGATACAGAAATTTTTTATTGGGTTGGAGAAGGGCTTCCTCCGCAGGGTTCGAATAAAGGAACTGACAGTGAAAACTGGATGGAAATCTGGAACAACGTATTTATGCAGTATAATCGTGTAGACGAAAAAACTCTTGTTCCTCTTCCAAAGAAAAATGTAGATACAGGAATGGGACTTGAACGTACAAACTGTATTTTACAGGGAAAGACTTCGGTATATCTGACAGAAGTTTTTCAACCTATAATTGCAAAAATTGAACAACTTTCAAATTATAAATACGGTTCAGATGAAGAAAAAGACAAATCGGTACGTATTATTGCAGACCACAGCCGTGCATCTGTATTTATTATCGGTGATGTAAAGGGTGTTGCTCCGTCAAATGTGGGAGCAGGATACGTTTTACGCCGTCTTATCCGTCGTGCTGTTCGTCATGGAATGAAACTTGGAATTGAAAAAGCATTCCTTGCAGAGATTGCGGATGCAGTAATCGAGAACTTTAAGATTGCTTATCCGGAACTTGAGACTAATGCCCAGAAAATTAAAAAAGAACTTACAGCCGAAGAAGAAAAATTCCGTCTTACATTAAAAAAAGGTGAGGCTGAATTCCAGAAACTTCTTCCAAACCTTATGAAAAATCCTAAAAAGATTATTTCTGGTAAGGTTGCATATAATTTGTACGAGACATACGGATATCCTCTTGAACTTACTCAGGAACTGGGAGCCGAGAACGGATTTACAGTGGATGTAGAAGGATTTAAGGAAGCTGAGCGAAAACACCAGGAAGCTTCAAAATCTCTTGACGCTGGAAAAGCAAAAGGAGGACTTGCAGAACAGTCTGACGTAACAACAAAATATCACACTGCAACACACCTTTTACAGCAGGCTCTCGTAAATGTTTTGGGAGACCAGGTTGCTCAGAAAGGTTCAAATATCAATAACGAACGTATGCGTTTTGACTTTACTTTTGAACGTCCGATGACTGCGGAAGAAATTAAAAAAGTAGAGGAAATCGTAAATGAAAAAATAAAAGAAGACCTTCCTGTTTCAATGGAAATAATGACTCTTGACCAGGCAAAAGCAGAAGGTGCAAGAGCTTTATTTGCAAATAAGTACGGTGAGCAGGTAAAAGTTTATACCATTGGCCGCGATTCTAAAACAGACTGGTTCAGCAAGGAAGTTTGTGGTGGACCTCACGTTCAGCATACAGCTCAGATTGGTGACTTTAAAATTACAAAAGAACAGTCTTCTTCTGCAGGTGTACGTAGAATTCGTGCTGTAATTTCTGGCGGACTTCCGCTTGATGCATAAAAAACTGTAACCAGACTTAAAACTGGTTGTTAGATATAAGGGGTTTTTTGAAAATATTTTCAGAAGACCATTCATGTTTCGTGTTTACGGGGCATAAATTATAAAAAAGGAATGATTATGAAACGTTTAGCATTTTGTTTATCACTTATTCTTGCTGCCACAAGTTCTCTTTTTGCACAGGCAGATTTACAGCCGTTGGCAATTGTAAAACTAAATAAGTCAGAAACAATTACTTTAAAGCAGCTTAAAAGTCGTGTTGATGTTTACGGTCGCCAGAACGGACGTTCATCTTTTACAGTTGACGAAAAAAAAGAAATATTAAATGCCATGATTGACGAAAAATTAGTTGTTCAGGCTGCTTCAAAGGCTGGAATGTCTATTACAGATACTCAGGTTAATAATTATTTCCTTGCAAATGTAAGTCAGCAGCTTGGAAGAAGCGTAACAGAGGCTGAGTTTGAAGAAATTGTAAAACAGCAGACAGGAAAATCCCTTGACGAGTATATGAAGTCGACAGTGGGCATGGGTGTTTCTGAATATAAGTCTTACTTAAAAAATCAACTGATTGCTCAGAATTATGTTATGCAGCAGAAACAGGATGAGATAAAAAAAGCTGCTCCTAGCGATGAAGAAATCCGTGCATTCTATGAATTGAATAAGTCAAGTTTTGTTCAGAATGATATGCTTAAACTCTTTCTTGTAATTTTCCCGAAAGGAAATGATGCTACAGCGGCAAAAACAAAGGCAGAAAATCTCTTGAAGGATTTTAAGGACAAGAAAACAACAACTGATAAAATTAAATCGAATGCTTCTAATTCAAAAGATTATCAGGGTGGTGATTTATTTATAAGCAAAACAACTCAGCATGCTCAGCAGCTTGGAGTTTCTTATAATGAACTTCTTGAACTTTTTGGAAAGGATGTAAATTATATTTCTGGAATTACAGAAACAGAAAACGACTTTCAGTTCTATTCAGTTCGTGCAAAATACAGTGCAAAAATGCTTGGCTTGAGTGATGTAGTCCAGCCTGAGACGACAATCACTGTTTATGATTACATAAAATCAAACCTTACACAGCAAAAACAGAGTCAGGCAATGATAGCTGCTGTTCAGGATGTAACAAAATCTCTTGATACTCCTGAAAATGTAGACCGGAAAAAAACAGGTGCAGCACTGGATAAGCTGTTAAATTGGTAAACAGGAAATAACAGTGTCTAGAAGAAAAGGTAGAATATTAGCGTTTCAGGGATTGTATTCCTGGGACGTTGGTGGAATGTCTAAAGATGATGTCTTGACTCTTTCGTGGGCAGATGGTCAAAACGATGGGACAGAAGAAGGTGAAACTGTTGATTTAGAAACATCAACTTTTGCAAGGATTCTGATTGCAGGTGCAATTGAAAATCAGGAAAAAATTGATTCTCTTATTACAAAAAATCTTAAGGGATGGGAGTTAAACCGTATAAATAAAGTATCCCTTGCGATTTTGCGTATGAGCGTATATGCACTGCTTTATCAAAAAGATGTTCCGTCAACAATTATCATAGATGAAGCCATTGATATTGCAAAAGAATACGGGCAGGACGATGCGTTTAAGTTTGTAAATGCCGTTCTGGATAATATAAGCAAAACTGCTTCTGCTGATTAAGCAGGAAAAAAGCCTATGAAAATTGACTGGAAACTGAAATCCAGATTTATAACTCCTGCATTAAGCTTTCTTTTTGCAGGATTTTTTCTTTTTTCATGTAATTCATCATCAGATTCCCTTTCGTTATTGTCATCATTAGATAAAGTAGATACTTACATCAGATTGGGACAAACAGAAGATGCCTTAAAGCTTTTAAAAAAGGCTTCTAAACATTCTTATAGCGCATATGCTCGTCTGGGAATTTATAAACGATTTATTACCCTTGGCGAGAAAACCCTTGCAGAAAAAACACTTTTAAATGCCATAAAAAAAATTCCTGATAATGCAGAATTAAAAGCAGTTTATTCTCATTTTCTATTAAGAGAAAATAGAATTAGCGAGGCCTTAAAGTATTCGTCGTCCCTGTCTGGAACAAATTATGGTTCACTATATTCAGAGGCTGTTTTAAAACTGAATAATGAAAAAAATCTTTTGTCCCCAGCAATGTCAGAGGTGTACCGCGACAGCTATAATGCTACGGGAAACGGAAAATGGCTTGTGAATGCGGTACTTCCATTCTTAAAAAATGGTGATTACGCAACTGCAGCAAGTTTTCAGGACAGAATTGAAGGTAATGAAAATAATTTTTGGGCACAGGTTCACTATGATGCAGGAAACTATGATCTTTGTATAGAAAACTTAGACTATGAGAAGAAAAATGGAATTACTGATAACAATGTAACACTTGCAAGTGATGCATACGTGATGTTGGGAGATTATGATTCTGCAGAACGGGAGAGGGCAGAGCTAATATCTCTTTCAACACTTGAATATGGTGTAGAGCCCTCTGATTTAACCTATGTAAACAGTGCAATATGGTCGTATAACGCTAAGTATTACGAAAGAGCCTATACCCTTCTTTTACATGTTGTGATGAATAATTCTAAAAGTGTTCCTGCTCTTTTGACATATGGAAAATTTGCCGTTTTGGATTTACAAAAAGATGAGGAAGATTTGTTTGAAAAAGCCCTGAGAAAAACAAAACTTCGTTCATATTCTATGGAGCAAAAGGATTCAAGACCAAAATTTTTGATTGAAGATGCACTTTTTAGGATAGAGCAGGTTCTAGAAGAACAAAAAAATAAGTCAGCCTCACAATATGATGAACTTTTGGTAGAGAAACTTTCTTTATGGCTTAAACAAAATGAAGACTATCCGCAGGCAAAAAAAGAAGCAGAAATATGGAAGACTCTTGAGCTTAATGAAATAGGTTCAAATATGTATCCACCATTACTTGTTAATTTCTGCGTAAGTTATTTATTAAAATCCGGTAAAGAAAATGATGCCAGAACCTTATTTACTTCTTATTTAGATTCAAGATACAAATTAAAGGGTGAAAACGATTCAGAAGAAAAAGTTGTTTATGATATTTTTGGCGGTCAAAAAAACTACACTGCTCCAGTTGTTCCTGAGTTTGTAATAAGGGCTGCATTTGGTGACAGGGCGGCAGATTATGCTCATTCTATGGAAATCTGGGAAATTGAGATGTCAGCTTATTTTTCTCTTCGTGATAAAAATATCGATGCTGCAAAAAGACTTTATGAATATGTTCTTTTTGAAACAGGCGGTGTAAAATCCCTGCAAAAGCAGAACCAGATTATTGCCTTTAGTTCTCTTGCTGACGTTGCCTCGGCTGTAAATCTGGCATCAATTTATTCAAGCACAGGTGAATTGCAAAAAGCTCAAAGTTTATATGGACTTGCTTCCGGGCGCACTCGGAATAAAGAATTAAAATCAAAAATTCTATACAGAACTGCCCTTATTCAAAAGGACATGCAGAATATGAATGGGGCAATATTGTCTTTGGATTAT
>JAZSJM010000260.1:0-10015 GCA_045534325.1 Treponema sp. | reverse complement strand
ACTTGTTTCGGCATCTGAACATGAGATTCTGAGACAAGCTCAGAATGGCACCGACAAAAAAAGGGGCAATATGATTCTTAGCTTCACCTGTTCTAACGTGCGGAGTATACGTGATTCAGTTACACTTAATCTTAGGGCAAGCACCGATGACACTTTTGAGAACAATCTTATTTATTTCGATGGCGAACGCATAAACCCTGCATGTGCAATTTACGGTTCAAATGCTACTGGCAAAACAAGCGTGCTCACAGGAATTGCAATAATGCAGAACATGGTAATCACCAGCCACCTGCTTCAGCCTGGAGATCTTTTGCCCAGAACCCCGCACCGCTTGAATCAGGATAAGCCTACTGAATATGAAATGGAATTTGTATGGAAGAACATTAGGTATATCTACACATTTTCTTATGACAACCAGAGAATTCTAAAAGAAACCCTTTATTATGCACCGAACGGCAGAATGGGAATAATATTCAACCGTGACGGAAACAAGATAAAAGCAAATGAAAGGTTCAGCCGTATAGAGACATTGTGCAAAGAAAAACTTTCACAGAACAAGCTTGTCTTAAGCCTTGTTGTAAATAATCTGAATTACGAAGAGCTTGCAAATGCCTTTTTGTTTTATAAAGACGGGCTTGTTGTTTTGATGAACGATAACGACAACTGGCTTGAATATTCAGCAAGCAAATTGGAGCACGACAAAGGTATAAGGGATATATTTTTAAAATTCATGAAAGATACAGGCAGCGATATTGTCGACATAAAAGCAAAATCAGAGCAGAGGCTTGTTACTTCTGCTGAACTTCCTCCTGATATGCCCCAAGCTTTTAAAGCAATGCTTTTAAACAAGCCTTCTGTATTTACTACGGTAAGAACTATATATAAAAATTTTTCGCTTGACCTTGTTGAAGAATCAATGGGAACGCAAAAGCTTATCCGCATGATGTGCCCGATTATGGATATATTTCAAAAAGATAAGACATTTGTATGCGATGAGATAGAAAGTCACCTGCATCCTCTGATTGTACGCCAGGTTGTCACCAGATTTATACGCGGCAAAACAAGCGAAGCTCAGATTATCTGTGCCACACACAATGTAGAGATGCTAGACTTGAACTTGTTCCGCCGTGACCAGATTTATTTTACAGACATCAATCCAGATTATCACCGGACGACGCTAAAACCGCTCTCAAGCTTTCAATGCCGCAAAGACGAGAATGTGCAGAAAAAGTATCTTGAAAGCAAATACTGTAGAGTTGCACGCGATGTGTGGGTGGAGTAAATAATGCGATATGATCTCGGTCTTAAACTCGGAAGCAAAGATACAAAATACACTGATGAAATCCTGCGTTATTATGAGCAAGGCGTTTTTCAGTATATTGAACTTTTTGCGTTATCAGATACTTATAGTGAAACAATATCATACTGGAAGCAGTTCAACATTCCTTTCGGAATACATGCGCCACATTCTGCAGCGGGATTAAATCTTGCAAATACAGAGACCCGTACTGAAAATAAAGCTAAAATAGCAGAATCCATAAACTTTGCCGATGAACTCAAAGCAAAATATATCATTTTTCATTCAGGTGTAAACGGTACGCCGGAGGAAGGGGTACAGCAACTTAATTCTTTTGCAGATGAACGTTTTTTAATAGAAAACAAACCAATTCGAGGTCTTGACGGCAGTACTTGCGTTGGAAGTATTTACAGCGACCTCAAATTGATGATTGATGGTATCGATCATGGTTGTGGTTTCTGCCTTGATTTTGGGCATGCAATTTGTGCGGCGAGAACATTAAAAAGAGATCCAATGGATTTTATTAATGAACTTAGTAAACTTAATCCACGTATT
Organism: Treponema sp.; assembly: GCA_045534325.1. Lineage (GTDB taxonomy): Bacteria > Spirochaetota > Spirochaetia > Treponematales > Treponemataceae > Treponema_D. The sequence goes on along the minus strand of JAZSJM010000260.1, from coordinate 8,163 downwards.
TATCATCTAACAGACGGCGATTATTCGAGCGAGCTTGATAGTCATTTGCATTATGGTACTGGTTCATTTCCTCTAAAAGAATTAATTTCTTTAGTTCCAGATAATAGCATGATTACTAATGAAGCAAAGCGTTTTAATACGATTGATCTTTCTGAAGTTGCTGAAGATTCAAGTAATTTGAAACGAATTCTTAAGGAGATATAAAGAATAATGAACATAAGAAAAGCAATAAACAACAAGAATGACTGTAATATTGTTTTTGCTCTCTCCAATGATCCCGTTGTTCGTGCCTGTTCTTTTAATACTGATCCGATAGAATATGAAAATCATTGTAGATGGTATAAAAAAAATGTTGATGATATAAATACTCTTTTTTTCCTAATTTTTGATTCTGATGAATTTGTTGGACAAATTCGTTTCAATCGCGATTCAGAAGAATCTAAAAAATGTGTAATTTCATTAAGTATTACAAAAGAATTTCGAGGTAAACATATTGCAGGTGAATTTCTGAAGCTTGGTTTAGCTGAGTTAAAAAGATGTTGGAATAATATAGAAACTGTAAATGCAGAGGTAAAAACTGAAAATACAGCATCAAATGCTCTGTTTCTGCGGGAAGGATTTGAATTAATTTCTAAAGTTAATACATATAAAATGAATTTAATTTGAATATCAGAAATCTTTCTTTGTAATCTTGCTTATTAAATAAACTTGACGGACTTTCCTTTCGAAAATATAATATAAATATAAATTGTCGTATTTTTGCAAGGAGTGCAATATGCCAAGAGAAACGCTAAAGAATCAAATAAAATCAAGAATCTCAAAGTCTCAGGACTTTGTCTTTATGCCTGCCGATTTTTTTGATCTTTCTGACAGAGATCAAGTTGGGAGGGCGCTTCGGCAGCTAACAAAAGAGCAGTTCCTTGTAAAAATTGGCTACGGTGTGTATGTAAAAACACGAGTGTCGCAATACACTGGTAAAATATTGCCTTTTTCAGACCTTAGGACTATTGCCGAGGTTGTATTAACAAAACTTGGCGTGGAAGTTTTACCAACAAAATATGAAATTGCATATAATTCGCGTCAGTCTACACAGGTTCCTAACGGTTTTGTCGTTGGAGTAGATAAGCGGATTAACAGAAAACTCTCTTATGGAGATTCAAGTATTCGATATGCAAAAGTTAGATAAAACTATTATAGAAGAAACTTCACTTTCTGTAGATATAAATCCAGCCTATATCGAAAAAGACTATTATGTCGTTGAGTTGCTCAAGATCATTGCCTGTTTTCAGACGGATTCATTCAATGTGATTTTTACGGGCGGTACATCTTTATCAAAAGGCTTTAAAATCATAAACAGATTTTCAGAAGACATTGATTTCATGGTCTTAGCAGACTCTGAAGATTCACGTTCGGTGTATCGCAATTTTAGAAATGAATTGTTCAAGAAAATTGATGAGACGGACATATTAAAAGTTTCGCAAGATGGAATGATAATCGGAAACGAAAGCAGATTTTTTTCATTTTATGTTGACTATCCAAAGCTTTTTGATGACAAAAGCTTAAGACAGCAGGTTAAAATAGAAATTTCTGCAAAGCCAATTAGACTTTCCCCTATAAAAAGACCGATTTTTTCGTGGATAGATGAATACCTTTCTAACGGCAACTTGGTCACTATTAATTGTCTTTCTCCTCTAGAAACAGCCGCAAATAAATTCAGCGCGTTCTTGTGGCGAGCTGACTGCAAAGACAGAAAATCAAAAGACAAAAAAAAGAATGACCCTACAATTGTCAGGCACTTGTATGATTTATTCAAGCTACAAAATTTTATTTTTGAAAATGAAGATGAATTTTATAGTTTAATCTTAAAAATATACGATGATGATAAAAATAGAGGAGATAAGACAAACTCCCTTTCTTTAAAGGAATTTGCAGATATGACACTTTTAAAAATTAAGTCAGATTCGCTTTATGAGAAAGAATTTTCTGATTTTGTAATCAACATGGTTTACAAAAACTCGGATATTATAAATTATTCTCTCGTACTGGAGTATTATTCTAAATTAGTAAAGCAGATTCAAGGTTAAGGGGACTTTTAAAATGACAAATAAAACCTTCATAATTGCCGAAATGTCGGCAAATCATAATCATAAAATTGATAATGCATTCTCTATAATAAAAGCTGCAAAGGAAGCCGGGGCTGATGCCGTAAAATTTCAGACTTATACAGCTGATACAATAACTTTGAATTGCGATAATGAGTATTTCCAAATAAAACAAGGAACACTTTGGGACGGTACAACACTCTATAAACTATATCAGCAGGCATATACACCATGGGAATGGCATAAAGAACTTTTTGATTATGCACGCTCTCTTGGTTTAATCGTTTTTTCTACACCATTTGATAAAACAGCTGTAGATTTCCTTGAAACTCTTGATAATCCAATTTACAAAATAGCATCTTTTGAGATTACTGATATTCCGCTTATTGAATACGCTGCTTCTAAGGGCAAGCCAATGATTATTTCAACTGGTATTGCAAAAGAAGAGGAAATTACAGAAGCAGTAGAAGCTTGTCGCAAGGTTGGTAATAACGATATTACTCTTTTAAAATGTACTTCAGAATATCCCGCGAAAATTGAAGATGCTAATATTCTTACAATTCCAGATATGGCAAAACGTTGGGGGGTAAAAGCAGGTCTTTCTGATCATACAATCGGTGATATCTGCCCATGTGCAGCTGTTGCCCTTAGTGCAGCTGCAATTGAAAAGCACTTTACTATTGACCGAAGTATTGGTGGTCCGGATGCAGCTTTTTCTATGGATAAAGAAGAATTTGCTGTTATGGTAAAACGTATCCGTGAGACCGAAGCTAGTCTCGGAAGAATAAACTATGAGCTGACGGATAAAATCAAAAAAGACCGGCGCTTTAGTCGTTCTATTTTTGCTTGTGCAGATATAAAAAAAGGTGAAATATTTTCAGAAAAAAACATACGTTCTGTGCGTCCAGGAGAAGGATGTAGCCCAAAGTATTTACCGGAATTATTGGGCAAACCAAGCGACAGAGATTATAAGTTCGGAGAGCCGGTTAATTTTTGTTGATTTCGCTCTCGTCCTTCTAAAAACATCTTTAACGAAAAACAAAATGAATGCTATGTTTTCTCGATGAAAATGGGAAAACTTCTTCCTTTTTTTAGCATTTAATACCTGTTTGCAATACAGAAATGACATTACGAATACGACTGGTGAGCTGTTTAAATACAACAAATAAAACTAACTATCTGATTGTAAAATAATTTCTTATTTGTTAAACTACTATTACTATGGCAGAAGCACATATTTGGACAAAACATATTTCTTCTAAACAGAAATTAATTAATTTAAAATTAAAACAAGTCTGGGAATATCGCGATTTAATAGGACTTTTTGTAAAAAGAGACTTCGTAATATATTATAAACAGACAATATTCGGACCCCTTTGGTATTTATTTCAGCCGATTATTAACTCAATTATGTATATAATTGTTTTTGGCAACCTTGCAGGACTAGGCACTGACGGCATTCCACAGCCTCTTTTCTATTTTGCAGGCACACTGTTATGGACATATTTCAGCGACAGCATGATAAGATCTTCTAATGTGTTTTTTGATAACCGGGGAATTTTCAGTAAGGTTTATTTTCCTCGTCTAACATCTCCTATAGCAATGTCTCTTGGTTTAATAATAAAGCTATTAATACAATTTGCATTGTTTATGATAATGTACCTCTTTTATTACTTCAAAGGAGCAGATATTCATTTTAATGCAACCATGTTATATTTTCCGCTTATTGTGCTTTGGCTTATGCTTTTATCTGTGGGTCTTGGAATGATAGTAAGTGCATTTACAACAAAGTATCGTGACTTAGCTTTAATTTTAGGTCCAATGGTTTCTCTTGTTATGTATATTACACCTGTTGTATACCCACTTTCAGAAGTCTCGGATAGCTTACGGATGGTGTTTTACATTAATCCGGTGAGTGCTCCTGTTGAACTTTTTAGAGTCTGCTTTTTTAATGCAGGCTATGTGCCGTTAAATGTTATCCTTTTAAGTATAGGAATTACTTTGTTCTGTTTGTTATTAGGTCTTACATTGTTTAATCATAATGAACGATCTTTCGTTGATGTAATTTAGGATGTGCAAATGAGTGATATTGCTATAAAAGTTGAAAATCTTTCTAAATATTACAGGCTAGTCCAGATAAACAACGGAACCCTTTATAAAGATCTGCAGTCTTGGTTTGCAAAAAAATTGGGCAAAGAAGACCCTAATGGAATTATTGGTAAAACTTTTTCTGATGAAAAAGATGGGTTTTGGGCATTAAAAGACCTTAACTTTGAAATCAAGCAGGGCGACAGAGTCGGTATAATCGGACGCAATGGAGCAGGGAAAAGTACACTATTGAAAGTAATAAGTGAAATTACAGCTCCAACAAAGGGTGATGTTTATATCAATGGTCGTATAGCCTCTCTCCTTGAAGTTGGTACAGGCTTCCATCCTGAACTGACTGGACGAGAAAATATATATATGAACGGGGCAATTCTCGGTATGAAAAAAGCTGAGATTACACGAAAACTTGATGAAATTATTGATTTTGCTGAAATTGAAAAATATATAGATACACCTGTTAAACGTTACTCAAGTGGTATGTATGTTCGTCTTGCTTTTGCCGTTGCTGCACACTTGAACAGTGAAATTCTTATCGCAGATGAAGTCCTGGCAGTTGGGGATGCTGCATTCCAAAAGAAAGCCCTTGGCAAGATGAATGATCTTAGTTCTGGACAGGGAAGAACTGTGCTTTTTGTAAGTCATAATATGGCTCAAGTAAAGTCTCTTTGTTCTAAAGGATTAATTCTTGAAAAAGGTTCGATGGTATTTTACGGATCGATTGATGATGCAATTTCGGTTTATTCTGTTGGAAGTAAACATATTACAAATGAAGATATTTCTCTCATACGTGATCAAAAAGTCAAACGAGGAACAGGCTCTGTGCATTTTAAGCAAGCCTTCTTTGATAAGGAAAAGTATAGTATTGGCGAAGATATAAGATTTGTGCTTTCTGTATTTTCTGATCAAGTATGTAAAGGGTTGCATGTTTCTATTTATTTAAAAAGTGAGATGAATGAATTGGTAACATCCGTTTCTCATTCCTTTTCAGATGATGATGTAGAGAAGAATAAAATTTATAATGCTGTTTTTAATTTAAAAACTGATAATCTGCGAAAAGGAATTTATCAGGTTTATTTGTGGGTTGGAGATAATGCAGCTTTAGATGGTGTTGTTACGAATGTAGAAGTTTTGGATGGTCTAATTGCTCCGTTAATAATTGAAGATCCAGATAATAAGAAAAAAAATGGTTTTTTTGATATTGATTATACAGTAGAGACTATAAATGAGTAATGTATTATTTTTCCCTTATTTCATATTGCCATATCATTTTGAGCGTGAATTGGAAATTATGCAGCGTGAGTTGGATAAAGGAAATGATGTTTTTATATTGGTGTGCAAAAATAGCTTTTGTCAATGTGAGATGACTGCATATTGTGATTTGTCAAAAGAATACTGTAGCCTATGTATTTCTTTGAAAGAAAAAATATCTAGTTTGTTAAAATCTAAAAAAAATAAAATTGTATTTATTCCTGTTGAACAGTATAAAAAAGAAAACAAAATCGATTTGCCGGAAATTAATTCCGTAAAAGAATTGTTAAAATTTTCATATAAAAATTGTGAAATAGGTTATGGTGTTGGGTCTAGCTTTTCTTTTAAAATTGATAAAAGTGGATTTGGTGCTGTTAAAGCTGATATTATAGATTTATTAAAATCTTCTATAATGCTATATGATATTTTGGAACAGATATTGGATGAATATAAAATAGATTATGGTTATATTCACAATGGAAGACTTGCTTTTTCAAAAATTTTTGTAAGTGCGCTTAGTTCAAAAAAAATAACATATTATATACATGAACAGGGAGGGCGTTTAAATAAGTTTTCTCTTTTAAAGAATGCAAGTATCCATTCTTTTGATTCTTTTAGAGAAAGAGTTTTATCTGAATGGGAAAATTCTTCTATCCCAGATTTTAAAAAAAAGGAAATTGCTGCGGATTTTTATCGAAGAAAAAAAGAAGGTAAGCAAACTACGCAGGTAGCCTTTACAAAATCTCAGATTAAAAATAGTTTGCCAATTGAATTCTATCAGTTTAATAAGAAAATAGCTATTTTTAATAGTAGCATGTTTGAATATGATTATATTGGATCTCAATATACTTACAAAATGTATAAATCTCAATATGATGGAATAAATAGAATCTGTTCTGATTTACAAAAATATCCAGAAATAGGTATTTTTATTAGAGAACATCCTCATCTTGCAAACAAAGAAAATGATCAGCGAAGAGAATTAAGAAAAATAAATTATTCAAATGCATTTCTTATTCCTGCAGAATCTACAATAAGTTCTTATGCACTTTTGTTAAATGCTGATATTATATTAACTTTTAATTCAACGATGGGTATTGAAGCAACTTATTGGGGTAAGCCATCTATATGTTGTTCAAATGCGATTTATGAAAAATTAAACGTATCTTATTTTCCCAATAGTCATGAAGAAGTTATGAATCTTTTGCTTTCAGAAAGTTTGTTGCCAATACCAAAAGAAGATGCCGAGAAAATTGGGTATTATTATTACCATCATGGTACAAAATATAAATATTATAGACCGAAATCTTTTATTAAAGGAAAGTATCGTGGAAAATATTTGTTTACTCCTCCAAAAACTAGTATAAAAATTTTAATTTTGAATTTTTTATATACAATATTTATGTTTTTTAATAAAGTATTGATAAAACAAACAGGAAATGATTTAAGAGACAATTGCATTTTCAAGGGAATTAAGAGAATTCTGAGATTAAAATAATATGAATATACAGCAGATATGTGAAATAGCCAATTTAGGTGGGGCTTCTGAAGTAACTGAATTGCTAAAAGAGGGTTTAAGAAAATCTGGTAATTTTGTAAAAAATATATATAGTATAGATTTCTTGCAATCGAAAAATAACAGAACTTCTGATAATATAGTTTTTTTTGACGGTACATCTATTTTTAGACGTCCTCATTTATTGTTTCGAAAATTTTTTGAAATATTTGCTTTGCCAGATTTTATTGCTAGAATCTATTTGTCTAAAATTATCAAGCAATATAATATTCAAATTGTACAATTGCATGCTATGCAGAATTCTTTTCTTAAGCTTTGTGATATAAAGTGGCTTTCTAAAAAAAATCAAGTTGTTTGGACATTACATGATACTTGGTTTTTTGCAGGAGGCTGTATGTGCTACATGGAGTGTAAAAAATGGATTTCCGACAATTGTTTTGATTGTAAGTTAAAAAGACGTGAAATATGTTCTATGTGTAAAATACCATCCTTGAATCTGTTTTGGAAAAAATTCTTTTTTCATGGAACTAATATACAATATGTGACTCCGTCAGAATGGAATAAAAATAATTTAAATTTTTCATATCTAAATGGAAATAAAGTAAATGTTATTAATAATGGGATAAAAGAAAACATTTTTTATCCCTGTAGTAACCGTGAACAATTAAAGATAGAATATGGACTTTCAAAAAAGGTATTGATGTTCATGGCTTCTTTTTCATCGGACCCATGGAAAGGTTGGGATTTGCTTTACACTGCATTGCTTTCGTTAACAGCCCCAGATGAATATGAAGTTATAGTTGCAGGACATGCAAGTGAAGATGTTGATAAATTGCCGATGCATGTTGTTAAAGCAGGTTATATAAAAGACAAAGCAGAGCTAAACAGATTATATAATGCAGCTGATTTATTTATCATACCAAGCCGGCAGGATAACTTTCCGACAGTTGTTCTTGAATCTATGTTTGCTGGTACACCTGTTTTAGGTTTTAATGTCGGTGGAATTCCTGAGCAGCTCGCTGATGGAAGAGGATGGATTGCCGACGAATTGACTGGTGATGCACTAAAAAACAAGATCGAAGAGATTTTTTCAGGTGATTATAAAGCAAGAATGCAGAAACAGCGTATAAAAGTTGCTGAAGAAAGCAGAAAACTTTATAGTCAGGACGTGATGGTTAATAAGTATCTCGA
>JAZSJM010000126.1:0-4297 GCA_045534325.1 Treponema sp. | reverse complement strand
GGCAGTGGGTGAACGGTGACCACATAAGAACGCCGGACACTCCTAATTTGATTGACGGCCATTATATTAAGCATGGTGATGAGTTTGACAAGTGGGGGAAGAGGGGTGGTTTTTATGTGCAAAGGATTGAAGACGGAGCTTATGAATATGAGAGAATTCCTGTAAGAGGTGAAAAAAGCGGCCGCCTGATTAGCTGGATGGTTTACGGTTCTGAGCATTTTGTTGATGATGTGAGGGGCGAGCCTTTTTTGGCTGATGCAATCTATATGCTGAAGGATTTAGACCGTACTCGAGATGCAGAGGTGCGGGCTAGTCTTGTTAACGCAATGATTCCGCTTTTCCTGGAAGAAGCTCCTAATGAAATCAAGATTGCTGCAGGCCCGGCTGATTATGCGAGAAGCTTGAGAGGCCCGGCGGCTCCTGCGAGTACTGCGGGTGCTGTGAGCGGCGCGCCTTTGCCACCTTTGCCGGATGGGCCTTCACCTGCTTATTTGGATGTAACTCCACCGACCAATCAGATTGACATTATGAATCCGGGCACTGTGTATAAGGCTCCTAACGGTGGAAAGATTACGAGCTTCCAGACTAACAGGCCTAACGTTAATTATTCGAGTTTTGAAAAAAGCATTATTGCAGTGTTGGCTTGGAGTCACAATATTCCACCAGAAATCTTGATGATGGAATTTGGCAACAATTACAGCGCAAGCCGACAGGCTAACAATGAATTTGAAGTTTATTTGAGTGACTTTGTTAAGAGTTTTTCTCTTGCTGTTAATAAGCCGATTTATGAATGCTGGATTACTCAGATGGCTTTAACTGGCCAGATTGAGCTTCCAGGCTTTGTGCGTGCTTATGGCAACCCTGAAGCGTGGAGAATTGTTAATGGATGGATGCAGTGCGTGTGGACGGGCTTGAACCGTCCTTCTGTTGACAGAAACAAGGAAGCAAATGCGAGTCAGACGCTGCTGGACAACGGATTGACTACTTATGATATAGAGGCTAGAAGACATTCAGGTTTGAGCTTTGCCCAGGTAATGCAGACGTTAAAGCGTGAGCGTGAGCTTATGGCAAAGACTGACTTTGTGCCTCATGTTCTGGAAAATAATAACGGTGAGCCTGCTTACAGAGATGAGGACGAGCTTGAGGCTAGAATCACTGAGATTGTGAAGGTCTGCATGGCTGAAGGGGGCAAGCGATGAAGAATTATAAAGTCGTAACCGAATTCAACATAGTAGACAGGGCAACGGCTCAGCTTAACAAGATGAGCACGGCGGGGTCGCTTGTGGGCAGTGCGTGGAGCAAAGGAATTATATCGCACAACTATTTCTTCTTAAAATCGATGTTGGAGAAAAAATCTTCTTGCCTCGATGAATATGTGGATATTCGGTGGAAAAGGAAGCCGATTATGACAATTCCTGCGATTACAGGATGGTGGAATTTGAACAGAGGAATGACAAGAAGAAGACACACGATGTATGTGACGATAGCGGAGACGATTCTGTGCTGTTTTTTGCTTTTCAGAAAAGCTTCTTTTTCTGCTTCCGAAAGTTCGTTGAAAGTCATGGATTCATTATACGGCAGTTTGCGAGAGTTCGCAAGTGAAAAAGGAGCGGCATGATGTCAAGAACTTATGTGGTTTCAACAGAATTCAGTATTGTTGACAGGGCTACGCAGGCGTTGGATAAAATGGCGGGAGCGGGAAACCGTATGTCACGGGCACTGCGTGGGCAGATGCTTGCGGCTGACGCCCGTTTTAAGGCTTTTGGTGCGACGGCACAAAAAGCGGTCGTAGGCGCGTTTGGAGCAGTTGCCGCAACGACGGGCGCGGCTCTCAAACAAGCTATTCCGTTTGGAATGGAACTCGAGCAAAATCTTGGCGGAACTGAGGCAGTGTTCGGGAAATATGCCACGAATGTGCAGTCAAAGGCTGAGGTCGCCTATAAAAATATGGGGCTATCGGCATCTGACTATATGGCAACGGCAAACAAAATGGGAAGTCTTTTTCAGGGCTCTGGGCTTTCACAAGTCAAAGCGATGGATTTGACGACACAGGCGATGCAACGGGCGGCAGATGTCGCGTCTGTCATGGGCATTGACACCAGCGTTGCGATGGAAAGCATAGCGGGTGCGGCGAAAGGAAACTTCACGATGATGGACAACCTGGGCGTTGCGATGAACGCAACGACACTAGAAGCGTATGCGCTTGAAAAAAGTATGAATTTCAAGTGGAAAACGGCGAGCAACGCACAAAAAGCGGAGCTTGCGATGAAAATGTTTTTTGAGCGCACACAGCAATATGCGGGCAATTTCGAGCGTGAATCTCAGGAAACGCTTTCAGGCTCATTTGGGATGATGAAAACGAGTGTTCAGAATGTTCTTGCGAATATGGCTTTGGGAAAATCGATAAAAGTTCCTCTGGAGAATATGCAAGATTCGGTGGTAGCGTTCACGCGGAATATAGTGCCTGCCGTTGTAAACATAATCAATCAACTTCCCACAATCATAAAAGGCGTGATGAGTCAAGTAAGCCCGATAATTGAGAATGCGATAAGCAAGATAGACAGTCCTTTCGGTCCGATTCTCGTAGGTGGTTTAAAAGTTATAAAAATGCTTTGGGGTATGCGCATTCCCATTCTTGCGATTGGCGCGGCAGCAATCGGCTGGCGGCTTCTTATGGACGGCATATTCATGGCAACAAAAGCAATGAAAGCTTTTGAAATTGTTTCTGGGGTGGTAAAAGGAGTTCAGATTGCACACAGAGCCACAATAATGGGAACGACGGTTGCAATAAAAGCTCAGGGGGCAAGCACTATTGCCGCAGGAATTGGAATGAAAGCCTATGCCGTGGGAGCGAAGATAGCAACTGCTGCTCAGTGGTTGTGGAATGCGGCCTTGTCTGCTAACCCGATTGGAATTGTGATTGCTGCAATTGTGGCTCTGGTTGGTCTTATAATTGTTCTTACAGGTAAGTGGCAGAAGGTGACTGCTGCCATTGATGGATTTTTTGAGCGAATAAGAAACATGAAGGGAATTGGTGGAGCAATTCTTCAGACGCTTGTTGCCCCACTTGAATTCGTTTGGAATACCATAAGAGGTATATTCGACACAATCAACGCATTCAAGGTGGGCGGATTCATCGCCGGAATTAAAATGCTGGGGCTTTCTATATTGCAGATGATTGCAGCTCCTATTCAGGCGATTCTGGAATCTCTTTCCTGGATTCCAGGAATGGAATGGCTGCATAGTAAAATTTCCGGATTCTTTGAAAATACGAGAAACAGTATTTTAGCTGGACGCGGGGCGACTGACAGCGCGGGGGGCTTACCTGCAGAAAGTGAAGCAGATGCAGCTGCAAGTATGGCTGAGCCTACAGGGTCGGCCGCTGTTGCAAATAGCTACTCACGTGAGGAGTCAATAACGACTAACCGTGTTGAAATTGGTCTTAGTGACGGCCTGACGGTAAAGAACGGGGCAACTGCGGCCCCTGCTTTTACTTTGCAGACAGGAAGGCGGTAGGAGCGACGAATGGCGTGGACTGATGAGATAAGCGAGGCGGTCTATACGGCTCCTTCCGGAAAAAGAATTGTATTCAATTATGAGTCATCTTTGAGCAGGTCTACACCATTGAAGACGGCTGAGCATACTTTCCCGGATGTTGACGGGGCTGAGATTCAGAGTCTTGGACTTGGTGGAAAAAAGTTTCCGATGACTGCCATTTTTTCGGGTGGAGAGTGTCTTTCTCTTGCGGATGCTTTTGAAGCTGCGCTTTGTGAACGTGGCTATGGAACGCTTGAACATCCGATATATGGCAAACATACGGTTGTACCGACTGGAAGTATTGACCGCTCTGATGATCTGGTATCAGCTTTGAATGAAAGCCGTGTAAAGGTGACTTTCAGCGAGACTTTGACTGAATCGCTTCCTTTGAGCAAGCTTGCTGTTGAAGATGCGCTGGATTCGGCTATTGATAATTATGAGAATGCTGCAAGCATGGCTTTTGCCGGAATGATTGTGACTTCGACTGTTGATGATGAGCTCCAGCTCCAGGGCGTGATGAGAACTCAGGACAATTCGCTTTTTAAAGGAATCACAAAGCTTTGTGAAAAAAGCGGTGACTTAAAGCAGAAGCAGTCGCTTATGCAGAAGCTTAATGAGTTCAAAATGAATGTGACTAACTGGGTGAAAAAGGTGGACACTCTGGCTGCCAAAGCTCAGGAAATTGCAACGGTTGTGATTAAGACGGCAAGGCTACCTAGTGAGATTGCTATTGGAGCAATGGCCAAAATTGAGGGCTATT
>JAZSJM010000252.1:0-9736 GCA_045534325.1 Treponema sp. | reverse complement strand
ATCAGAAGTAAGGATTTTTTTTCTATTTTCAATTGACATACAAAATATTTTAAACCATTTTATCTTAACGCTAATGATATATGTTCATGCCCGTCTCTTTGAAAAACAACTGAATAAATTTACTTTATTGCCGTTATCCATTTCACTGATTCCATTCTCTTCCAGTTTTTTTCATCAAAAATATTATCTTTTACAATCCACCCCTTTGTTTTTTCTAAATCAAACATTTTATTGTTATAGATTTTAGTTGTGCTTGTAGTTTCAGCATAGTGAAGATGAACTTCTTTATTTTTTTCCTGTACAAACTTATTACCTGTAAAAGGATTGTATTCACTCAACCCCAAACCTTCTTTTGCAAGAAACAGAGTGTCTGCATTCATCATAAACGAATCATCTGTTTTTACTTCTCCCCTGCTGTTAAAATCCTTATACATTAAAAGTGCGGCAAAAAATGCTGGTGCCTGATAATTTTCAAAATTATTGAACTCTTCAAGATGAATTCCTCTTCCGTGATCAGAAACCAGAATAATTCGGGTGTTATCGTATGCTCCGTTTACTTTTAAATAATCAAGCCATTTTGCAACTTCTTTAATACACAAAGCATTTACCCGATAATGAACCAGATCCTTTGAATCCTTAAAGTCATAAAATCGGCGAATTTCATCTTCGGGAATTAACAGATGTCCGTCTTTTCCCCAATCAGGTGCGTCCGAATCCGGATGAGTAGCATCATTTTCAATAAAGAAAAAATTGTCTTTAGTGCTGTCAAAAGATGTTAAATCATTAATAAAATAAAGTGATGAATAATAATGTTCAAATGTAGTTTCATTGATTGAATCTTTAACAATATTATAAAAATTTAATCTGGCAGGAGGAAAAAGGCATTGTATAATGCAAAAATTCCGAGCTTGTTTTTTACAAATCTTGTCCAATTCCCTACCTTCTCCTCCAAATATTTCAAGATAATTCGCGTCGTATTTACCTGCAAGCTCACTTACTTTCATTTCAGGATATTTCTTAAAGGCGCTCAAATCTGTCTTTTCAGAATAATTTGGAAGAGGAGGATCTGTAATTGTTACATTCCAATCAGCATCCAAAAACAATTTCGGCATTACAAGAAACGCTTCATTATGTTTGTCTCGTAAATACTCATTTTTTCTTTCATTGATTTTTTCTGGTGTATATTCATATCCACCTGTCATAGCAGGAGCACCAACCGTAGTAAAATTCCCAAAACTCAAGGAATTTTTATACCAGGTAAATCCATCAAATGAAGAATTGAGAGAAGGATAATGCTTTAAGAATTTTGGAATAAAAGAATTGATTCCTCTATCCAAAAAAATTACCACAACATTTTTCCTGCCAGTTTCCTCCCTTGCAAGATTATATACAGGTTCAATCTGGCGTTTCTGTCCATTTTGTTTAGCTGCCAATAGATTTTCTTTATTGGAATTATATTTATTTAAAATAAAGCTAGATTTATAAATACCAAGAGAAATTTCAGACAGGCACAAAATAATTAAAACCGATGTGGTAAAACTTCTTAATTTACCATTTTTTAAATTATAAAAATAAATAATACAAAGAATAAAAACTAAAAGAGGGACAACGGTATAAAATATTCCCTTATTACAGAAAATTTTATCTGTTTCAAAAGCAAATGTTTGCGAGATATTTCCGTATTCATAACTGAATAAATCGACATTTAAAAGAGCACTGATAAAACAAGAAAATAATATAAGCGAAATGAAAAATTTAACTTTTTTAGAAAATAAATTATAAATTACTGCTGGCCATAAAAAACACAAACCTACAAAAAAAGAAAAAGTACTGACAACATAATTAAAAGGACTGTCAGTATTTCCTAAACAAGAAAATTCAATTGGGCTTGTAGCAATTACACTAGAAGAAAGTACAAAGCCTAAAAATATTGCAAGCCCTGCAGCACTAAAATAAAAAATAGCATCATAATTTTGTTTTGATAATATTTCAACTTTTTCAAAAAATAACCTTATCTGTCTGTTAAAAACCTTAAATACTAAAAGCGGAGCACATAAATATATAATAAAAAATCCCCAGACAATTGATAAATGTTCAACAGTAATATTCTTGCGATTTGAAATAGAAATACCAAGGAATAAAAAAACAAATCCAAAAATGCAATAAACGATTTGTTTCGCATGTTTTGATTTTTGAAAAATATTTTTAAAGAGTGAAAAAATATTATTACAAATCCAATATATAACCAGTCCGCTGGGAGAATCATACAAAAGAACTAAAAAAACAAGAGAAAGACCGTACAGCTGTATCAATTCTTTCTTTGGTGCACCTTTTGAATAAATCATCGAAGAAATTACATTAATCAAAGTCATGGCAAAAGGAAGAATGTTTATAAAAAAAGAACCAATGGAAAATAAATGATCAGGAGAGCCAAGATTTAAATTAACAAATCCAAGATTCAAATTGGCAGACTGCAAAATTTCGTTATGAGATAAATAATGGTAAGCGGCAATAAAAAAAGGAATCTCAATTAAAATTGAAAGGGATGAGCGAAGTGAATAAAACGGATGATAATGATTTTGACGGTACATTGTTTGCATCATCATAAAACGCTCGTCACCCTTAAAATATTTTTTAATACGTTCTGCTTTAGGTTCTAATCTAAGCTGCAGCTTTCTCTCTTTTTCCTTAATTGCATCGGCAACGTTATAAAGTGGTAATGCAAGAAAATTAATGACAAAACTTACTCCGATAACAGCGCCTAAAACACCGATAAAGGGCATTTTGTCCATAATAAACAGAAAACTCCATTCAACTAAAGTTTCAATCGGACTGATAATTAAATCGAAAAGCATACAAAAGACCTTAATTATTTAAGAATATATTTAGCAGTTATTATAGTAAATATTAAATACAAATGATATAGTAAAGAAAATGAAATACGTTTACGTTCTAACGTCTACTCCCAATGACCTATACTACGAGCAGGCATTAATGTCTGTATATTCTCTTAAAAAACACAATCCTGACGCTATTATTTATATTCTTGTTGACAATAAAACAAGGGAATCTTTTACCAAAGAGAATAAACGAACAGTCCTAAAAGAATATGCAGCTAAAATAATAACTGTTGATTTTGAGGAAAATGTTTTGAATGTTGACCGCTCTCGATTAATTAAAACTTCAATTCCTGATTATGTTGAAGGTTCGTTTTTATACATCGACTGCGACACAATTGTATGTGATAATTTAAGTGACATAGAAAAAGAAGATGCTGTAACAGCAGGGGTTTTAGACGGTCATGTAATGCTTAACGAGCATATTCACAAAAATTATTTTTTAAAACGTGATAAAAAATTAGGATTTTCAGGAACTAAAGCACTAAACGCAAACATTAACGGTGGTCTGATTCTTGCCAAAGCAGAGACTCCAGAACAAATTGCAGAAACAAAAGAACTTTTTAAGTCATGGAATGAAATCTGGAAATATTCAGCATATGTAAAACATGATAAACATGATCAAAGTGCCCTGAACGAAGCAAACTACCGCACAGGCCTAAAAATGAAGCTATTAGACGGCAAATGGAACTGTCAACCAAGTCACGGAGGTCTTGCATTTTTAAAAAATGCTAAAATCATCCACTATTATTCCAGCGAATTTTCTGGTAAAAATTATGTTCCCTACTACAAATTAGCTGATAAAGAGCTTTTGTTACGAATAAAAGAAGCAGGAGACCTTCCTGATGATATAAAACAAATGATTGACGAAGCAAAGTTTCAGTTTAATTCTGTTCACATAATCAATGACAGTCGCATTATCAGCATAATGCAGTCGCCGCTTACCTTTACGCTTGCAGATATAAAAACACACCTTCCGTGGCTTTTTAATATTCTTGAAAGTATTTGTGGTGGCCTGAGAGTTTTTGCAAAAAAAATAAAAAAGTAACTTAGTTTGAACTGTATGTTTTTAAATGATATGATGTTTTTAAGGATTTTACGGAGTTTTATTTAATATGTCTATTTTAACTGCACTTTATAATATAATTCTTTCACCAATAACCCAAATTATCGAAATATCATACAGAATTTTCGACAAAATGTTCGGAAATACAGGAATCGCAGTCCTTGGTGTCAGTCTTACTGTTACACTTTTATGTCTTCCTCTCTACATTGTTGCCGAAAGCTGGGAAGAAACTGAACGTGGTGTTCAGTCAAAAATGAAAAACGGTATAGACAGAATAAAAAAATATTTTAAGGGTGATGAACAATACATGATTTTAACTACTTTTTATAGGCAAAATCATTATCATCCGATTATGGCGTTACGCTCAAGTTTTGGAATTTTAATTCAGATTCCTTTTTTTCTAGCAGCATATCATACACTTTCAAGTCTTCCAGATTTAATGGGACGTTCTTTTCTTTTTATCAAAGATATGGGAAAACCTGATGCAGTCTTTTCAATTGGAAATTTCAGCGTAAACATACTTCCAATTACAATGACTGTAATTAACTGCATTTCTGGTGCAATTTACTCAAAAGGACACGGTATCCGTGAAAAAATCCAAATTTACGGGATGGCCGCTATTTTCCTGGTTGTTCTTTATAATTCTCCTGCGGGATTGGTAATTTACTGGACAATGAATAATCTTTTTTCACTTATAAAAAATATTTTTTACAAAATGAAAAATCCTGTAAAAGTTTTTTATTTGTGTGTTGTTTCTTTTATTTTATTAATTTCGTTTTATATAATGTTCGGCTATTCAGGTGGAGCAGGATTAAAAAAACGCTTAAGTGCAGTTATTTTCCTTTTGTTTTGGATTCCTATTCCCTTATATCTTAAAGGAATCAACTATTTTATCAAAAATCCGCTTAAATCCCTTTACACAAATAAAAGTGCAAGAATCCGGCTTTTTATTATTTGTGCCTTAGGACTTACGTTCTTAAATGGACTAGTACTACCTTCTTCGCTAATTTCTTCTTCAACTCAGGAATTTTCAAATATAGACAGTTATACAAATCCAACAGCTTTTCTTCATTCTTCTTTATGGATGAGTTTTGGATTATTTGTATTTTGGAGCGGTGCTATATTCTTTTTATTTAAAGAAAAAATACAAACTGTATTAAGTTTTTTATTTTCATTATTTCTTTTAGGAGCTGTTTTCAATGCATATGTATTTGCAGGTGATTACGGTTCAATGGATTCAACCCTTAAGTTTATCGACGGATTTTCAAATCCTTCCCTGCTCTTTTTATTAATCAATATATTATGTGTTTTTGTATGTTTTATTCTTGTTACACTTCTTTACAAATTCAACTTATTGAAAATTCTTACAAACACATATCTTATTGTTTCAATCGCATTTATTGGTCTTACAGTTTTAAATGTTTCAAAAATAAACAAAGCTTATAAAGAATTCGATAAAATCGTAAAGGCAAATCAGGATACTTCGTCTTCAACAATTAAATTCCGCCTGTCAAAAGATAAAAAAAATGTAGTTATTTTTATGCTCGATCGTTTTGAGTCTACCTTTGTTGAAAAAATCCTTAAAGATGAACCAGAGTTAAAACAGACTCTTTCAGGATTTACATTCTACCCTAACTGCATAAGTTATAACGGTCACACTTTGATGGGTTCTCCTGGTATATACGGCGGCTATGAATATACGCCAGACCAGATGAACAAACGTAGTGATATCAAGCTAAAAGATAAACATAACGAAGCTCTTCTCTTAATGCCAAAAATTTTAACAGAACAGGCTGATTTTGAAGCTTATATTTCTGATTTATCCTGGGGAAACTACAGTTATATTTCTGACATGAGTTTTGCAAAAAATATTCCGAATATCAATGCAATGACCTTACTTTCAAGATATTCCGGAGATTATAAAAAAGAAAAATTACTTCCAGGAAATGAAAACTTTACCCTTTCTCATGTAATTAACAGAAATCTATTTTGGGTAAGTTTATTCCGCGAAGTTCCAGCATGTATTCGTCCTGTTGTTTATTACAAGGGAACCTGGTGGGAAAACGGAGTTAAAGAAAGTTCAAGTTCATTTGCTGACTGGTTTTCATGTCTGTATGCGCTTCCTTCAATTACAGCTATAGATTCACAAAAACCGACACTGTCAATCATAACTAACGAAGCGACACACTCCGGCGAAGACACATCAATGTATGATTTAGGGTTGTCAGAAGAACTTCTAAAAAAAGATAATTCATATAAGATTGATCTTGTAACCTTAAAACAGACAGGCGAATATATAAAATTCTTAAAAGAAAATGAAGTCTTCGACAATACAAAAATTATCATAGTTTCAGACCATGGAATAGGACGCAAGGGTGAAGGAAACTACAAAAATGAAAGGTTCGATGGATTTTTAAAAGATCATTTGAACTGTGTTCTTTTAGTAAAGGATTTTAATTCAAAAGGTGATTTTAAAACAGATAATACATTCATGACAAATGCTGATGTACCATCAATTGCATTACGTGATATAATTAATGAACCGGTAAATCCTTTTACAGGAAATAAAATAGATTCAAGCCTTAAAAAAGAAGGAGCTATTGTTACAAAATGTGATTTATTTATGCCTTATCACAGTAAAAGTGAATATGTATTTACTGTTGATAATGACGACTGGGTTTTAGTTAAAGACAATATCTTTGCGGATGAAAGCTGGTCTCATTACAAAAAATAAACACAAATGGAGAAAAATATATGACAGAGAATGAATTTGATTATTTAATGGCAATTCGCCGAAAAGAAGATGTTTCATCTTTCAATAAAGACACAGTTCTTGCCTGCGAAAAATCAGGCTGGATAAAAAATAATAAAGTTACTGACGAAGGCATGGAAGCTCTTTTGCCATACAAAGTTGATAACGCAATAATTATGGCTGCAGGCCGTTCAAGACGCTGTATGCCTCTTTCAAATTATCTTCCAAAAGGACTTTTTGAAATTAAAGGCGACACAATGGTTGAACGACAGATTAAGCAGCTTCATGATGCTGGAATCAAACAGATTGTCCTTGTCGTAGGGTATTTAAAGGAACGCTACTATGAAATGGCAAAAAAATATCCTGATTTAATTGTTATAGACAACACAGAATGGGAAGAAAAAAACAATATGTCTTCTCTTTATGCAGCAAAAGACTACATCAAATCAAGTTATATCTGTTGCTCAGACAACTGGTTTGCTCATAATGTTTACCGTGATTATGTTTATGACTCGTACTACGGCTGTCTGTATAGTGATGAGTTCTGTAACGAATACTGTGTTAAAGGCCTGGACGACCGCGGTTACATGACCGAGGTAAAAAAAGGCGGCGAAAAGTCCTGGTATACAATCGGCGAAGCATTCTTCTCAAAATCATTCAGTGAAAAATTCGTTGACTTAATGGTTAAAGAATATTATGACCCTGAAATGAAATATATGCTGTGGGATGACTTTCAGATTAAGCACATCACAGAACTTTTGATGAAAATCAAGCGCTATGATGATTCTGAATGTAAGGAATTCGATACCACCGAAGATATTTTACAATTCTATCCTAATTTTAAGGATTTTATTGACCAGTTTTTTCAGGAAGATGAACTGATAAACTCAACACAGCGCATTAGTTATCTTTCAAATTATTCTGATGTTAAGCAGTATTCCGTCGTTGCTACAGAACAGTTAAACGGACGTATGCATGTTAATGAAAATCTTTTTGGTCCAAGTCCTAAGTGTTTAGAGGCATTGCAAAATGCAAAAATGGAGGATTTATATCTTTACGACTTAACACGGGAAGATGATCTTGCGGTAGAAATTTCAAAAATTACAGAACTTTCTACAGATTCAATTTTTATTCATTCTGGTTCATCAGATGTAATAAAAACAATTATGACAATTGTTTTAAATAAGGATGATACTGTTTTAATTTCTTCCCCTGCATGGAATTATTATAAATCTGTGTGTGAACTTCGCCATGCTAAAGCTGCATATTACAATGTTGTTCCTGGTACAGATTCATATGAATTTGATACAAAAGGATTATTAGAAATCGCAAAAAAGACTAAACCAAGAATCATTGTTATTACAACTCCTCACAACCCGACAGGTGCTGTTATTTCAAGAGCAGATCTTGAGAAAGTTATTAAAGAAAATCCTACTTCACTCGTAATTGTAGATGAAGCCTATCTTGGTCTTTCAACAGTTACATACGATGCAAAATATTTCTTAAATGCATATAACAATGTCGTATTCTGCCGAACATTCTCAAAACTTTATGGTCTTGCAGGAATTCGAATGGGCTACGGTTTATGTACACCTATGGCAAAACAAGTATTTAAGCTTGACCTAAATCCATTCCGCGTTTCAAATATCGGACGTAAAGTTTGTATAGCTGCCCTTCATGACACTGAATATTACACAAATCTTACAAAAACAATTATAAATCTAAAGGACTGGTTTATAACTGAAATTAATAAGATTAATGGTGTTAAGGCATTTAAATCTGCGGCAAACTTTATTTTCATTCATTTTGCTGACTCAATCGATGTACAGTCTCTTAAAGATAATCTTCAAAAAAATGGATATCTTACAAGACTTTGGACAGAAGGAAGTCATCTTTCAATGAGAATTACAGTTGCACCTCGTCCTGATATGGAAAAAGTGCTTGATCTTATAAAAGAATTTGTTCAAAAATAAGGAGAAACTGTCTAACTAAAAACGTAAAATGATTTTGGTTTGACAATAACTGAATATGATTTTCTTACCGCTTTACATAGATCCAGGAACTGGGTCAATGCTCTTTTCAATTCTCATTGGCGCATGTGCTACACTTTTTTTTCTTGCAAAAGCCTTTATGCTAAAGCTAAAGCTTTTTGTAACTGGAGGAAAGGGACAGAAAGCTGATAAATCCTACAAAAAATATGTAATTTATTCAGAGGATAAACGTTATTGGAATGTTTTTAAGCCCATCCTCGATGAATTTGAAAACCGCAAAATTGACATTACTTACTACGCAGGAACTGATAAAGATCCTGTTTTCGAAGAAAAGTATCAGTTTGTTCATCCAGAGGTAATCGGTGAAGGAAACAGGGCTTTTGCAAAACTTAATATGTTAAGTGCTGGCTTTGTATTAATGACAACTCCTGGGCTTCAGGTATATCAGCTAAAACGAAGCAAAAATGTTAAACATTATTCACACATATTCCATTCTCCAGGGGATCCGACAATGTATCGTCTTTTTGGAATTGATTATTTTGATTCGATTCTATGTACTGGCGATTATCAGTTTGAAGACATCCGGGAAATGGAAAGACAGAGAGACCTTCCTGCAAAAGAACTTGTAACAGTTGGATGTACATATCTTGATGTATTTAAAAAGAAAATGGAAGAAGCTCATAAAGAATACCACAAGCCTTTTACAGTTTTAGTTTCACCATCATGGGGAAAATCTGCACTTCTGTCGCTTTATGGTGAAAAACTCCTTGACCCTCTTGTAAAAACAGGCTGGAGGATTATTATACGCCCTCACCCACAGTCACGAATTTCTGAAAGTCAGATGCTCAAAAATCTTGAAGAAAAATACAAAGACGCATCAAATGTAATCTGGGATAATGAACGTGATAATTTTTATTCACTAAAAAAAGCAGATATAATGATTACAGACTTTTCAGGTGTGATCTGGGATTCTGCATTCCTTTGTGACAATCCTGTAATGTATGCAACTGATGATATGGAATTAGGTCCC
>JAZSJM010000019.1:0-3807 GCA_045534325.1 Treponema sp. | reverse complement strand
GTTACTGTTGTAGAAATAATGGGTCGCAACGCCGGATGGCTTACTGCTGCCGCTGCACTTGCAAAATCTGATGACTGCGAAGGAGTAGATTTAATCTATCTTCCAGAAAAACCTTTTAATATCGATATGTTCATTACACGGGTTAAAGAACTATCTGCATCAGGAAAATCAGTCGTAATCGCCGTTTCAGAAGGTATTAAACTTCCAGACGGAAGATATGTATTTGAACTTGGTCAGCATGCAGATTCGGTTGATGCTTTCGGTCATAAGCAGATGTCTGGTACTGCCAGTTTCCTTGCAACAAAACTTCAGGCAGAACTTGGAATAAAAGCACGTGCAATTGAACTTTCTACATTACAGCGATGTGCTGCTCACATGACAAGCCGAACAGATATTACAGAGGCATTCAATGTAGGCGGTGCCGCTGTTAAGGCCGCTTTTGAAGGTGAAACAGGAAAAGTTGTTGTCCTTAAACGCGTTTCAGATGATCCGTACATGTGTATAACAGAAACTGCCGATGTACACAAAATCGCCAATGTTGAAAAGAAAGTTCCTCTTGACTGGATTTCCGGTGATGATGGAGTTACAAAAGACCTGATTCACTATATTCATCCACTAATTCAAGCAGAACTCAGCCCTATCATGGTTGATGGACTTCCACGTCACTTAAATGTAAATATGTAATGAATTTTTAGAGAAGAGTTCAGTTAAACTGAACTCTTTTTTTTAGCAATTATAAATTCCTCTTCTCTCTGTCCAATATCCCCTTGTAAAACTCCATTATTGCCTTGAAAAAGAATTTAGAATAAAATGAAAAAATCATGAAAGCATCGAAATTTTATATCTCAACACTTCGCGAAGCTCCATCAGAAGCAGTTATCGCAAGTCACAAACTAATGCTGCGTGCAGGAATTACACGTAAACTTGGAAATGGTCTTTACACTTACCTCCCGCTAGGCGTACGTTCCCTTTACAAACTTGAAAATATTATCAGAGAAGAATGGAACGAAACCGCTGGTGCGCTTGAATTCAAGCCCACAGTAATTATTCCTGGTGAGCTTTGGAAAGAATCCGGACGCTGGGAAACAATGGGACCACAGATGCTTAAGGCAAAAAACCGTGGCGAACAGGATATGGTCGTTTCACCAACTGCAGAAGAAGCCTACACAGCAATTGTTCGCGATGGTTTAGACTCATACAAACAGCTTCCTGTAAACTTATATCAGATTAACACAAAATATCGTGACGAAATTCGTCCTCGTTATGGAGTTATGCGTGGTCGCGAGTTTATCATGGCAGACGGCTACACAATGAACGCTGATGACGAATCTTTGGACGAGTCTTATAAAGCATACGAGAAAGCATATTTCCGTATTTTTAAACGTCTTGGACTCAAAATTATTCCTGTACGTGCTGACTCAGGTGCAATGGGCGGTAGCGGTTCAGAAGAGTTTATGGTTGAATCCCCAATTGGCGATGATACACTGATTATTTGTCCCAACGAAAAATGCGGTTATGCAGCAAATGTTGAAAAGGCAGAATGTGCTTTAGATGAAAGTACAAATATAAAAGGCGAAAAAGTTGATGCTACAGACAAAACTCCTGAACTAGTTGAAACTCCAAATGTATTTTCAATCGAAGATATGGAAAAATTCTTTAATGAATCTCCAAAAATGTTCATTAAATGTCTTATCTACCGCATTATCAATTCTTCCCTTGATTTTTCTGATGTACCGGCAGCAAAAAACTGGAAGCGAGTAAAAGACCCTGCCGGCGATTATTATCCATTGTCTTATGTATGTGTTTGTATTCGCTCCGACTTAGATGTAAACGAAGCAAAACTTGCTGCAACACTAAAGGCAAGCGAAGTAGTTTTAGCCGAAGACGAAGAGATTCTCGAATATGCTCAGGCTGGACACGGATTTGTAGGTCCAATGACAAGCAGATGCCCTCTTGTTGTAGATTATTCAGTTGTTAAAGACGGACAGTCCCGTATGCATGATGCAATTACAGGTTCTGGAAAAAACGGATATCACGTAAAACACGTTGAGCCTCTCCGCGATTTTTCACCATATATCAATGCAGACGTACGAACAGTAAAAGAAGGCGATAAATGTGCATGTTGCGGCGGAATATTTTACACTCGCAAAGGCAATGAGCTGGGACACATTTTTAAACTCGGTCATAAATACACAAAATCTATGCACGTAACATTCCTTGGTCAAAATGGTAAACCTCAGGAACCGACAATGGGTTGCTATGGAATTGGTGTTGACCGCACTCTTGCTTCTATTATTGAAAAAAACAATGATGAAAAAGGCATTATTTGGCCAATGACAGTTGCTCCATTTCAGGTTTGCATTGTTCCAATTAAATATGACGGTGCAATGAAAGAAGAAGCAGACAAAATCTATGAATCCCTCCGCAGTGCCGGCATAGAAGTTCTTCTTGACGACAGAAATGAACGTCCTGGAGTTAAATTTGCCGATATGGAGCTCATTGGTATTCCGCTGCGAATTACAGTTGGCGACAAAAATCTTCCTAACGTGGAGTTTAAGCCACGAGCCGCTCAGCAAGCAGAACTTGTTCCATCTGACAAAGCAGCAGAAAAAGCAATAGAATTTGTAAAAGCAGAACTTGAAAAATTAAATTCTTAAAATAAGGGGAGAAGTCTCTCCCCTGGAGTGCACTTTGTTGCACTCCACCCCACTCTACGGGGGATTCCCCCGTAACGCCCCCTTTTTATCAATTTATCGAGGTTTCAAATGAGTATAATAAAAAAATTCTTTATTTCCCTAATTTTTCTTTTTACAGTAAATCTTTGCTTTTCATTACCTGGTGTTATACAAACTATTCCTGACCAATCAGGACAATATGTTTATTACAGAGATTATAGTTTTGAACGCGAATCATATTTTGGAATTGTTTTCTTTGATGACAGTACCTTCGGTGTGCGCTATTTTGCTCCTACGATAACTGAAAAAACACCTCTTGTTCCATCAAAAGATATATATATACTTTTTTCTTTAGATTCATCAAAAAAATACGTTGAACTTACTGGTGAAAAAATCATGTCAGCGGTAACTCCAGAAGACACAGATATTATAAATTATCTTCATGATATGCTTTACGAATTAACATCACGTCGTCAGAAAGCCGGTATTTTTGAAACAATCTTATCTGCTGGTCAGGAATTCGAGCAATTCGGCGGAACTGTAATTCTTAATTTTGATTCAATCATTCCAATTTTTAATTTAAAATCAATTGTTAATTCCTCTGGACAAGAGGTATTAAAGCTTATAACAGCAGGCCAATTATTAAAAAATGATGATCTATCTTTTGCTCAGTTTTATGGTTTACCTCTAAAACTTACCGATTCTAGCCATCAATTTACTCAGTTAAAAAAAGTTAAAAAAGAAAAAATTTCTTATAAAAAATTCAACAATATTAATCAAAAAATCACAATTGATAATCAGTGGACAAAACAGGCAGAAAACCTCTTTATGCTTTCAAATCTTGCTGTTTTAGCCCTTGACGTTATCGATTTATCTTCAATTCCTGTTCAAAACAGGGATTTTTATTTACATAATTTAACTAGAAAATTTACACTTGGAACAGATTTTTCTTATCCTTACGCTGAATTATTTAAGTCAGAAAAAAATAAAAGTACACAGAAATTTTCTAACACTTTTTATAATGATAATTCAAAATCATTAACAAAGGATTTTAAGATACTAACGAAACTTGCTGATGATAAATATGGTCTGATGACATTAACTGTATTTACAGGCGCTAATACTAAAAATA
>JAZSJM010000158.1:0-3772 GCA_045534325.1 Treponema sp. | reverse complement strand
CACAGGCTCTTCTTCCTGCTGTTTTTCTTTTTCGTAAGAATTCTTTATTCCATCTTCCTGTTTTTCAATACTTTTTTTTGCTATGGTAGCTTTTCCTAAGTCAAACATAAAAGGATTGTCTAAAAATGAACCGCTATAATCGCCATACTTTTTTTCAAAACTTCTAATATTGATAAAAGTTCCTTTTCCGATTTTTAATCTTCCGTTACGGCTCCATTCGTATCCGTATTCAATTTCTGAGGGAATGTAAATATGAAAGGCAAGACCGAATTCTCTATCAACTTCTGGAGTAGAATCGATAAGAGAATACTTTGAAAACCTGGAATCTAAAACTTTACCGTTAAGATATCTTAATTCATCCCCGTTAACACTATTGTATTCAATTGCTCTGTAAGCATAATTATCGCTGTTTCCCGTAAAGTCTTTTGTAGTTTCTGTAAGCATAATAGATTCAATACCTGACTTTTTGCGGACATAAAGGTGATAGCCGTTTACACTCTCAAAATTTTTACCTTCTTCGTAAACAAGCCTTAAATCCTGGGGCGTTATTAATAAAGATGAATCCTGTGCTGAAGATGACTGAGGACAAAGAAAAAAACAAGCATAAATCATTGCAAAAAAAGAAATTGAAAACTTTTTCATGCTTTTTTATCGGCATAAAATACTTTTGAATTTACAACAAACTGTGGTATACTGTTCGTTAAGTGGGAAGTAGTTAAATTATGCAATCAGAACTAAACAATAATGATTTTACTTCTGTTGATCTAAGCGAATTCTTAGAAAATGATGAAAATGATCAGGAATCCTTAGAAAACGGAATCGTCGTACTTACGCAAACTCAAAAAGTTTTGTGCGATGAATTAAATTCACGTATTGCCCTTTATTCTCCTCAGCATCAGGATATTTTCAACAAGAGAATGGCAGATTTAAAAAGACTTGCCGTAGCAATTGCAGAATTTCCTTCCCTTCTTTCCCGTGCAACTTTAACTTCTGAAACAAGAACCCCGCAGGATATAATTGAACTTTTGATAGATCCAAATTCAGATTATGGACGAACTTTTATACAACTGCCAAGCAAGGCCACTCTTGGCAAGGGCTTTTTAACGGCTAAACTTCATACATTCTCATCACTTGCAAAACTTGCACAGCAGGTAAACATCAACATGGAATTAAAACAGGCGGCTGACATTGCTTTTGAGGCAGAAGCCTGGTCACCAGAAAGTGAAAAACCCATTGAAACAAAAATTTCAAGTAAACTCATAAAGGCATTTAAGGACGAGACCGTATCAATGATGTTTCTTCTGCTTGTAGAAGATGTTTACCTCAATCTTGTAAAGGATGAAACTTTAAATATAGATTTCAGGAGACAGTTAGGAACTTCACTTCTTTTATTATGGGAGCACCGTGCCGATCAGAATATTGCCGATATTGCGCCAGTCTTAACATCTGTATGGAAAGCCCGAAGAACCCTTGCCCCTGCTTTCGGTACAATGATGGGAACGAGTGAACTTATAATGTTTTC
This sequence comes from Treponema sp., assembly GCA_045534325.1. GTDB lineage: Bacteria > Spirochaetota > Spirochaetia > Treponematales > Treponemataceae > Treponema_D. Next base: position 2,250 of record JAZSJM010000158.1, on the reverse strand, counting down.
ATTTCAGATGGATGATACCTGGAGCAGTTTTATCCGTACTCAGCTTGAAGATACAGGCGTAAAACAGGCTATGGAAGAATTTTTATTCGGCATATCCTATGAGCAGATTTCAAAACTAAAAAGATTATTAATCGAAAAAGGAATTGGTTCAATTGGTCGTAATGAGGTTTCAAAATTCTTAGGCGAAAATATAAAGACAGATGTTAGCGATGATTATAAAGATTTTTACAATCAATACACAATCCGCCGGGACAACGCGCAGGCACGTAAAAGACTTAATCTTGACGGACCCCACAGAACTCTGGAAGACTACTTTATAAAATACGTAATGGAACAGAACAGGGAAAAACAGAACAATGACTACTTTGCAAAATAAAGACGAAAAAAAAGTTCCATACCGTTTTGGAGAAAAAATCCGTGCAGTTCGGGAGCGAAAAGGTCTCACACTAAAAGCTGTAGCTCAAAAAACTGGTGTATCAGAAAGCCTTGTAAGTCAGATTGAACGGAATAAAGTAAGCCCAGCAATCGACACACTTTTAACACTGGCTGATGTATTAGACATCAACCTTGAATTTTTATTCGAAGAATATCATAAAAACCGAACCGTAGATATTATCTACAAGGAAGAAAGACGGAAAATACAGGAAGGTGAAATTACATACGAGGAAATTGCCACCTGCACAAATTCAAATGACGACATAAGATTAGAAACATACGAAATCACAATTCCTGTTAAAGAAAAAACACATCGCGGTTCATACGGACACTCTGGTCGGGAAATAGGATATATTCTTGAAGGACAATGCATCCTTCAGTATGAAAACAAAAATTATGAGCTAAAAGAAGGAGACAGCATTTCTTTTTCTGCAAGTGCTCCTCATACTCTGATTAACACCGGTGCTTTACCGGTTAAGGCTGTATGGATTGTTAGCCCACCACAACATTTTGTTAATAAATGAATAGAAATTCTGTTAAAATTACGCGGTTAAAACATTCATTCATTTTTCTCTTTGTTTCTTTATCTTTTTTTTCGTGTACGACAACTCAAAGCGACTTAACCTTTACTCAATACGATGAAAGTTCCCTCCTGCCTGCAAAAATAACATGGCAGAATCTAAATGACAACCTAGGGTACTTTTCATTTATTGATGAATCGATTCCGTTAATATATCACTGTATAAAAATAAATTTAGGTACACCTGACTTAACTATTAAAACTTTTCCTTCATCTGAAAAAGATTTAACAAAAAGTCTTTTTCCCAAGGAATTTGCAAAAAAAACAGATTCACTTATTTCAATCAACACAAGCCCATTTAAAAAAACTTTTTTTTCTTCAGCAGAAATTGTCGGTATCCACAAAACTGACAATACAATTCTTTCAAAACCCGTAAACCGCTACAGTGCACTTGTATTTTTAAAAAAGCCAAACGGCTATAGTGCTGGAATTTTAGAGAATCAGATTGAAAAAAAAATAGATGAGTTTGATTACGCCTTCGGCGGTTTTTTTTCGATTTTAAATGACGGCAATATAAAACAGTTTTCATATAAAAGCAGGAATTCAAGAACGGCAGTTGGAGTAGACAAAGAAGGAAAAACTTTATTTATTCTTGTAGTCGAGGGCGAAAACAAAAGAAAAAGCACAGGTCTTTCCTATCCAGAAAGTGCGATTATCTTAAAAAAAATCGGAGCAGTTAATGCAATGCAGATGGACGGCGGAAATTCCAGTTCATTATATGTTAACAAAAAAAATTTTCTCTCTTATAAAAAATTTACAAGACAGCCTGCTTTTCTAGGCTTTAGTTTTTGCAACAGAGACGAATAAAAACAGTCTTTTAATTGACCCCACCGCCTTAATAAAGTATTATCTAATATATGGGAATTGCCACAAGTCAACAGATACAAAAATATTACGATCAGTATCGGGACACAGAAATTACATTTACAAAAGACATCATCCGTGCAATTGGTCTCGATCCTAGACAGATATACATAAAATGCAGTCAGGGACAGTGGCCTTGTATCATTAACTCAACATCTTTCCAGCAGGCAAAAATCATTGTAGGAGCAAAGGGCGGTGCTTATCAGGCCTTGTCAAATAAAGACACGACTGGTATTAATATCCGCTTTTGTTTTTTTGAATCAGAAAACAACCTTATGAGTTTTTTTGTTGCAGGTCATGTTACAAACATAGTTCCCTACATGAATTCAACTGAACTTGCAATCATAACAATCACTTTTACGCAGCGTCCC
>JAZSJM010000106.1:0-12545 GCA_045534325.1 Treponema sp. | reverse complement strand
CAAGAGAAACAGTGTATTCTATTTTGTCTTTTACAGGTACTGTCGTCATACTAAATCTCCAACAAGGAAATTGTACCATAAATTTCTGAAATTTTCAATAAAAACTCACGATATCGGGAGAAAATAATTTTTTTTATTTTCTTATTTTAACATGGTAAATTCTCACTGAGAATTTTTTAAAAGTCAGTGAGAATTTTTTAAAACTCAGTGCCTTTTTGACCAAAACTCACTGTGAATTTTACGCTACTTATCTTAAGCTAATCTCTAAAAAAGTACTTCATACAGCTTTAAGTTTTTACAGGTCCCCATAAATTTTTTCATTGCATTGCAGACTATTTTTTACAAAGACTTAACAAAACCTTTGCATAGTTTTAACAATTTCCATTTAAACTAAAGACCATGAAATTCAATTTTATGAAAACAGAGTTAGGGATTGCAGCACCTTTAGTCGACCGCAGACGGAGCGAATTGACAGCGAAGCTTCAAGTCGCGGAGGCGAGGACGATGAGCGGTAGCGAAGTGCGAAAAGCCCGGCGGCCGCTTGCGGACGCAACTTCCAGAAAAATGAAATCAGGATTTGTTCGAGCCGCAGTTTATTTTTGTGCGGGTCTCACTTTGACAGTTTTAGTCTTTATGATTGCCTACATTCTTGTAAAAGGCCTGCCATTCTTGCAAAGAGATTTATTCATCTGGCAATATACATCGGAAAACTGTTCTGTAATGCCAGCGCTGGTGAACACTATGTTGATGACGGTGATGGCTCTCCTCCTGGCGGTGCCTCTTGGAATAGGAAGTGCAATTTATCTTGTGGAGTATGCCAGAAAGGGTAACCTCTTTGTAAAGGTTGTAAGGATGACCACGGAAACTTTAACGGGAATTCCTTCTATTATTTACGGACTTTTTGGAATGCTTTTGTTTGTGGGATTTTTACACTGGGGCTATTCACTTTTAGCAGGAGCAGCAACTGTTGCAATTATGATTTTGCCTACGATTATGCGAACTACGGAAGAAGCTCTGCTTTCCATTCCAGATTCATTCCGTGAAGGAAGTTTTGGCCTTGGGGCTGGGAAACTGCGGACGGTGTTCAGAATTATTTTGCCAAATGCTGTGCCAGGTATTTTAAGCGGAATCATTCTTGCAACAGGACGAGTAGTTGGAGAAACTGCAGCTTTAATTTATACAGCTGGAACTGTTGCACAAATTCCACAGAACGTTTTTGGTTCAGGACGAACTCTTGCAATTCATATGTATGTTTTGAGTTCTGAAGGTTTGCATACAGGGCAGGCCTTTGCTACGGCAGTAGTCTTGCTGATCATGGTTTTTGGAATAAATGCTCTTGCAAGTTTAGTAGCGAAGAAAATTAAAAGGTAGGCTAAAAATGAATAAAATTGAAATAAAAAATCTGGATTTATATTACGGCAATTTTCATGCACTTAAAAATATAAATCTTGAGATTCCTGAAAATCAGATTACAGCATTTATCGGGCCGTCAGGTTGTGGTAAATCTACATTGCTAAAATCAATTAACCGCATGAATGATATGGTAGAAGGCTGTCGGATTGAAGGAAAGATCCTTCTTAGGAAAGAAGAGTTAATAAAAACAAAGAATGGAGATTCTGAAGGCCTGAATGAATTAAATTCTTTGAACATTCTTTCCAAATCAACCGACGTGAATCTTCTGCGTAAAAATGTGGGCATGGTTTTCCAGAAGCCTAATCCATTTCCAATGAGCATTTATGACAACATTGCTTACGGCCCTCGTACTCATGGAATTAAAAAGCGAAGTGAATTGGACGAGATTGTAGAAACTTCTTTGCGTAATGCTGCCATTTGGAATGAGTTCAAGGACAATCTGAAAAAGTCAGCGCTGGAATTGAGTGGCGGTCAGCAGCAGAGGCTTTGTATTGCCCGTGCCTTAGCGGTTCAGCCTGATGTCCTTTTGATGGATGAACCGACTTCTGCTCTGGATCCTATTTCTACTTCAAAAATCGAAGACTGCGTTTTGCAGCTAAAAGAAAAATACACAATCATAATTGTAACTCATAACATGCAGCAGGCAGTTCGAATCAGTGACAAGACAGTTTTCTTTCTGCTGGGTGAAATTATTGAAGCCGGCGATACAGAACAGATTTTCAGTAAACCAAAAATGAAGAAAACGGAAGATTATATAACAGGAAGGTTTGGTTGATATGCGCGAAAGATATGAAGAAGAATTACGAAAGCTGAATGTTTCCATCATCAACATGGGCAAAATGATTGAGATTGCCATTGAAAGTTCCATGCTGGCTTTAATGGGGCGTGATGTGGATGCCGCAAAGCAAGTTGCAAAAAATGATGAGGCCATTAACGATATGGAGCGTGATATTGAGGCGCAATGTATGAAGCTTCTTCTCCAGCAGCAACCAATGGCAACAGACCTTCGACTGATTACTGCGGCGCTGAAAATGATTACTGATATGGAACGCATTGGAGATCATGCTGTTGATGTGGCGGACCTGGTGCTGAATGTTCCTGACTGCAAATATGGAAAAATGAATGAAATTATCGAGCTTTCTACAGAGATTATAAAAATGCTTCACACCGCGGTTCAGTCTTACATCGAAAAAGATTACAACAAAGCCAAAACTGTAATTGCTCACGACGATGTAATCGACAATCTGTATCACGTCATAAAGGCAGACCTGGTTCAAAAAATCCGTGAAACCAGCGAGGGCGAAACGATTCTGGATTACCTTTTGATCGCAAAATACATTGAGCGAATCGGAGATCATGCCGTTAATATTGCGGAATGGGTAATTTTTGCGCTGACCGGGGAGAGAAAGTAAAACTGTTTTTACCGGGATTTAACAGAATCTGAACAGTTTTTTAACAATGGACTGATAATGTGCTTTTAGTTTTTAAGTCTAAGGAGGACTAAATGAAAAAAATTAAAACAGTTATCAGTGGTGTCTGTGCAGTAGCTTTAATCTGTGGATTTGCCGGCTGCAGCTATGGTGATCAGAGTGAAGAAAAATCTGATCCGGTTGTTGAGTTTGAAACTGTTGATTCTGTTTCTTACAAGGAAAAATGGAATACAATCGCTTCAGACTTTGAACAGGTTTCAATGAATCCGGGAAGTGACATTACAAAAATGAATTACGCCTGGTATTCAAAAACTGCTGGTGAAGCAAAAATGAAAGTGGCAAAATCAGAAGCCGCTCTTGCTTCGGCTCAGGCAGTTGAAGGAACTTGTGAAGAATACAAGACAATGACTGTGAACGGCGAAAGTGTTACTTTTTATGCAAATAAAGTTACAGTTACTGGTTTGAGCGAAAATACAAAATATTTCTACCAGAATCTCTGCGACGGAACATGGTCAAAGGCAAAATCCTTCAAAACAGGTTCTTCCGGGGACTTTTCGTTCATTTATGTAGGTGATCCTCAGATCGGATCTTCTGGAAATAATGTTCCTGCAGGATTTAAATCAAAAGAAACAACTTATCTTGCAGCCCGCTATGATTCCTTTAACTGGAACAACGTGCTTGCAGGTGCATTCAATAATCATCCGGAAGTAGATTTTATTCTTTCTGCAGGTGACCAGATTGATGCTACAAGTGACGGCGACCAGCAGGAAATTGAATATGCAGGCTTCCTTTCTGCAGAAGTTCTTTCTTCACTTCCTATTGCAACAACTATCGGAAACCATGATTCACGCTTTGCAAATTACAAAAATCATTTCAATACACCAAATGCTTACACAGAAGAAGAAGGTGCTTCTCCAGCTGGAAATGATTACTACTACACTTACGGAAACGTGCTTTTTATCATGCTCAACACAAACAACTACAATGTTGCAAGCCACGAAGCTTTGATTAAAAAAGCAGTTGAAGAAAATGCCGGCAAAAAATGGAGAATCGTAACTTTCCACCAGGATATTTACGGTTCAGGAAAAGACCATTCAGCTTCTGACGGAATGATTTTAAGAACTCAGCTTACAACTTTGCTTGACAAATACGACATCGACGTAGTTCTTCAAGGACACGACCACACTTACTCAAGAAGCCACCTTCTTACAAGTGACGGAAACGAACACCCTGCATTCAGTGCAAGCAATGCTGCAAACTTCCAGGAAGAAAACCTCTGTTACACAATCACAGAAAACACTTCTTCTGCAAAAACAGTAACAGATCCAAAAGGTATTCTTTACATGGAAGCAAACTCTTCAACAGGAAGTAAATACTACAACCTGATTCCAACTCAGCAGGACTACATCGCTGCAAGAAGCCAGACTTTTACACCAACTTATTCTGTAATCAACATCAAAGGCGGCACTTTCACAATCAACACATACGATTCTGAAACAGGCAAAAAAATTGATGAAGAATTCAAGATTGTAAAAACAAAATAAAGAAAGTGATGGAGGAGTCTCGTAAAGAGATTTCTCCATTCCGCTGCGCTCCAGTTGAAATGACAGTTAATTTGAGGTTAAAAATGACTAAAATCTTAAAAATGGTGCTTCCTGCCATGTTGCTGGCAGGACTTTTTGTTTTTTTATTCTTCTGGAACAAGGTTGAGATTGTTCCTCTGATTCAGAACAATACCCAGCAGTTTGAAAAGGCCGTCGTTACAAAAATTCTGCAGGATAACCTTCAGGAAAACGGCTCGCGGATCGGAAACCAGAAAGTGATGGTAAAATTTTTGACCGGGCCGGACAAAGGAAAAGAAGTAAAAGCTGTAAGCTCCAACGGAAGCCTTTACGGGGCCACCTGCAAAAAAGGCATGAAAGTCATTACGTTGACAAACAAAGCAGGGGAGGTAGAAATTACTTCTGTTTACAGCTTTGACCGGACTTGGATTGTTGCAGGCTTTGTATTATTTTTATTTGCCCTGCTAATTCTGGTGGGCGGAAAAAACGGTTTCAAAGCTGTGCTTGGGCTGGCAGTCACTTTTATTTTCATAGCCTTTTTCCTGTTTCCGGCAATTTACAGGGGAATCAATCCTGTTCTGGCAGCAGTAATTACAGTTTCCCTTTCGACGATAATAACAATTTACATTCTTGGTGGATATACAGCAAAAAGTGCAGGAGCAATTCTTGGGACTGTCTCTGGAGTAATAATTGCAGGGCTCTGCGCCACAATTTTTTCAAAAATTGCGCATATTACAGGCTATAACGTCAGCAACATCGAAGCTTTGATTTTTGTTTCAAAATACACACAGATTCAGTGCGGTGATTTGCTTTTTGCAGGAATTTTAATTTCGTCCTTGGGTGCTGTAATGGATGTGGCTTTTTCAATTTCGTCTGCGGTTACAGAAATTCACAAAGTAGACAACAGCCTTGGACTTAAAGAGCTTTTTAAGCACGGAATGAACATTGGCCGGGATATGATGGGCACAATGGCAAATACCCTGATTCTGGCATTTACCGGAGGAACTTTAAGCGAACTTGTGCTGGATTACGCTTACGATATCCCGTTTTTACAGCTGATAAATTCCTATGCAATCGGAATCGAAATCATAAAAGGTATTGCAGGAAGTGTCGGCATAATTCTGACAGTTCCCCTGGTTGCGTTTTTTGCAGCTTTTTTATGCGGAAAAAAAGATGGCGTTAAAAAGCAAAAGAAAAGTGACAAGGAAAAATTATGAAAAAACTATTTTTAGTTACAGTGGCAGATCTGGTTCAAAAAATCCGTGAAACCAGCGAGGGCGAAACGATTCTGGATTACCTTTTGATTGCAAAATACATTGAGCGAATCGGAGACCATGCCGTTAATATTGCGGAATGGGTAATTTTTGCGCTGACTGGGGAGCGGGAATGAATTCACGTAACGCTCGCGTTTTGCTTCCAACTCTGTCTTTTGTAATTTCAATTCTTGTTTTGTGGAAAATTCTTGTACCTCTTTTTCTTAAAGGTTTTAATCCCATTTTCACAGGGCTTGTTGCAGTTGCAATTATGACTTTTATAATTCTTCTTCTGGTATACGGCTTTGACAAAAAATTGCTCTCTTCTTTTTGCGGTGCAATGTCCGGCATTTTATTTGCCATGATTCTTTCAATAATTTGTAGTAAAGCTTTTCATATTCACGGAGCGGTTTGGGGTGTCAACCTTATTTTTCAACTAACCATGCATACGCTGAAGTTACACAAATTTTTTTACCATTTTCGACTATATTCTTATCCTCATGGTCTGTTATCAATAAAAGATTATTGCAGCCTGTTTTTGAAGATGCCAATAGAAGACCATTTACTTCCCTTTTATAAGTCTTTGAATTTGAAATATCATAGCTTACCTGTATAATCTGCTGAACAGAGTTTCCTTTACATACGACAAAATCAGCTTCGCCTGCAGTTTCATCATAATAGTAAACATCACATTCCAAAGGCTTGTATCGACGCAGCAATTCAATATAAACAATTGTTTCCAATCGCCAGCCAAGATTTTCTCCTGATAAAGCATTTTCACGATTATTCATCAAAGCAACATCAACGGCATAGGCTTTTTCATCTCGAATACGAATTTTGCTTTTGGAAGAATATTTATGCAGTCCACAAACCAGATAAGCGTTCTTTGTATAATTAACATAATTTTCTGCCGTGTGATCGGAACGAAGTCCAAACTGATTCTGTAATTCAGAATAATTGATTTTTGCAGGAGCATTGTTTAATAGATGATTTGCAATATTCTCAAAGGCTGCCTTATATTTTACGGCATATCTTTTTTCTATATCCTTTTTAAGAATGCTATCCACTAAAGTATTGATATAAGTCTGTTTTCGTTTTTCATTCAAAAGCTCTGGAAATCCGCCATCATGCAAATAATTATCAAAAGCTGCCATCAACAATCCTTTTTCTTTTGTAGTTCCATGAGCTGTACTTATTTTTTGATATTCACAATATTCCTTAAAAGAAAATGGGAATAGCTCAATTTTCATATGGCGTCCAGTAAGATGAGTTGCCAGTTCGCCACTCAACAGTTTTGCATTTGAACCAGTTATTAATATATGCATTCCGGTTCTTAGAAGACGATTTATAAACAAAAACCATTCATCAACATTTTGAATTTCATCAATAAAAAGATGATTAAAATCACCGTAGATTTTATAAAGACATTCAAGAACTGTATTCAAATTATCAGAAGAAATATCGGCAAAACGTTCATCATCAAAATTGACATAAGCAAATTGCTCTCCAGATTTTTTTATAACATTAAAGCACAAAGTAGACTTTCCGCTTCGACGAATACCAATGACAACCTGTGCAAGTTTACTGCTTAAATCAACAAGTTCTTCTTCTGGTCGAGAACACCATTCTTCATTCAGATTTGCTAGAAATTCTTCTTTCTGTTCCAATAAAACAGTTTCAATAGTCTTTATATCCATAAATATAAACTGCGCTATTTTTGAAATTTTGTCAACTTCAACTGCGCTATTTTTGAACTTTTAACAGGTATAAACTGCGCTATTTTCGTATAACGCTCCTATTTACAAACACTGCAAAATCGAATAAACACAGTCACCGGCACGTTCGACTTTGCGAACAATGTCGATGTATTGGAGTTCTTCTTTTACATCGGCACCAGATTCAAGGCGTTTACGGCTGGCCTTTTTAAGTTCTTTTTTAGTTCTGTCAATCTTTTGTTCAATGGCTTCGCCGGAAAGGCGTTCTTCGGCAGAGGAACCGATTGTGAAGTAGACACAAGTCTGTTCAAAGAAAATGCGGCCCCTTTCAACATAATCCATGATTTCGTGACTGCGTCTTGAATCCGTTTTGTATTCCGTGTCAGTTACATGTAAAATTTACACCGGAAAAATTACCGTAAAAGTGCTGCCTTTTCCAACTTCGCTGTTTACAAGAATGCTGGCATCGTGATATTTTGCGGCGTGCTTTACAATTGAAAGGCCAAGCCCAGTTCCGCCGTTTTGTTTTGAGCGGCTTTTGTCTATGCGGTAAAAGCGTTCAAAAATTCGGTCTTTTTCTGCAGCTGGGATTCCGATTCCTGTATCTTGGACTGTAAAAAATACCCGGTTTGATTCCATAAAGTTTTTTATGTTGATTTCTACTTTTCCATCTGGAACATTGTATTTTACGGCATTGTCTATCAGGTTAAAAACCATTTCATAAATAACAGGCTGTACACCGTTGATTAAGCCGGAGTCCCCCGTAAGATTTATAGATACATTTTTTACTCTGGCATTAACAGAAACAGCTTCAATTGCTTCGCGGCACATTTCTCTCAGGCTCAAGGCTTCTTTTTCAAGACTGATAGATTTTTCATCGAGTTTGCTTAATCTGATAATGTCGTTTACAAGATTTATCATCCGCTGGCTTTCATCATAAATTGATGAGGCAAAATCTTTTGTTGTGGCTTCATCTGTTCCACCAGCTTTTAAGATTTCTGCAAAGCCTGAAATGCTTGTAAGAGGGGTTTTTAATTCGTGACTTACATTTGCCGTAAACTGCTGACGAAGTTCTTCCCTCTGCGCTTTTTCGTAATTTTCTTCTATGATGCGTTTGGTAAATGGTTTCAATTCTTCATAAACTTCTGAAACTTCCGGATTTTCAAAGTCAATTGTGTTTAATGGTTCTACAATTTTTTTGCTAATCCAGTTAGCCGACAAACCAGAAATGATTACTGCGATAACCAGCATAATCAACAAAATCTGACTCATTCCTAAAACAAGAACCCACACAGAATGCTGATTGCAACTGATTCTAAGGACATCCCCATTTGAAAGAAGCCGTGCAAAGTAAAGAGTTTTTTCTGTCATTGTGGAAGAGAAACGGGAAATTTGAAATGAGCCGTTGTTTTTTGCCTCAAGGAATTCCTGTCTTGCTCCATGATTTTCAAGTTTGGCAGCATCAACTTTATTGTCAAAACAAACGGTTCCGTCAGAGTGGATAAGTGTTATACGATTTTCTGTTTGTAATTCGGAAAGATGGTCCAGTTGTTGATTTAAGACTGAATTTTCCAAAAATAAACTTTCGGTTTTGAGTTCTGAAAAAATCTGCTTTTCAAAATATCCGTACATATTTGAAATGAATAAAAACGCACAGATAAAATAAATAAGAGTTCCAACAAAAAAAGTGTTGATGAAGATTCTAAAGGTCAGTGATTTTGGTTTCATGTTGAGCAATCTCCTTTATGTTGATGCGTGAGTGCATGGAGCAACGCGAAGCGATGCCGAAGGCATTGGAGCGACAGCGGAATTGCGGAACGCACGACGGCAACTTGTTGCCGACACGCCCAATTCTTAATTCCGCTTTCTGCATTCCTAATTAACCTTATATACAACTCCGCGTATTGTTTCGATATTTTTTTCATACTCACCAAGTTTTGCACGAAGAGTACGAATGTGAACATCTACGGTGCGGCTTTCTATCTCGGAAGAAAGGCCCCATACAGATTCAAGAAGCTGTTCACGGGTAAGCACATTTCCACGATTTTTTATAAGCAGGACAAGCAGGTCGAATTCCTTGACTGTAAGAAAAAGCTGCTGGTTGCCGGCAAAAACTGTATGCTGATTTTCATCAATTTTAATTCCGCCAGCCTCAAGAAGTTCTTTATGGGAATCAGATTTTTCGTAGCGGCGAAGAACTGCTTTTATGCGGGAAACAAGAGCCATCATTCCAAAAGGTTTTGTAACATAATCGTCAGCACCAGAATCAAGGCCTGTAACAACATCGTATTCTGAATCTTTTGCGGTAAGCATGATTACGGGAATTGTAGAAGTTTTCGGATTTGAACGAAGTTTTTTTAGAATGGAAATACCGTCTTCTTCAGGAAGCATTATGTCCAGCAAAAGCAAATCAGGATTTGTAGTTTGAAGAGCCGTCCAAAATGCAGAAGGCAGCGCAAAATCCTGAACTTCAATTCCCTGACTTTTTAATGAATAATTGATGAGCTTACGGATGTTGTCATCGTCTTCAAGAATATAAATCATATCTTAGTTATAAATGATTTGAGTAAAATTGCAATTAAAGAATTGTTAAGTTTGTGTAAAAAATTGAATAAAGATTGCAAAATTGATCTAAAATGCTTTATCCCGCAGGTCAAAAACCACTCATTTCTGAGCTGCAATTTATGGAACAGCCAGCGGATCAGTTGTTTCAGAGGCAGATATGCCATTAGTAAAAGTTAACATGCTGGCTGGGAAGGCTCACAATTTTTCTTGTGAGCCTTAATTTTTTTGATGGCCCAGGCATAGTGACTTGAGGTATCGCTTACGCAATAGTCTCCGATGGCGGCATTGCCTGTCCATGGGAAGTAGCCTTGTGTAAAAAGTTCTTCGTTGCTGTAGCCTTCAATCAGCTTCATGGCGTCAGCGTGGCTTTTTTTGAACATTGCTTTTGCGGCTTCAAGGCTAGTTTCCTGATGACGCTTCCAGAACATCTGATTCATTGCACCGTAAGTTTTCCATGAATAGTCGGCTGGTAAAAAGGCAATGGCGGATTTCTTGTCGGTCACGCCTTTATTGTTCTTTGGAAAATCCAGTAAAAGCTGATGCCATTCGTAAAGGTGGATGAGAACGTCGCGCACATTTTTGTCGCGGCTCCAGTGGGCTTCCTTTTTACTTGGCTGGCCCGAAAAATCAAAAGGTGTGTTGAGCTCCTTTTCGGTAAGTCCGTCAATAAGACTCATTAGAGATTCATAATTTTCCTGTGCTGCTTTGAGCAGGTCTTCTTTGTTATGTGGTCTTGGCATGTTTTGTGCCCTCCTGATGATTTTAGTATATCATGGGGCGTGCCGGGCAAAAAGAAACAGCTTGTTGCTTTTTCGGAGGGGTGTCTGTGTCCTATGCCTTCCAGTGCTTGAGCTGCGAGAGCATAGTGTCGTACAACTTGCGTCGTTCATCATCACTCTGATTCTGCGGATTAGGCATGTGCTGCAAAAGAAAATCAATCAGGGAATCCTTCTGCTTATAAATAAAGTCGCCGTCCACATAGCACCATTTGCAGTAATCTTCATTAAAGGACTTGTCCGGCTCCCGGCTAATCATGGAATCTTCGGTAAGAGGCATTCCGCAGCACTGGCAGAAAAGCTGGCGTGGAGAGCCAAGCAGCGTATTTATAGAAACATTGAACTCGCGCGAAAGAACCTTAAGCATCTGGGGGTTAGGCTGAGTTTCCCCGGTTTCCCAGCGGCTCACAGCCTGCCGTGTAATGTTTATGCGCTTTGCCATTTCTTCCTGAGTAAGATTATTTTTTTCGCGAAGAGTTTTAAGTATTTCGAAAACTTCCATGCGGTGCCTCACTTTTGTTTGATAGTATAATTATAGCATGGTTCTAGAAAATTTGCAGGACTGGTACTAGGCAGGCACGTCCCAAAGAGCAATATTATGACGAAGCAGAAAATCACGACGTTCAGATTCCACCCCCCGCCAGCGATTGTAGTGGCCGCGAAGCGGGTGCGGCGGTTGCAAAAGCAGACGCCGTACCGGAGGCGCATTGACGCCGGAGCCACGAAAAGCGCGGTTTGACGCCAACAGCGGCAAAGGCGCCCTAGCTCATTTTATAAAACTTGAAAGCACAACATTTCCTATGCTAAAATGTTTTTATGGAATTATATCACGGCGGAAATGAAATAATTGAATTCCCTGAAATCAGAAAAACGAAATATACTAAAGATTTCTCCTGGGGCTTTTACTGTACTAACAGTTATGAGCAGGCCCGTAAATGGGCACAAAGAAAATTTCAGACAGGAATTATCAGTGTATACAATTATGCAGAAAACAATAAACTTTCTGTCCTCCGCTTCGATAAAATGACAGATCAGTGGCTTGATTTTATAGCGGACTGCCGTTCTGGAAAAATACACAATTACGATATAGTTGAAGGCCCAATGGCTGATGATACAGTCTGGAACTTTGTAAATGACTTTATTGCAGGAACAATTTCAAGATCAGCATTCTGGGAACTGGCAAAATTTAAACACCCGAGCCATCAGATAAGCTTTCACACACTTCAGGCATTAGAAACACTGACTTTTTTAAGGAGTGAAAAATTACATGACGGAAAAAGAAACCGATGATCTTTTTTATTTCTGCACTCTCATAGAATTTATTTCCAGAAAAACAAAAAATACCAGAAGAGATACAATAGCTTATTTTTCTGAGGATGAAATAAAGCTTCAGCTTGATAATGCACAAATAAATCACTGTCTTTCTCTTGAACAGGTATGTGATGAATTAATCGAAAAACTCTCTATACAAACCGGAAACTCAGACAGTGTTGCAGACTGTAAATATACAGTCCCGACAGAAACATCAATCGGACGGGTTTATCAGCGTTTAATTTTAGCAGTTGAAGGCGACAGTATTACAAAAACCATAAAAGAAGTTTTTTCTTCATTTATAAGTGAAGAGATTTCAAACTTCAACTCAAATGTATACTATAGTAACCCAGACTATTTGCTGTGGTCTTACCGAGAAGGCCAGTTACTGGCGTAACACCCCCCCGCGCCAGCGATTGTAGTGGCCGCGCAAGCGGGTGCAGCGAACGCAGCACCGGAGGCGCTTTGACGCCGTAGCCACGAAAAGCGCGGTTTGACGCCAACAGCGGCAAAGGCGCCC
>JAZSJM010000243.1:0-2406 GCA_045534325.1 Treponema sp. | reverse complement strand
ATGAAGGGAAATGGCAAGGCGGTTGAACTGTTTGCTTTCGTATTCCCCATTATAAAGGTGAACAAGCTGCTCTTTCTGATTGTATTTTTCAATCACCTTGATTACAGTCTTTAATTTTTCAAAAGGTTCTTCATCGTTGTCAATGTACTTCGGATAGCAGAGCAAAACCAAGTCATCCAAAAGAATGACACCTACAAAAGAAAAAATATAGGAAAATTCTAACGAATCATCAGGAGCTTCGCAAATAACAATATCCTGGTCAGAAAGGTCTGAATACTCAGGCTTGTCGTTACGGACTGTTTTGATAAGATCGTATTTTTTTAGAGTGCCGATATTTTTCCTGGTCTTTTCCTTGTCGCAGGAAAAGACTTTCTCCAATTGAGCAAAAGAATAATGACGGCCTTCACGAAAATAAACGGATTTCAAACACAATTCTCCATACCGTAAAATAGAATTGTCGCAACAGTGATACGACAATCTAAAAACACAATGTTAAAAAAAGCCAATTTTTTTAACATAGATCCGATGATATGTATAAAAAAAACGAATTTTTATACATGTTATTTTTTCATGTATAGAATTTCTGAATTTTTATACATGTTTCTTATGCAAATCAGCCTGATTAATGAACAACTCAACAAGTTGCTGATTTATATAATAGTTACTTTTTCCTATCTTAACTTTCTCTGCAAGCCTCGCAGAAACAATTTCCTCCAAATACTTAGTTGCTGTCAAGCGAGAGACTTCCAAATCCCGCATGATATATTCAATTTTTGTATAAGGATGGCGAAACAGATTGTTCAAAAGCTCGTGATTGTATTTTGTTCCGAACAAGGGGCGGATTTTCATCTTATAATCTTGCATAAGTTTTTTTATTTCATGAATCAGAATTACCGTTTCGTTTGCAGTAACTTCAATTCCTTTAAGCATAAATACAATCCAATTTTCCAAACGGCACATTTCCATATAAAAAGAACGCTTCAATCCATCTTGAATAGGGATAAACAATGTAAAATGACTCCAGCTAAATTGTCGCAACAGTGTTGCGACAATCTTTCTGTCTGGGAAAACAGAAGCAAACTGCATCATTCGGCGTAGATTTTTCTCTGAAAAGTTATTTGACCCATATTCAGCCTGAAGTTGCTTAGCCAACTGCGAAACAATCTGCTTGCCATACTCCGCCCTCTGCTCTTTGAGCAAATCCTGATTTATTCTATTTCCAATTTCCCAATACAAAGCAGACATCGCACTGTTTACTTGAACAGCAAGGTCTTTTTTTTGCAGAGTCGATAATGCTTTTTATCTCTGAAAAAGCTGTGAATCCTTGTTTATAAAAACTTCATTATTCATTAGATACCCTCTAAATAAAGCTTGCATATTGGAAACGACTCAATTTATCTTTCATCTGCTGGATTATGGCTTTGTTGATTTGGAACACTCTATAGTAATTCCTCAACTATATCTAAAATCGTTATGTCGGCAGGCAGCCAGTCAACAGAATGCAAGCTTTCCCTTGTAAGCCAGGCCGCGTTTTCATGTTCAAGCAGCTCCAGTTTCCCGCTTACCACCTGGCAGGCAAAGCACTTCATTGAAAGATGAAATGTCGGATACTCATATTCGATTGTGCCAATGCAATCGCCCACTTTAACTTGTGTGGCAAGCTCCTCTTTGATTTCACGCTCAAGGGCAGCTTCGGGGCTTTCCCCTTCTTCGATTTTTCCACCGGGGAATTCCCATCCATCTTTGAATTCTCCATATCCTCGCTGGGTGGCGAAGACATACTTTTTCCCATCTGAATCTTTACGAATAATAATTGCAGCAGCTACATTTACTTTCTTCATATTAACCTTCCAAATAAGAATAAAGATTTTGAGGAACAGGAGTTTCCATATCAAATTGAATGTTGACAACTGGTACTCTACCATCTTTCCCATTCATTGTAGTATCTTCAAATGAGTGATATTTCATATCTCCCATATAATAAAAATCAGAACCTTCAGCATCATCTTTCTTAACAAAAAGCAAAACGCGAATATTGTTTTCATTCTGATGAATCAAGGCAGAAACCTCGTCAGACTCGGAAGTTCTTCTACTACGGCTATACCAATTGAAACGAGTGTTGTCGATAAAAACATCTTCATATTTTGTTGTATCAGAAATATCATCTGATTTTTTATAGGTAACAAATATCGGACATGTATAATTATCTGTTGATGTCTCTGTCTTGTAGCCATAAACCGTTGAAGAGCAATCGCTTTTCCAATTTAAGAGCTTGCAAACATCCTTTCGTGAATATTTACGGTACAGAACAAGATTGTTATCAACACGCACTTCATCATCCTTTAAGGCAGCCCTTTTTAGTCCATATGAAAGACAATCTGATATTTCTTTTACATACAATTCATT
>JAZSJM010000240.1:0-6203 GCA_045534325.1 Treponema sp. | reverse complement strand
ATGAAGGGAAATGGCAAGGCGGTTGAACTGTTTGCTTTCGTATTCCCCATTATAAAGGTGAACAAGCTGCTCTTTCTGATTGTATTTTTCAATCACCTTGATTACAGTCTTTAATTTTTCAAAAGGTTCTTCATCGTTGTCGATGTACTTCGGATAGCAGAGCAAAATCAAATCATCCAAAAGAATGACGCCGACAAAAGAAAAAATATAGGAAAACTCTGACGAATCATCTGGAGTTTCGCCAATAACAATATCCTGGTCGGAAAGGTCGGAATACTCTGGCTTATCGTTGCGGACTGTTTTGAGAAGATTGTATTTTTTTAGAGTGCCGATATTTTTCCTGGTGTTTTCCTTGTCGCAAGAAAAAGCTTTCTCCAATTGAGCAAAAGAATAATGACGGCCTTCACGAAAATAAGCGGATTTCAAACACAATTCTCCATACCGTAAAATAGAATTGTCGTATCAGTGATGCGACAATTTAAAATCGCAATGTTAAAAAAAGCCAAATTTTTTAACATTGAGAAACCATTGTGTTAAAAAATTTCAAATTTTTTAACATAGTTCTGGTGAAAAGTATAAAAAAGGCGAATTTTTATACATATTATTTTTTCATGTATAGAAATTCTGAATTTTTATACATGTCCTTTATACAAATCAGCCTGATTAATGAACAAATCTACAAGCTGCTGATTTATATAATAATTGCTGTTTCCAATACGCAATTTCTCAAGCAAGTTATGATCAACTAATTCATCAAGATACTTAGATGCAGTCTGCCTTGTTACTTCCAAATCCCGTATTATATATTCAATTTTAGTATAGGGGTGGCGGAAAAGATTATTCAAAAGTTCATGATTATATTTGGAGCCAAACAAAGGGCGCATTTTCTGCTTGTAGTCTTGCATAAGGTTTTTAATTTCCTGAACTAAAATTACAGTTTCGTTTGCAGTAACTTCAATTCCTTTTAGCATGAATACAATCCAATTTTCCCAATTCCTTTCATTATCAGAAGCATTATCCCTGACACGCTGAATCAGTCTGTAGTAGTCGGCCTTATTGTGATTGATATAGCGGCTCAAATACAAAATTGGCAAATCCAGAAGGTCATTCGCCACAAGATAAAGAATGTTGATTATCCTTCCAGTCCGGCCGTTTCCGTCATAAAAAGGGTGAATGCTTTCAAACTGATGATGAATAATCGGAAGCTTTATAAGCGGGTCAAGTTCACAGACACTTTTGTCATTGATAAATTGCTCCAAATTACTCATTAAGCGTTCAATCTCATCTTTTGTCTGTGGCGGAGTGTAGACAGTTTCGTTGCTGTTGTTTTTAAGTTCTGTACCTGGAACAGAGCGAAAACCCGCCGTATTTTCCTCAAGCTCCTGTTGAATCCGTTTTATAACGGCATTCGTGAGCAGCTTATTTTTTCGCACCAAGTCAAACCCTGTATGCATAGCCTGCCTATAACGCAGGACTTCCTTTTGTGCAGTCTTTGTAACGGTTTCCACCATATCCAAATCAGCCTGATACACTTCATCCTGAGTTGTTACGATATTTTCAACCTCCGAACTGTCCTTAGCCTCCTGAAGAACAAGAGTGTTAAGTAAAATGCTTTCATTCGGTATTGTTTTTGCAACGCCTTTCAATTCCGCAAGAGCGCGGGAAGCAAGAGTCAGTTGTTTGTACATTGCAAGAGATTCAAACTTGAATTGCAGTGGAAGGGCTGGGATTTGGTAAGATTTATTCATTGGCAGTCTCCGAAGGTTCAGATTCAGAAGAAATCTGCTTTTCCAACTCAAAGCCAAAGATGCCGCAACCAATTTCATCAAATTTTGAGCAGATTGTGGAGTATCTGGGATGATCGCCACATTTTTCAAACAGTTTTGTAGGGCTGATTTTTACCACATCTTCAAAAAGATACATCAAGACTTTGCTTTTGAAAAGCTCAATAAATTCTTGTGGCTCATCTTTTGCAGAACGAAGTTTTTCAAGATTTATAAAGAATGGCCCTAAAAGTTTATCTTCACTCACAGAAGAAATTTCAGAAAGTTTTTCATTTATCTTTTCTCTGACATCGTTCCATTTGTATAAGTCATATTTTATTTCTTTATAGGCAATCTTTCCTTCTTTAGATGGAATCGATATAAGAATTGGCTTATTATCCTCATCAACAACTTTATCTTCATTTTCATCAATTCCGATATATTCAAACTCCCATCTGCGTTTGAACGCTGTATCCATTGGAAAAACGCCTTGGTCTGCGCTGTTCATTGTTGCCCAAATATACATGTTGGAGGGGATTTTCAGCTCATCTTCATGAATGCCATTTTTAGCAAGATATTTTTTTATATCCTCACTCGCAGCCACAGGATATTCAGAATGGCCTTTTTCATCACGGTCAAGAAGCTGGAACACATCACCAAATACTGCTGCCACATTTGCGCGGTTTATTTCTTCAATTAGAAGAAGGAAATTTTGCGATGAATTCTGTTTTGCTGCTGTATAAATCCGCATGAATGGGCCGGGAATGTATTCATATTTAATCTGATTTTCATCTGCTGAATCTTGAACCGGTTTGTATGTACCAACGAATTGAGCATAACTGTAGTTTGGATGGAAGGTAACACGCTCTAAGTATTTTATCTTTTCTTGTTTTTTAGTTTTTATATATTTCGCTCCATGAACAGCCCTATATACCCAATAAATCTGCGGTCTTGAATCTAATGGATATTCTTTTTTTAATTCCTCTTTAGTATAATCCATGAGAGTTTCTGAAAATCTAAACCCTATACCAGCTAATACTTGAAGCATTCCATCACCCTTGATAGCTTTTGCTTCATTAATTCGTTTTGTTATAGTCTCGTCATCACCATTGTCCTCTATGTATTTGTCATAATAGAATTTAGCTTTTGCGCCCACATAAATATTATCTTCACAATTTTCAATCTCAAAAGTTTCACGTATTTGCTTTGTTGTATAATCTTTTAGGAATTCTGAATGTGAAAACCCAATTGCTATATATCTGTTCAGTTTATCATTTAATTCATTTGCTTCGATTATTTCTTGTTTAATAATATCTTTTTCATCGGATTCTATAGGCTCTTGATTTTCAAACTGTTCGGAATCTTCTTTAAGCTTATGACTTTTTCCAGTTCCAGGGGCTCCGAAGATGATACGATTGTGGGGAAAGGGAATGCAATCTATATTTGCTGCCGTTGATACTAAATTATTTGAATTATATATATATTGAAATAACCGGTTATCAAATATTTCCAAATAGGTTAATAAAAAAGATTTATCAATTGCAGCAAAGAAAATATCAAACTTATCTGATTTTGTTCTTGTAATATTTCCATTTGGAACAAGTCGTTTTGGAATATTTAATTGCGTACCAGAAGCACTTCTGCGACCATTTTCAAGTCCAGAAACTTTTAAAACTGTCTTTATATCAGCCTCAACACTTATTACAGAATTTTTATAGGTTTCATTCTCATTTTTTACACCAAGGCAGAAGAATTTCAAATCATTTGATTCAGCATATTTCCAAGCCGCTACAAATTTCTCCGCTCCACTGTCACGAATATCGAAGTAAACTTTTGGAGATGAGGTATTTTCTCCTAATGGCATCATAAAAATGACACATTTCAAATCATTGTTCTCATATGTAATACCCCACTTATCCGTATTTTCAATATAATTTGCATTTTCCTCAGTCAATCCAAGATAATTCAATAAAACTGGTCTAGCCTGCTTAATTGTATAAGCCATAAAAAAGCCCCCTACTTATTATTTACAGAAAAATCCAACCCATATATTCCTTCGCCTAGCAAAGTAACTTTTATATCTGTTCGGCCATAACGCAATAAATCATCTTTCGTAATTCTATAATCCAAATCAACGCCAAGCCGACTTCTGAGATATTTTCCTAAAATGTTTTTCTGAGGACTTGAACACATCTGCTTTGGATAAGTTAATCCGTTTATTTCAAGGTTTCCTTCTAGCAGTCCTTGCATAACAGTTCCATCATCCCATATAAATTCAACAACATCATTCTGTCTAATTTTTTTTGCACCTTCAATTTTTTGAAATGTAAAACCTTGCTTTGGAGGTATTAGCCCGGGATGTGAAATGATTGTTGACTTATGAAGAGGAATATATGCATCCCCAAGGGTAACATTACCACTTGCTATGCCCCAGTTTAAACCACTTTTTGCAGGAACTTCATTATTTGAAAATAAATCAATTTTGGCTGATAAAGGGTCTGCTGCAATATCAACTGTATTATCTTTTTCAGTCTTTCTGATAGAGCCGTGCTTGAATTTTGGCTCCAAACTATCACATCTGCGAGCATTTTCAAGTATATATGAATAATAATCTTGTAATGAACCATAAGAATCTGTCGTTATTTCTGCTAAGGATTCCTTATAATCATTTTCCAACCCACTAAGCGAAAAATTTGCTGAACCTACAAAAGCCGTATTTATATCATCGTTCTTCAACCAAATATAGCATTTCGAATGAACAGGTATCTGCGAGTATAGGATATTCGTGTTATCTTGTTCTTGTTGAATTTTCAAAAGTGTTTTATGCAACTGTTCCCGAATACCTTCACTTGCATACATTCCGTATACAAGAGTAACAGGAAATGGCAACTGCTTAAGTCTCGTAACTGGCTCAGGGCCTATGTATCCTGATAAGATAATAAGTTGATCAGCAGGAATGTTTTTGTGTCTGTTAAAAATTATTTCTTCTAAATTTTTGTAAATAAACATAACTATACCTCCGCAAACAACAGCTCATATAATGCTTGAGCTAAAATTTTTGAAAAATGAGGTGGAACTGCATTGCCTATCATTTTAAATAATTCAACATTGCTGCCATAAAATATGTAATCATCATCAAAGGTTTGCAACCGGGCAGCCTCTCGTACAGTAATTGTTCTTGCCTGTGATGATTCTGGATGAATATGTCGCAATCCATCTTTATACAGATGTGCAGGAATTAAATTGCTTGGTTCATCTTTTCTAATAACATGATATTTATGGACATTTGATTTATGCCCTGTTTTTAGTGTATACAATTTTTTTAAAGCATCAGTTGAAATGAACTCAAATCTATTTTCTTCAATATCCTTTTCGAGTAATTTAAAAATTTCTATATCTCGTTCACTTTGCCATCGGGCGATATGATTATCAACAAACGGATTTGGTAAAGAATGTGAAATTCTTTTTCCATTATATTTTTCGTCATGCCCTAACGGATAAAGTTTTGGTAAATCACCTATAACATCCCAAGCGTTTTTTTGAGATTCCTTTTTGGACGGAAGTACTTCATTATAAAATTTTTCAAGTAAAGTTTTACTTTCCTCTTCCCCATAATACTTTTTATCCAATCCCAATATAATAATCCTACTTCTATTCTGAGGAACGCCATATTCGGTGAAATCAATAATAGCCTGCCGAAGATTTGCTAATAAACAATAACCGGCATCGGCGAACTGTTCTTGAATGATTTCAATGATAGGTCTATCATCAGGTTGTGCAGTAAGAATCCCTGGAACATTTTCAAAAACGAAAGCTTTAGGGCGATATTTTTTTACAACTTTTAAATAACTCTCAAAAAGATAATTCCGATAATCGTTTTTCATACCAAATTCATCACGAACCCTGCCTGCTATCGAATATGCCTGACAAGGTGGACCACCGATTATCAAATCCAAAGTATTATTACCTATTAAATTTGAAAGACCTGCAGATTTACCATATATGTCATCATTCCAACCATCAAATAATTCCTGAATTCTTTGAATATCAAAACGCAGAACTCTATTCTCTGCATCTGCATAATTCCATTTTGAGGAAAGTCTTTTTTTTAAATTACGGCACGGAGCCTCTTCCCATTCCACAGCAGCTAAAGTTTCGTATAATCCAGTTTGCTCAAATCCATCCATTAGCCCACCACAGCCAGCAAACAAATCTATCGTTTTAATCTTTTCCATTGTTATTTCCATCCAATATAGATTTGATTGCATTTCCTAATGCAAATCCAAGAAGAGGGGGAACGGCATTTCCAACCTGACGATTTTGTTGAGTTTTTGTTCCCAAGAACACGAAATCATCGGGAAATGACTGTAATCGAGCATCTTCTCTGATTGTCGGAACTCTATTCCATTTATAATGGAAATGATTTCTGTGTCCAGTATC
>JAZSJM010000189.1:0-6764 GCA_045534325.1 Treponema sp. | reverse complement strand
AAAGGAAAATACCGCCACTTCTACAATTACAGCAGACGTTACTCTTAAAAAGCCTTCTTCATCTCTTCTTGTACAGCCCCTCCTGTACCGTAAAAGCGATATAATGGCTCCAACTATAGGAAGCTTTCATGCAGGACGCAGTCTGAATGATTACAACAATCGCGAATATCTGGAAGATGAACGCAGCTTCCGGTTTCTTGGAGACAATTCTGAAGCTGCAAGTGAAGGATACAAAAACCACACATCGGGAACTGTATTCATCGGCCTGGAGATTCAGGAAGAAGACTCAGGTATTGATCACCTGGAAGTCGGTGAAAGAAAAATCATGGACTCAAATGATTATACAGAAAATCCCTGGGCCGAACGCACTTACAAATGGTACAATGTAGAATCATGTAATATAACATCAGAAGATTCTTTATACACTGTTCAGCCTTTTGAATATACAATTCATGAAGATGACGGTGGTGTTGAACTTGTAATAAGGGTTTATGACTCTGCAGGTTTAGCCGGCTACTGTGATTTTAATGATGCAGTAACTGTCATTAAAGATACAAAATGCAGTACAGAGTTTTTCTTATTTAATGATCCTGACTTATCAACAAAAGAAAAGGCTGAAGAATACGGAAAAAGGAATGCTGACGGCTCAGCAGAAATTGACTATACACTGCGCACCGACAGAGACCCCTACCTGAATAACGCAGATGAAATTCCTGAAGACATGATTTTTAAATATGCCGTTTCACAGGATTTTGAAGAACTTGCTGACTTATCCCCGGAAAATATGACACCTTTTATTTCAGATTATAAAGATACGAATAACTTTACAATAAAAGAAGCAGTAAATAAGATTACGGTAAATATAAAGGATTCTTCAAAATCAACTTATGTAAGGATTTACAGGGAAGATACTGTCGGAAACAGCGCAGAAAGATTTTTTTACATACCTTCCGTTCCACAGATTTTTGATGCCCGCATTATTGATACAGGAACAGAAAAAAAACTTAGCATTAGTGCAGGTTTCGGAGATAAAAATCTTTCCCCTGCAGACGTATCCTGCGCTTATAAAGTAACATCATTAAAGCGGGGTAATTCATCTTCATCTTCATGGGGAACAGCAGAACCGGCAGCAACTTCCGTAATAACCATTAACCTTGCAAAGAATAGTGACTCTTATTACGGTTCAATGAATTCAGCAGAATTTTTTATTGCAGGAGCAGTAACTGATTCCGATTACCACAGGCTTTTCGGTCCTTTATCAATTGTTTCTGAAGCCTTTTTTGCACAGAGCACAGAAGTTGCGCCCTCACTGACTTTTGACAGAACCTGTGTCACTTTTGCAGGAGAAACAAATTCTGGAATTCAGCTCGTAACTGCGGTACTGAAAACTGACGAACTCAAAAATTTTAAATCCCTGCATCTTAAACATCCTCAGAAAAATACATACGGCGGATATGAATACCTTTACAGGCCTTTCGAAAACGGAAAGTGCTCTTTTGAAATTCCATCAGAAGCACTTTTTACAGACGGGCTTTATCTTGAAATTCTTGCAGTTCCTGAAAACACTGCAAATCCTTTTACAAAATCCCTGTCTATAACAAACAATGACAGCGGTCTGATTGATAATATTCCACCTGTCTGGAAAACAGAATTCCATTATCCCCACGGATACCTTAACTGTACTATTACAGACGAAGGCTGGGGATTTGACAGTACAGCAGGATTTATTCATGTCCTCAATATTAACGGACAAGGACAGGATTCAAATTTCAACTTTGATTATTTTTCTGACGGCAACAAATCTTCTGATTGTTCAGGAAACATTTTCAGGTATTTTGACAATAATTCTGTAAGCATCAATCTTGTATATGAAATTAAAGACAAATCCGGTAATAAAACTAATAATGAAGTACCATATGATTTAGGAATATGTTTTTATGGAAACGAAAAATACAGTTTTGAAAAGGCAGATTCAATTACAAAGTTCACCATCACCTGCCCTTCAAGCGGCTACAAGAAAGAGAATTATCCTGTAAGCTGTGACATTATAACAGCAGATAGTTCAGCGCAGGCTCTGCAAAACAGTTATAGGTATGCATGGCTTGGAAAAGAACGCCAGACCATACCTTCTACCAGTGATTACGGAAAAACTTTTACTGTTAAATTTAATTCCGGTGAAGAAGGATTTTACAGATTTTTTGCCGGAAATAAAGGTCCATACTACTTCTGGAGCGAAGGAAAAAATACGGCAGATATTATAGATCTGATTGAGGGCAAAAATGGAATTCATATTTACTCTGATGTTCCTTTTATGGTTCATACAATATGGAGCCGGGTTAACTGGTCAGAAAAAAATCTTGCCGGTGCAGACGAAATTGATAAATGGGAAGCAACAGCAGTTCTTGGTACCCAAAAGGACAATAACAATGCACCTGTCGAGGGATCAACAGAACTCAAGAGTATCTGCATAACAAAAGACTGCTCTGTAACCCCTTATTACTATACAATACCTCTGGCAGAAAACGAAGCTAACTATTCAATAACCGGAAAATACTACTACACAACAATAGTGCACTTTGCCGACGGCTCTCGGCTGATGACTGAAGTAAAAAGCAGAAATTAATTTTTTTTCCGCACCAGCGCTGGGAGCCCCGGAGTCGACCGTAGCGAAGCGAGGACGATAAGCGTGAGCGCAGGGCGGACATAGCGGCCCCGCTTTGCGGGGAGGTGCCCTTATATTTGATATTTTCTTTATTTTCTGCTACACTATAGAAATATGAGTACACAATTTTCACTTAATGAAAAAGTAGTTTACCCTAGTCAGGGTGTTGGTGAAATCAAAGAGATTTTTGACAGAAAGAATGGCGAAGAAACTGTTCAGTATTATCGAATCTATCTTGAAGTTTCAGACATGATTGTAATGGTTCCAGTTGTAAATGCAGAAAAACTTGGAATTCGAAAAATAGTTTCCGCAGAAGAAGCACAAAAGTCCCTTGAACTTTTAGGACAGCCAGTTGAATCTGTAACATCTGACTGGAAACAGCGCTATCAGGACAACTTGAATCTTTTAAAACAGGGAAGCATCGAGGATATTACAAATATCGTTCGAACCCTTTATCACCGCTCAAAGGTAAAAGAACTTCCAATCCAGGAAAGAAAACTTTATGATACAGCACGCAAACTTTTAACAGATGAAATTTCCATTGCTTTGGGAATCACTGCAAAAGAAGTTGAAGCAATGCTGCACGCAAAACTTGAACCGCTCAACGCCCTTCACGAAAAGAAAGTTGTTCAGATTGATGATGATGACGATGACGACGAATTTGGAGACGAATTCTCAAGTTCTTCTGATTCAGCAGATGATGACGACGATGACGATTCAGATGATGCTGATGACACAGACGACGCTGACGACAGCGATGAAGATGACGAATAAAACAGAGGATGAAGAGCTTGTACTGATAATTACAGCGGCAGGTTCTTCGAGCCGTATGGGCGGAATAAAAAAAGAATATCTTCCGTTAAACGAAGGTACAGTTCTTTCTTCTTCCGCCAGATTTTTTTTAAACACACTTAATTTTTCTTTAGTCTGCGTAACTTATCCTCAAGGAGCAGAGTCAGACTGCAAAAAAGCACTTTTTGCCGACGGATACATTCTTCAATTACAAAAAAATGGCCTTAAATTTATTTTTACCCCTGGAGGTTCTTCCAGACAGGAAAGCGTTTATAATGCCTTAAAAAAAGTAAAAGAACACTTTCCCGCTTCCAACCCTCTTGTATTCATACACGACGGCGCACGCTCTTTTGTAACACCAGGAATAATAGAAAATACATATATTGCGGCAAAAAAATACGGAGCTAGTGTTCCAGGCATTACACCCACAGATACTCAAAAAGAAGTCGATGACGAAGGTTTTATAAAAAGACATCTGACCCGCGCTACTTTAAGTGCCGTTCAAACTCCCCAGGTTTTTAAGCTTAATCAGTTGATAAAGGCCCATGAAAAAGCAAAAGAAACTCAAAAAGAATATACAGATGATTCAGAAATCTGGGATTTATTTGCAGATGCTGGAAAGGTAAAAATTGTTGAAGGTGATATTAAAAATAAAAAAATCACCTACATTCAAGATATTGAAAACTTAAATAAAGAGAAAAAAATGATAAGAACTGGTCTTGGTTATGATAAGCATGTCCTTGTTTCAGGAAGAGCCTTGATGCTTGGCGGTGTTAAATTTGAAAGTAACTTTGGAGAAGACGGACATTCTGACGGAGATGTACTTTTACATGCCATTACCGACGCGCTTTTAGGAGCCAGCGGTCTTGGAGATATCGGCTCATTTTTTCCTCCTGAAGACGCAAAATGGAAAGATGCTTCTTCAAGCGCTCTTTTAAAAACCGTATGGTCTGTGATTATTTCTAAAGGCTGGCATCTTGTAAACATTGACTGTGTAATACTTCTTGAAAAACCTAAATTTTTACCTCATAGACAAAAAGTAATAGATTCAATCGCAAAAATTCTGAATGTTGAAAACTCGCAGATTTTTGTAAAAGCAAAAACCGGTGAAAAATTGGGCGATGTAGGACAGTCCCGTGCGGTAGAGGCTTTTGCAACCTGCCTCCTTGAAAAATAAAAGTCCATTTTTTACCGCTAGGGAAGATATTGAGTGTTAATGTTTCTTATGGAATTAAGAAGCATTTCTTTTGCCCGCCTGCTACCTTTTGTAAGAGATTCAAGGCGCTCACGAGCATCCTTTCTTCCGGAATTATCCTGATACATGCAGGTACAGGTTGTACTTATAAAACCTTCAGCAGCCGCGTGTTCTTTAATGGTTTCCACATCTACATAACACAAGGGCCGGATTAAAGAAAGAGGATACTTTTCATAATCAAGGCGTGGAGGCATTGTAGAAAGTTCACCTTTGTGCAGCATGTTCATTAAAAGTGTTTCCAGAATGTCATCTAGATGATGTCCCAGGGCAATTTTATTATATCCGTGTTTTACGGCAAAATGGACAAGCTCGTTTCTTCGCTGGTTTGAACACCAGTAACAGCTCATCTTAAATCCTTCTTTTACGCGGTTTTCTACATCAACATAATAATTTAAGGACTCAACCCCCCATTCATCAAACAACTGCCTTAAACGTGGACTCATTTTGCATGACTGAAAATCAGTTTCTATATGAATTGCGGTAAAAGAAAAATCAGCGTCTTTTCTACGGGCTCTATTGGCAAGATATTCAATTAAGACAGTAGAATCTTTTCCGCCGCTTGCGCCAACTAAGATTCTGTCGCCTTTTTCAATCATGTTATAATCAAATACTGCTTTATCAATAATTGAAAAAATACGAGGCTGTTTCATTTAAATAATCCTTTAAAAATTTTTCCGCCATTTTTTGTTTTTTCAACAACAGCTTTTTCTGATGGAGAGTTCTTGTTTTCTAAAGACCTGTCATCAGAACTTCCGTCCTTAAAACGAGTTTGAACGGTCATTTCGGATTTTATTTTATCAAGGGCAGGATTTAAAGGCCTGAGAATATTTTCTAAAAGAACAAGAATTTCTTCATCCGCGTCATCGCACTGAATAAGTTTTTCGTACATTTCGTACATTATGATGTACGCGTGATTTAGTTTTGTATAATCGCTGTTATAAACTTCAACCTTAGTCATTATTTTCTCCATCAAAAAATAATTCAGTTTTATTTATGCACTTAAATATTTTTTTATCTCTTCCAGTTTTTCTAACGCCGCACATCTTCCTTCTTTGTAGCAGCGTTCAAGTTCATCGGGATTTTTTTCTGTTCTTGAAATTCCAAGGTCTTGTTTTGGACATATTACAACGATCTCACCGCGTCCTGCTTTTTCAAAAACGTATTTTGTTTCCTCATTATACATGAGATGACGTTTTTTCATTGCTGATAAAAGACCTGGAAATTTAGAAAGCATAATATTCATCAAAAACAGGAGTTTATTGGGCTTTTTTACATAATCTTTAGGCTGAGTCAATATCACCACATTTTTTTTATATCCCAGTTTTTCAAATGCCTTAAGAGGAATTGAGTCTGACATACCGCCATCTAGATAAATTTTTCCGCCAATTTCCACCGGTTTTGAGCAAAGAGGCATACTTGCAGACGCCCTCATCCATTCCATTTCAATTCCGTGACAGTCTTTAAGCTCCTGATAAACTGCTTCTCCGCTCATGCAGTCTGTTGCCACAACATAAAACTTCATTGGATTATTTTTAAATGTTTCGTAATCAAACAAATCAAGCTCATTAGGAAGTGTATTATAACAAAAATCAGCATTAAACAGGTCGCCGGTTTTAAAAAGAGAATTAAACGAGCAATATCTTTTATCCCTCATGTATTTTTTATTATATCGGAGTGCACGACCATTCTGACGCGACTTAAAATTACAGCCAAAAGTTGCGCCTGCACTTACACCTATTGCACCGTCAAAACATATTCCATTTTCTAAAAAAACATCAATAACGCCCGCAGTAAACATTCCCCGCATTGCGCCGCCTTCCATTACTAAACCGTTCATTTTATCTCACTTTTTAATCTAATTTTACTTAGATTATATATAATCTTTTTGTAATTATCTACAGAAGCATTTTTTATTATTTTACTTTTATTATTAACTGCCCCGCCCGTAAAATTTAAGCAAATTTTAAGAATTCTCTTATTTTTTACTTACGTTTTTTTAATGAAATACAAAATTTATAATATTAGTATGATTAAAAGATATAAAAAATTATATAG
>JAZSJM010000109.1:0-11136 GCA_045534325.1 Treponema sp. | reverse complement strand
TAGCTGCCCAATAAGGATTTTGTTGAGAAGGTGAGTCTGTTATATTTGTAAAGTCCCATTCAATTGGAACGGCATATCCTGAAATTTGAGAATCAATTATTCCGTTTTGTTCTTCCTGAGAGCCGTTTAATGACTTTGTTAGTGTTTGTGTTGAACTTGAATAATCCCTTGGGTTTATCTGAGGAATTATATTATCTGAAAGATTTACTGCCGCAGTTTTTGTCTGATAACTTGTTGAATTTGAGCTTTTATCAAAATTCAAAATACTTAAATTTTCCTGAGTGTTTACAGTTTCAAATGAAGCTCCTATTGTGTTGGTAAAGGAAAAATTCTGTGATGAATACTGAAAAAGTGTGGCTGCCGTTAAATAACCAGGGGTTGAAGAATCTATAGTTGAATAGTCAGCATCCTGTAAAAAAGTCCAGCGGGTAGAAAAAGAAACATCTGCGGTTAAATTATTATTTATTTCTTTTTTTATACCTGCAGCCGCCGCAATCGATGATGTGTTAGAGTCAGAATTGTCTTCATACCAGTATACGCTTATTTTATCCGTTGAAGATACACTTGATGAAAGTGTTACTGTTCCGCTTTGTTCATCGTATTTTGCCTGTGAATCCTGAATTCCATTTTTGTATACTCGCACGGTTCCAGGTACGGCATCTATTCCAATATCAAGTCTTGAAACAGGTGTATATGAGCGGATTTTAAGTTTATTGTCAGTTTGCAAATATAATCCTAAATAAATTTCTGGATAATCTTGTGCAAAGGGAAATCTGAACAGAGGAGATAGAGAATTGTTTGTTTCCTCTGTATAAACATCCGCATATAAATGGCTGGAATAAAAAAAATTCTGCGACACAAGGTCATATTCATTTTGATTTACACTTATATTATAGCTTGTGTTTCTTATACCAGTAGTTTGTGAAGAAATACTTGCTTCTCCGCTGGTAATTAATCCGCAGTCATATCTGTATAAGCAGGCAAAGGGTGAAAATCTGCCTGGATACTGTATGTAATATGCAGTTGAATTTGAAATTTCTCCCTTGAAATCTGTCGATAACGAATAATCTGCTAAATCATATTTAGAAAACTGTTTTTGAAGTTCTCCTAAAAAAAGTGTTCCAGGGGAAAGGGCTGTTCCATAAGTTCCTAATTCATCTGCTAGGTTATAGGATGAGTCAAATTTAACCATTACTGCTGGCAGTACATTGTTGGATTCATAGGCTTTTGCATCTATCGTTAAAAAGATTGAATAATTTTGTGAACTTAAAAGATACTGCCCAGAATTTAATTTTTTATATTTTCTTCCCTTTTTGTCTGTATAAGTTCCGTCACTTGATTCTACGTATATTTCATCAACTGCGTTTACAGCCTCTTGTGATGGAAGAATATATTGAAACCCGGTCAGATATTGATTTAATTCAATATTTGTCTCAGATACGGAATTTTTTCCGTACCAGTATTTTGATTTCGACTGTAATGATTCATATCTTAATGCAAAGTCCAAAGTCCATAAGTTTTTTTCAAAATGGGCAGATATTCCTGGAGATAGATTGTCACCACCGCCTATTCCTTTGTTGATTGTGTCGATAGAGTAGTATTGCGGAAATGATATACCTCTGTTTGCTATTCTAGCTTCCCGTAAAAATCCTTCTCCGTAGTAGCCTGCAGCAATGGTATTTTTATCAAAATTTTCTGCAAATGAGGATTGAAAATACCAGTGATTATCGATTAAAAACCAAAGGCTTAAATCAACTTCTGAACTAAGAATAGGTGTTAAAAAAGCTGTTGAAGTAGAATTTCCAAAACCAAAAGACGAATCGAGTCCTCCACTTAACATTGTTTTCCAAAAACCTTCTGCAACAAACTCAATATTTTTATCATTAAGGTTGTAGTTAAATAGACTCTTGCTTTCATCGTTAATAAGAGGAGGAAGATTAGCAGTGTCAAATACAATTGCTCCTGCACCGTCACTTTCCCGAGTTTTTGAGGAGGCTTGAGAAAAAGATTTTGATGTAAGAGTAAAAAAAACAGTTAATAACATTACTGCAAGTGTTTTTAATCCGTTTGAATTTAAAAGACGTGCAGGTGTAATTTTAACTCCTGGTATTTTCTTTTCTACTTTTATAATTGCTTCTTCAACTTTTTGTTTTTTTTCTTCACCAAAGTCAAAAAGTTCCCCTTGTTTTGGTTCATAATTACTTTCTGTATTTAATAATCCAACGCCTAAAAGCCTTATTCCTTTTGAAGTGTCTGCTTTTTTTTGGAAAATCTTTTTTACTCTTTCAAATAAATCGTCAAGACTGTTTACATAATGCGTAGAAGTTTCCTGCGACTGTATTGTGGTAAAATCTTCATATCGTATTTTTATTGAAGGAGTTGATGAGCGAAGGTTTTCTTTCCTCATCCTCCATATTACCGTATAGCACAGCTCTAAAAGGGCAGTGTCGATTGCATCCTGTGATGTTAAATCCCAGGCATAAGTATTTTCTGAGCTTATTGAATGTGATTTTGAAGGCAGATCAAAAGAAACTGGTTCAATACCGTGAACAGCATTGAACAGAAAATTTCCCATGGAATTTCCAAAGACAGCCGTAAGCAGATTTAATGGTTTTTCGTAAATCTGCCTTGTCGTTTTAATACCGTTTTTGTTTAAGGATGCAAGAGTTTTTTCACCAATTCCCCATACTTTTTTTAGGGGAAAGGAAAGCATAAATTCTTTTTCCTGTCCCCTTTGAACACAATAAAATCCATTCGGTTTATTGATTTCCGAAGCAATTTTTGCAAGGTATTTTGTTGAGGCAAGTCCAATGCTGACTGTTAAGCCGGTTTCTTTAAAAACCTGTTCCTTGATTTTTGCCGCAACTGATTGCGGAGAGCCAAAAAGTTTTTCTGTTCCTGTTAAGTCTATGAAAGCTTCATCAACTGAAATCTGCTGAACATCTGGCGAATACTGTGAAAAAATTGCCATTATTTTTTCTGATAATTCATGATATCGTTCCATCCGCGGGTGAACATAAATTCCTTCCGGGCAAAGCCGCACCGCGTTAACAATCGGCATGGCAGAATGAACTCCATATTTTCTTGCTTCGTAAGAGGCAGTGGAAACAACCGAGCGCCGGTCTTCTGGTTTACCGCCTACTATTACAGGCTTATTTTTCCAGTCCGGGTGATCAAGGATTTCAACAGAGGCGAAAAAAGCATCTAAATCTATATGTAGGAATGCTTTTTCCATATTATAGAGAATCTCCTTCTAAAACTTTCGATACACTTTCCCTTATGTATTCATTCTTTTTATCTGTTTTATACAGAGCTGTAACGGTCAGCAATTTATTTATTTTTTTTTCTACAGAAAAATCAATTGTAATTTCTTTTGGCGGATAATCAGGGATTTTAAAAACAGTATTTTTTGAATTATCTGATAGTGAATAATCGTAAAGCGAATCAAATACCGCAGCTGACTGATTTGATGATATAACAACAGAGTATCTTTCTGCATTTATTTTTGATTTTATTTTTATAGTGTGGGCGGATAATTGCGGCAGATTTGTTAAAGAATCTTCGATGGTTAAATTTGTATTTTCGATATCCTGATAAGTGATTTTTGTAATTGGTGTATGTGCTTTTTTGTATAAAAACACAGAGGTTAAGACTGTTAAAGATATTATTATTAAAAAAATAATCCCTATGGAATATAAAATATAAATTAACCGCTGTTTTAATGAAATTTGCTCTTTTTTTGACTGAACCAGCATTAAAATCCTTAGCCAAATTATCTGGAAAGGAAATAATATCAGACTAAGTAAAAAATTAATTCCTGGTTTTGCATTGATTAATAATTGTACATCCCGGACTGATGTATTTTGAAAATAAATGTAAGCATAAGGAATAAAAGGAATTGTCATTAATAAAAATGAAAGAATAAGTTTTAGTGTAGTTTGTGCATTTTTAAGTTTATAAACAATGAAAAATTCAATTGCAAAGGTCCAGAAAAGGTTTATATCTGCAATACTAAATAAAAATATATTAATTGTTGAAATAATAGTTAAAAAAAAGTCGTAAAGTGAAGGGCTGTCAACGAGTTTAATATTTTTTTGCAGAATAAAAATAAAAGAAAATATAAAAAGTGAAATAAGTAACTTGTTGGCGAATTGTACAACAGGATTTGAATTATGTATGAGAGGTATATTTATGCAAAGAACCTGAGATAAAAACAAGGTTATCATTGAAACTGTTAAAAGAACTGGAATTAACAGCCAGTATTTGGAAAAATCTTTTTTTGACTTAATCCTGTTCTTTCCTGTAAATGTAAAACATACAAGAAAAAGAAGTGTCAGTGTACCGAAAATTTCAAGTGCTATTAGATTTGCTTTCTCAGAAATCCAAAAGGATTTATAGAAACCAAAACTAAAGAATGTGTAATGCAACTCATTGTTCTGGGTAATAGATGCGTCGTGATTTAGCATGAATTTTTTTAGTACACGAATATTGGAAATGTGGTTCAAATCAATCTTTATGCATGGTGTGTCATTTCGAAAAAAAAGAGCCATCTGTTCATCCCCGAACAGCAGACCTGCACGGTAGAGAGACAGAAATTTTTGGGGAATTGAAAACTTAATTTTCGACTTTTCAAAAGCTTTTGTAACTTCTTGTGCAAGCCATTTTGGTGATGATTTTTTTAATCCATTTATAAAGATTTTAGATTTCTTTTCGTTTTCGTTTACATTTAGTAAAACAACAAATGATTCCTGAGAAGAATCTGCATTTAATGCTATATTTTCTGTTCCCTGTAAGGAAATATCGTATTCTGGAAGTTCATTCCTGCGGTTATCCAGCGCTGTAAAAATAAATTCAACGGAGTATGGAAGTTTTGATTTTTCAGTAAAAAAAAGTAAATCAACAAATTCTTTTGTATGTGTGTAAAAAACTTCCTGAGGAATTGCATACACCAATGTTTTTGGCTGTGTCCGCTCATCAATATAATTTCCCTGAAAATCTACAGAAACATTGTATGCAAATGAATCAGAACCTGTTGCACTGAACTCCCTTTTTTGTGGAGAAAATTGATATTCTTCCAGTTGTGTGTATAAAAAATCTGAAAGTTCTATACCGTGTAATTCAGCTGTTTTTATTGGTTCTGCGTATAATAAAAAAGATGCGTAATTCAATAGCAGTAAAGGAATTAGGAGTTTTTGCAGAGCCTTTATTTTCATAATTTATAGAATATAATTTGTAGGTTTACAATGCAAGACCCTTGTTATATAATAATCGTATTACTTGGAGTAAAAAAAAGTTTATGGCTGCAGGAAAAAAATTTTCACTTAATCTTCCACTAAAAGTTATTTTAACAGAAGAAGGGGCTTCCCATTTTATAAGCCATAACATGAAATTACTTCGCTTTCGTTTAGCAGATAATGTTGAGGAATATGGTGTTTCATTAAATCCATTTTCGCCTCAGTCTTTGCAAAACATGATTCTTGTTAATTATGTTTCAAAAATTGAGATTTCAATGTCGGAGTTTGTTTCTGTACGTCAGGAAGTAATGGATTTATCTAAGGTTGTTGTTTATTCGTTGCTTTATAAGCAGTTTGACCGTCAGTTGTTTGCTGATTTAATTCAGACTGACGTCGTACAAAAGCACAACAGAAAAAATCCTACACAATTGATTGATGAAAGGACAAAATTTTCTGAAGTTCAGTTAAGACAAATTATTGCAGCTCAGCGAAGTGCAGTTCAACTTGCAAAAAAAGAAATCCTTGAACCTGTTTGGAAGTCAATCATGGAAAACAAGGATTATTCACTTGAAGAGAAAAATATTTATCTTTTAATGACAGAAAAATTCCTTAATCGGCTTTCATTGATGAATTGGCACATCATCACTAAATTTTACAACACCGAAGGGTTTTCTCAGATTAATATTGCCATCAGACATTTACTGCAAGTTTACATGGAAAAATCCCGTGTTGCTGAATATATATCGATTCTTGTAATGGAACTTGCCCTTAACAATGAAAATACAAATATGCGTAAAGAAGCACGACGTATGTTTGCAGGTATCGATGATGTTGATGCCCTTATTTATGACCCAGAGCAGCGTGAAAAAATTGTTGCGGAATTAAAAAGAAATCATGAGCAGGTTTTCCTATCGTGGAAATTGGGGGGCGGTTCTTCTGCAATCGGTAAACAAGGCCGTTTACAGATAACTTTGTACAACAAGGACGATGAATTTCAGGAAGTAAAAGAAAATATCGAATCAAAAGCTGCCGCTGATACAAATAAAAAATCTCTTATTGATTTTTATCGTGAATTACCAGAAGGGCAGGAAAGTACTGATTTAGGACTTTACTATCTGTCTTATCTTGATGATGCATGTAAAAAGGTGAATGTAAAATTTGAATCAATTGTAAATCAGTTCTCTTCAAGTGATTTAACGGTCATTAATTTGATATTCAATTTTTAATTTATGACATTTTCCTTAAAAGTTAAAAAAAATTTATTTTCAATTTTTCTCCTGCTTTTTTTTTCTTTAATTATTTCTTGTTCTGATTCATCAGCTGAAATCATTAGTGCTACGGGAACTGTAGTTTTTGATTACAAAGATTCAGAGTCAAAACCTGATGTATATTTATCAGTTTATCTGCAGACAGAAAGCGAGGCTCAACGGGCAAATTTTGTAAAGGTTTATTCTCCTGATAAAAAGTATTCATGGAATATAGCTGAACCTGTAATTTTTTCTGGTAATAATAAGTCATATGCCGGTTACTCGGTTTTAAGGTTTTTAGATGGAAAAGAACTTCCATGCGGTGTTTATTCAGTAGAATATCGGGATGCAGCCGGGGAACAGTCGAAATCTACTTTTTCTATATCTTATAATTCAGAGCTGCTTTTATCTAATTCAAAAAATGCAAAAGAAAAATCAGGGTTAAAGTTAACTGAAAATGTCATATTGTATGATAAAGATTTTAATATGCTTTTTTTTGGAAATATGAAAAATTCCTGGAGAAAGCGGTCAAATATTACCAAGGATTATAGTCGGGCAGTATATTTACGTAAAACTTTAACGACTAACGGAACAGCTTTAATGCTGAAACTTCCGCTGGAAGAAATAAAAAAACTGGATACTACAAATGTGGTTGATAACAATTCTGAAACTACAGATGAATAATTTACAGGAATTATAAATGGCTTTGTTTGAAAATAAAAATACTGAAAAAAAATCATTATCCCTTGAAGACTCCTTAAAACAGACGATTCATACATTTGCGATACGCGCCGGACATTTTACTCCCTCCGAAAAAAAAGCTTATGAAGAACTTCATGATCTTTATTGTATTCCCTATGAAAAAAAAATTATTGATTTTGCGAGCGTTTTTGAAAATGATAATCCTGTAGTAATAGAAATTGGTTTTGGTATGGGAAAAGCCACTTCGATAATTGCCCAGAACAATCCTGATATTAATTATCTTGGTATAGAAGTTCATAAACCTGGGGTTGGAAAACTGCTGGGGGAAATAAAAGAACATAATTTGAGAAATCTTAGAATAATTGAACATGACGCAATGGAAGTTTTAAGTGAGCAGATTGCGGATAAAAGTGTCAGTGCTTTTCATATTTTTTTTCCTGATCCGTGGCAAAAAAAACGTCATTTTAAGAGAAGACTCATTCAGCGTCCGCGGACTGATTTAATTGCTTCCAAAATCAAAAAAGGTGGATATCTGTATTTTGTAACAGACTGGCTCCCATATGCTGAATTTGGACTTGAGCAACTCGTAATGACTCCAGGTCTGAAAAATAAATATGAGGGTTATGCTCCACATCAGGAATGGAGACCTGAAACACGATTTGAACAGAAGGGACTTGATGCAAATCGGGTGATAAATGAAATGTTTTTTGTTAAAATTTAAGCAGGTGTTTTATATGTTGAGTATGTGCAGGATAAAAATGTAATCTGACTGTAAAAAAAAATGGCTGGATTGCTATTTCGATAAAAAACGACTGGAAAACTATTTACGGGGAAAATATTACAAAAGAATAAATTATGGCAGATTTATTTGATATAGACAAAACTTCAAGAATTAATGAACTATCACGTCTTATAAAAAAATATCAGGACTCCTACTATAACGGCGAGGGTGAAATTTCCGATGCGGAATTTGATAAACTTTGGGATGAATTAAAAGTCCTCGATCCGTCAAATCCTGTTCTTTTGAGAGTAGGCGCTGATTCTATTAATTTTACAAAACGCCATCATATAATGCCCATGGGCAGTCAGGAAAAGGCTGCAAATCCCGAACAGTTTTTGACTTGGGCAAGAACACATGTATATCCTCAATATTTAGTTGAATATAAGCTTGATGGTGCGTCTCTTGAATTGCAGTATGAAAATGGAGAACTGCTTCATGCCGTAACACGTGGTGACGGGAGTGTGGGAGATGATATAACTTCAAATGCTCGTAAAATGATTGGCGTTCAGACTGCTTTATTTGACGAAAATGGAAAAAAAATAAATTTTACAGGCGGAATCCGGGGGGAAGTAATTATGAGCCGGACTGTACATAAAACTTTGTACAGTGATAAGGCTAACTGCAGAAATGCTGCTAACGGATTAATGAAACGAAAAGACGGGAAGGGATGTGAAAATCTTTGTTTAATGACTTACGATGCACTTGCAACAGAAGGAAATCAACCTTTCGGTGATGAAGAAGAAAAAATTATTTGGCTGAAATCTCTTGGTTTTAAAACCAGCCCGCTGAAAATTTGTAATAGTGCAGAGGATGTTATTGAATACCGCTCTTTTATTATGGAGGAGCGGAAAAAACTCGATTATGACATTGATGGTCTTGTAATAAAAGAAAGGATAATTAATCTTGAGGATGCAAGCCGTGCTCGTCCTGACCGTCAGATTGCCTTTAAATTTTCACTAGAAGAAGCTGTAAGCATTTTGCGAAAAGTTGAATGGAGCGAAAGTGGTTCTACGTATACACCGGTAGCTGTCTTTGACGAAGTTCAATTAAACGGTACAACTGTACAACGTGCTTCTCTGGCAAATCCTGATACAATCCGCAGACTTGGCGTAAAAATCGGAAGCCATGTTGTAGTCGTAAAACGAGGGGAGATTATTCCTAAAATAGAAAGTGTTATTCCTGAAACAGAGGTCAATACAAGTGAAATAAAATTTCCGTGCCAGTGCTCGACCTGCGGTACTACGCTTGTGGATGAAGGTAGCCGCCTTTACTGCCCGAACAAAAACTGTGCTAAGCGAGTTCTTCATCAGTTATTAAAATGGCAGAAGGTAATTGATATTAGAGATCTTGGGGAAACATTGATTAATTCACTTTTTAAATCAGGCAAAGTTAAATGTATCAGCGATTTTTATAAACTTACGGTGGATGATTTGGTCCCATATTTTTTAAACGAGGAAAGTCAGAAAAAAGAGAAGGTTAGTCTTGGTGCTCAGAAAGTATTTGATTCAATTCACTCTCAC
The DNA here is from genome assembly GCA_045534325.1 of Treponema sp. Taxonomy (GTDB): domain Bacteria; phylum Spirochaetota; class Spirochaetia; order Treponematales; family Treponemataceae; genus Treponema_D. The sequence continues at coordinate 1,652 of JAZSJM010000109.1, read as the reverse complement.
AAAAAAGTCAGCCTTGCTTCATATCTTGCTGGTTTTGATATTGAAGATATGGGGGAAACTCAAATTCAAAAAATCATTGACGCAGGTTTTAATACTTTAGAAAAAATTTTTAATGCAAATCAAAGTGATTTTGAAAATGTTTATGGATTTGCAGAAATTTCTGCACGAGGATTTATCGAAGGTTTAACGGAAAATAAAGAAGAAATACTGACCCTCGCCCGTAATATTATTAGTGTAGAAGAGGGGGGCGGTAAAGGAAAATTAGCCGGTAAATCATTCTGCTTTACTGGTGAACTTCGTACAATGAAACGAATGGACGCAGAAGCTTTGGTAAAAAAAGAAGGAGGAAGTTGCAAAAGTTCAGTTACAAAAGATTTATCTTACCTTGTAACAAATGACACAAGTTCCGGTTCTTCAAAAAATCAAAAAGCTGCAAAACTAGGAATTCCTGTCATTAACGAGGAAGAATTCTTATCTTTAATTAATTTCTGAAGGCAAAATCGTTTACAAAAAAATCCGGGTTAACAGCTTCCATATTTAATCTTATTTCCCAGTGAAGATGCGGACCTGTAGCAAGCCCTGTTGCACCTGAAAGACCAATGAGTTCTCCCTTTTCAACTATTTGGTCTGGTTTTACGTTTAATTCACTTAAATGGTAGTAAAGTGAATATAGTCCCGGTAAATGTTCAATACAAATGCTCCACCCGGTAGAAATCCTGTCCTCTGCCATAACGACTTTTCCTCTTCCGCAGGAACGGACTTCACTCCCTGTCGGAATCCCATAATCAATTCCATAATGAAGACTTGTTGAGGATTTTCCATTATTGTAAGCATATATTCGCCTGTCTGCAAAAAAAGACGTGCGTCTCGTTGCTGTTGTCGGTGGTATGAATGCTGTGGTTTCAAAAATTGAATCTTTGTCTGTTTTTTCAAGAATTTCATTAAGACGATTAATTTGATTCATTCTTTCTTTTGAGGTATTTGTTTTTATAGCGGTGTTTGAGGCATTAAGATGAATTGTTTCAGAGATAAACTCTTTTTCTAATATTTTTATGGGCAGGTTTATAGTTTCATTACAAAGATTATAAGCACAAATATTTAAATGAATTGAATAATCTCCTGCATTAATAAAAGTTGAAGTGGGTAAACCTGTTAAAAGAGTGTCGCACTTTCTCTTTTTTCTAAAATCTATCTGATAAAAATCTGACTTTCGGATAATTTTTTTTGAATCATCTGTTGAATGAATTTCCGCTGTACAAATCAAATTTGAACCGATTAACTTTTTTATTTTTCGTTTAGTTGGAATTATGTTAAGTTTTATAAAAAGCGGATCCCCAGGATAAGATATACAGTTATAGTTGACTTTAATATCGTAATTTTCAAACTCTTCTGTTATGGAAGAAACTCTTTCTGCCGGCTGTGAAAATAATTGCACTGAAAAACAGAAAAAAGTACAAAAAAGTAGACATTTTAAGAAATAACTATAATTTTCTGACATAAAATTTCCCTATTTTGAAAGTTTTGTATCATTCAGAATAATTTGTGGGGTCACATTTCCATTGAATGAATTCCTTTGGAGTTGATATAAAATATCGATACAATCTCCTTTATTGAAATCTGTTCCAAGTTTCTGTGCTTCTCCAAAAAATATT
>JAZSJM010000043.1:0-5617 GCA_045534325.1 Treponema sp. | reverse complement strand
CTACTGCAAGAACAGCACATCCTATGCTTATAACCGTAAATCCTACCCAGCTTTCATCTTTTGACCATGGAAGACGTATATTCATTCCCCAGAAACTTGTGACAAAGGAAATGAGCATGAGTGCAATAGAAAAAACGGTCATTTGCTTCATTACCATGTTCATATTGTTGGAAATTACAGAAGCAAAAGCATCCATTGTACCAGAGATTGTTTGAGAATAGGTGCTTGCCATTTCCATAGCCTGCCGGTTATCTACTTCAACATCGTCGAGCCAATCCTGATCTTCTTCATCAAATTTAATAATTCTTGTTTTTCGAATTTTTTCAAGAAGAAGCTGGTTGCTTTTTAAGGAGCTTGTAAAGTACATCAGGGACTTTTCAAGGTTAAAGAGCTGAATAAGTTCGTTATTTTCGATTGATTCCTGTAATTCCTGCTGAATTGAATTTGTACGCCTGTTTATTTCCTTAAGATAGCGGAGAAACATTGTATCTGCACGGCTTAAAATTCTTGTAATAAAAGCCGGAAAATCTGAGATATTTAAATCTTTTATTCTGTTTGCGCTTAAATCTTTCAATACTTCGCAGTCTGTCCAGCACATTGTTATGATTGTGTTTTGAAAGATAATCGCTCCCATTGGCGCCGTATAATAATGAACTTCTGAATTTGGAAGATAAACAGGAAGTCTCATAATTGTAAGAACATAGCCTTCTCCCTGCTCAATACGCGAAAGTTCATCGGGGTCAAGGGAGTCAACTACATGATCGTGATCAAGATTGTAGTCTGTTTCGAGAATTGCTATTTCTTTTGAGGTTACGTTTCTTGCATCAACCCAAAGCCTTTCTTCAGGGTTTATGCTTTCTTTGTCTTTTTTTACAAAAAATCCGTTTTCCTGCTGCCAGTATGTAATCATCTTTATCTTCTCTTAATTCCTTAAAAAGTTTACCACGAAATGCGTTTTTGGGGCAACTTTTTGAAAAAAATTAATTCTTTTTGTAAAAAATGTGTGATTTATGATTTTTGGATTCAATTATTTTAATGATTCGTGCGGAGCTTACATGCCCCGAAATCTCTGCTGAGGGTTTCGTTCATTATTCTGGAGGAGAAAATGATAAATCACTTAAGATCTAAAATGCTTGGAGTTTTGATTTTTTTTCTTTGTCTGTGGTGCAAAGGTGAGAGTTTTGAATTTGTTAATAAAGATTTTTCTGAAATTTTCTATGCTGTATCTCTTTTTAAGGGATTTCCGGTAACGGCAGATGATACTGTTCGAGGAAACGGGGATTTCAGGGTTTCTGGAGAAGATTTTGACAATGCGTTTGATTCATTTTTGATTCGTTCCCGATTATATGTTAAAAAAAATTCACAGGGATGGACTGTAAGCAGGTATAAAATTACAAAAGATAAAAATGGATTATATGCTCTTGATGCATACGACATGAGTCCTGCCCAGCTTTTAGAAAAAACTGCCGTCGAAACAGGAATCTGCATAACATACGATTCACTTCCGAATATAAGCGTAAGTATCCATACAAATTTTTGCGGTGCAGAAGAAGTTGTTTCAAGAATTTGCGGATTATGTAATGGTTTTGAACTTGAAAAAAAAGATGATAGTCACCTTCATATTGCAAGAAGCGCGAAAAATCAAAATCAATTTGCCTCGGGCAAAGCTAATTTTTTAGAAAAGGAGAAAGGTTTATGGGATTGTGATATACAAAATTCAAGTCTGGATTTTGTATTGGAAAAATTGTTCAGACAGGCCTCAAAACAATTCTGCATAATTTCTGGTGGGGAAGGAAAGATTGTGCGTATTAGCTTAAAGAATATGGATTTGCATGCACTTGCAGAACAAATCTGTGCACAGGCTGGCGCTCAAATAGTTTTTAAGAATGACGCTGCTTTTGTTTTTTCTTCAAAAAGTGCCAGAAAAAGACTTGATGAAACAGGACGATTGTGGAAAAAGGATTCCTTAAAATACAATGACTTTGAAAAATTTTCTTCTGCGGCATTAAAACGCTTTAGTGATGTTGAACTGATAAAAATTGAAAATGGAAAGGATTTTTTTTATTGCATAAAAGAGGAAGATGAAAAAGATTTTAGGGATTTTCTTGTTTCGTGGGATGTTGAGAGGAAAACTTATCTTGTAAAACTAAACAATATCCGGACTTCTGATTTTTTTGCAGCGTTACCGCCTTTTGTTGATAAGAATAAAGTTTTTGACAGCGGAAAAGGGGATAGCTTTTATTTTACCGGTAGTAAAGAAGAATTTGAAAGTTTAGAAAATGAATTAACGGAATACGATAAACCTGTTACCCGTGTAAGTTATGATTTACTTATTATTCAATATCAGAATTCAGAACAAAGCGAATGGAATCCTTCTGTAAATATAAGCAGTTTGAGTGACAATACAAAAAATAATTTGACTGCTTCTTTAGGAACTGTTCTTGACTTTAATATGGATGTGCTTGGTGCATTTGGGCTTAAATTTGCGGCAGATTTACAGGCTTCGATTAACGAAACAAAGGCACGGGTTTTTGCAGATACAACATTAAACGGTGTTTCTGGCAGGACGATAAATTTTCAAAATACAAACACCTACCGCTATCGCGACAATAATCTTGATCCTGATACAGGAAAACCAATTTATTCTGGTGTAACACGGGAAATTGTTTCCGGACTGAAACTTGAAATTACAGGCAGTGTAACCGGGGACAAAATGGTTACAACAAAGATTACGGCAAGTGTAAGCCGCCAGGGTGTGGACACTTCATCAAAAACGGGTAATCCACCGCCATCGTCAGAAAAAGTTGTGAGTACAGAAGTAAGGGCTAAGAGCGGAGAGCCTGTAGTATTGAGCGGACTTGTGCAGAAAGAAGAAAGTTCCACAAATACACGTATTCCGTGGTTCAGTAAAATTCCTGTTTTAGGGTGGATGTTTAAGGGACAAACCAAAGTGGGTGAGTCAACGGAGCTTGTTATTTATCTTGTTCCAAATGTTCAGAATGATAATGGAGAAAGTGAAAAAATTACACAGCAGAAAAAAATTGAGGAAAAGAAAAATAAAGAAATTAATGAAAAGAAGGAAATAAGAAGATTACTTAGGGAGTTTGAAATTCTATGAGAAATCCTGAAAACCTGTTCGAACTAAGTCCTGATTTTTGCCTTTTTAATAAAGTTTGTGTAATAGAGCAGAACGAAAATTTCATCTGTTTTGGAATAGTTGATGAAAAAAACGAAGGGCTTGTTGATAAAATAAAGCGTGCCGTAAAACTTTTCTTTAATGATGAAAAACTCGAATGTATATTTAAGGCGATAGATGAAAAAGAACTTCAAACACGAGTTGCCCGTTTTTATGGTCAGAACATAGAAAATGAGGCAAATGGTTTTGAAGAGAAAAATACTGACGAAGAAACAAATGTGTGTATCATGCTTTTAGATTCTCTTATCGAAGAAGCTGTAAAAAGAAATGTAACAGATATACATATAGAAGAAAATAAAGTCAGATTCCGTGAAAACGGATTTTTGCTAGATGCATGTGCCTTGAGCCCTGGAAAAAGCAAAATCCTGATTCGCCGTGTAAAAGTACTTTCAAAAATTAATGTAATGGAAAGCCGCTGTGCTCAGGATGGTCAGTTTGTATGGTCTAGCGGAGAAAGAAAAGTTTTTATAAGAGTTTCCTGTCTTCCGGTCCTGAGCAGTGGCGAGGAAAATGACAGCGAGAATATTGTTTTACGTTTGTTAGACCCATTTAGAATTCCCCTCCGGCTGCCATGTCTTGGTTTTAATGAAAAACAGTGTTCGATTATTGAAAGAATTTCTGCATTAAAAAGCGGTCTGGTTTTAATATGTGGCCCCACAGGTTCAGGAAAATCAACGACGGCAGCATCAATTTTAAAATATATAGAAGAAACAAATCATAATAAAAAAATTATAACGGTAGAAGATCCTCCGGAATATATCATGAAAGGAATTAATCAGATATTGATTGGAGAAACAACAAATCTGGATTTTGAAACAGCACTTCGTTATATATTCCGGCATGATCCCGACGTTATCTACATAGGTGAAATCCGTGATAAATCTTCTGCACTTACAGCTGTGCAGGCCTCTCTTACGGGGCATCTTGTTTTTGCAACGCTGCATACTGATGGATTTTATGAATCTTTATTAAGAATGCAGGATTTAGGAATCGAAAAAGAAAAAATTATTCACATAACAAAAGGGATAATTGTACAGCAACTTGAATATAAAAAAATTCATAAAAAATTATTTCCCTTTTTAAAGGCAAAAGTTCTTGAGTGTAATGGAAATTTTGAAAGAAAAATTTTTGAGGAAACAAATTATTTAAATATAAAAAAAATAATGGAGGCTCTCGCTGTATGAAAAATGGTAAAGCACTTTATGAATTGACACAGTGTTTTGTTTCAATTATCGAATCACGAGCAGATTTAAGAAATGAGATGTCAACTATTCTTAGCGAACCATCAGTTTCATTTCTGGTGAGAATGTGTGTAAAAGAAATAAAAGAATTTTTACTGAGAGGAATTTCAATAGGTAATTCGTTTGAAAAAATAAAGAGCATAAAAATTCCTCAATGGTATAAAGGATTTTTATGTGCCTGCGAAGAAGCAGGTTGTATTGATAAAGGATTTTTGTTCTTAAAAGAAGTTTTAGATGAACAGAAAAAAGTAAAAGCTAAATTACACAAGACGCTTCTTTATCCGATTTCTGTATGCATTTTAAGCTTTATTGCATTTTTGCTTGTCTGGAAAATAATGGCGTACTCAGGAATTACAAATGATGACGTAATCATAAAAAGCATGCACAGGGGCGTGTTTTTTATATTGTGTTCGTTTATCACTGTTTTTTTCTTTGTAAAGAAAGTTTTTGATTATAATCCCGCAGTTTTTATGTTCCGGCTTTTAAGTTTTGCATGTGAAAACGGAATATCAATCGAAAGAGCATTGGACTGTTCTTTTAGGATTTTTAACGGAAACGAAAAACTAGAGGAAATGATCCTAAATACGAGAAGAAGAATTCGCCATGGAGAAAACTTAATCAGTGTATTCAACAGTGAGCTGAACCGGTTCGGATTTAAAAAAGAATCAAAAATCGTTTCTTCATATCTGAGCATTTATAAAGGTCGCTCTATTAGTAAACGACTTGAAAAAATCTCTGATTTTCTTGAAAGCAAAAATAATGAGTTTCATGAAAAAGTCTTATTGATAATGCCTTCGCTCGTAATGTTTTTATTAACAGTTTTTCTTTATCTGATTTTAAAAGACAGTGTTTTTCTGATTTTTTCAGGAACAAGTTCATTTGGTTTGTAAAAAAATAACAGGAGGAAAAAAGTGAATAATAAGGATTCAATTGATGCAGGATTTACTTTTGTTGAAACCCTTGCAGTTTTAGCGTTAACGGCAGTTCTTGCAGCTCAGGTGAGCGTTGGAACCATAAAATTAATGAATAAAGGTAAATGTGCTGTTGCAAAAACCCAAATTGAAAATTACAAGATTGCCCTACAGTCATTTTATATAGATACAGGACATTTCCCCTCAGCAGTACAGGGGCTTGAAATTCTATGGACAAATGATTCTGCCACAGAAGATGAAGAAAAATG
>JAZSJM010000037.1:0-58887 GCA_045534325.1 Treponema sp. | reverse complement strand
ATAATGCTCAAAGAGGTGATTGTTTTTCCTGAGCCTGATTCACCGATTAAAGCTACAAATTCGCCTTCGTTCACTTTTAGATTTATGTTCGAAACAGCCTTAAAAGATGAGAATTCTACAGATAAATTTTTAATGTTTAATATTTCTTTCATGTGTTTTTATTATTTACTTCAGAAATACCTTCTCCCATCAAGTTTAAACCAAAAATAAGAATTGTTAAAAAGAACAGGGGAAATAAAACTCCTTCAGGATTTGTAAAAATATAATGCTGGGCATCGTTTAACATTCTGCCAAAACTAGGATATGGAGGGCGGACTCCCAACCCTAAATAGCTTAAACCGGATTCACTTAAAATTGCCATTGAAAAAGAAATAGTAGAAGTAACGATAAGTTCTCCTGTAAGATTTGGCAGAATATGAAGATACATAATCCTTAAATTTCCTGCTCCGCGGGCTTTTGCAGAAAGTACAAAAAGTGAATTTTTATATTTTATATATCCTGAACGACAAATTCGAGTAAAACGGGGAATACTCATTAAATAAAGGGCAAAAACTGTAATTTTAAGGTCTGGTTCAAAGACAGCAATTAAGATTAAAGCAAGAAGAATGCCGGGAAAAGACATCTGTGTGCTAATTAATTTCATGATTATTAAATCAAAAAATCCTCCGAACCATCCTGAAACCGAACCAAGAACAATTCCAGTTATAAGACCACAAAGCATAACAATCACCCCGATTCCAACAGAAATGCGGATTCCAACCATAATCCTGCTAAGCATGTCGCGCCCGAGATTGTCTGTTCCCAGAGGGTGTGATAATGAAAATCCAAGAAGTTTTGAATGAGAATCCGTAGATATAGGGTCATAAGGCAGATGGATAATTCCTGCAATCATAATCAGAAGAATAAAGCAGAAAAAAGATAAACCGACAATAAATGATTTATTTTTCAAGTAATTTTTCATCTTTATCATACCTCCTAAATTTATTGCGTTAATATTCGCACAAAAAAGGAATTGACCGTAATAAAAAAATAAAATAGATTTTCTCTTATGTTAAAGGGAAAAACTATTGTTCTTGGTGTAACTGGCAGCATAGCATCTTATAAGATTGCAAGTCTTGCCAGTAAACTGGTAAAAAATCACGCTGATGTTCATGTCATAATGACAAAGAACGCTCAAAATTTTATTACTCCAATAACTTTTGAAACTCTAACGGGCAACAAATGTCTGACAGACACTTTTGACCGGAATTTTGAGTTTAAGGTTGAACATGTTTCTCTCGCTAAAAAAGCTGACTTATTTTTGATTGCACCAGCTACAGCAAACGTTATTGCAAAAGTTGCCCATGGGTTTGCAGATGATATGCTCACTACAACATTTTTAGCCTGTACTTGTCCAAAACTGGTTTCACCAGCAATGAATACTGCCATGTTCACTAATCCTATAACACAGGACAATATGTCTATTTGCCGAAAATACGGCATAAAAATAATTGAGCCGATAGAGGGGTACCTTGCCTGTGGCGATACAGGACAGGGAAAAATGCCTGAACCAGACCAATTATTTGATGTAATTTGTCAGACTCTTGCTCTTGGATCAATAACTGTGTAAAGCATATCAACCGCAAAATTGCAGGTTAGGGTTATTGCAGCAAGATAAAGAGTAAGACCCTGTAATAAGGGAAAATCTCTTGATGATATAGAACTTACCAGGAGTTTTCCTATACCAGGCAAAGAAAAAACATTTTCTATAATTATACTTCCTCCAAAAATATCAGCAGTTATAAGTCCAAGTGTTGTAATAGACGGTATAAGGGCATTTTTAAGGACATGTCGCACAATAACCTGTCTATCATTTAAACCTTTGCTTTTTGCTGTTCTTACGTAATCTTTTTTTAATTCACTTTCTATATTTGTTTTTATATATCGGCACAGCATGCATGAAGAACCTAAGGAGATTGCAAGAGAGGGAAGAATAAGACTTGTAAAGTTAATAAAACCCACTGAAGGTAAAAGTCCCAGGCCAACTGTAAAAATTAAAATCAGGACGAGTGCAGTACAAAAAGAAGGCATGGAAATCCACAGTTGACTTAAATTAAATCCTACTTTAGAAAAAAATTTTTTCCTGTAAACAGAAAATAAAATTCCAAAAAAAGAACCGCCTATAATTGTAAAAATGAGTGAAAGAAAAGCTAAAGAAGCTGTCGTTTTAAAAGCATTTTTTATTAAAACTCCAACACTCTGGTTATACTTATAAGACAATCCGAGATTTCCATGTAATGCACCAAAAAACCAGCTTATATATCGGTCAGGGAGACTTTTGTTCAAACCTAGTTGAATTTCCAATGCTTCGATTTGTGCTTGTTCTGCTTCTGTTCCTAAAATAGCAAGTGCCGGATTGCCTGGCAGAAGCTGAAAAGAAAAAAAAGTAATAAGAGAAACAAGAAAGAGAGTCGTTATAAAATCTAAAACTTTTTTTACGTAAATTTTCATTTGCCAGGCAGTAAAGCACTATTTAAAATAAATTTTTGAAAAATCGTACATAGAAACAGGATAAGGTGTATATCCGGCAACATTTTTAGAAGTAACAATGTTTCGTCCTGGATCACAGATAAAAACTGCCGGACAGAATTCAGTTAAAATTTTCTGACAATCCTTAAAGTACTGAGCACGTTTGGAAAGATTTATTTCTGACAGAGCCTTTTCGAAAGTGCTGTCAAATTCTTTATTCGAAAAACGTGTAAAGTTTCTTTTGTAAGTTGAGTAATATCTTCTTAAAACATCGGCAGGGTCGATTTTTCCTCCGAAACCGATAACAGTAGCCTCATAATCAAATTTTGTGTAAACATTATCAAGCCATGATGCCCATTCAATCGGAAGAATTGTACAGTTTATATTTAATGGTTTTAACATGTTTGCAATCAATTGTGCCGTATCAACATGTGGCTGATAATTTGCCGGAACTTTTATTGTAAGATTAAAGCCGTCTTTATAGTTTGATTGAGATAGATAATTCTTTGCAGTTTCGATGTTATATTCATAAACCTTACTCAGGGAATCATTGTAGTATTCTGCGAGAATTGGACTAAAGTTAGAGTAAAGTTCAGTTGCAAAGCCATCAAAAACGCCATTGATTATTTCTTTTTTATTTATTGCACATGTAATAGCCTTTCTGACATTTATATCTGTAAGAGGACCATAAGTATTATTTAATCCTAAAATTTGAACCATGTTCTGAGGATGAGAAATGACATTAAATTTTTTCTCTAAGGTTTTAGCGTTTATTCCAGAAATCATTTGTGCTATATCAAGCTGTCCAGAATGTAAGGCAGAAATTGCAGAATTTTCGTCAGTTATTATATATAGTTCAATATTTTTTATTTTTCCGGCACGAGAAGTATCATAATAGTCTTCATTTTTTTCTAATACTACTTTTTCATGGAGGGAATATGAAACAAATTTGTATGGACCTGTTCCATTTGGGGCTGTTTCATTTTCTTCATAATCGTGAAAAAGAATTGGAGAGGTAGAAGTGATAAGAAGAAAATCTCCAGAAGGTTTTTTAAGATTTACAATGAATGTATATTTGTCTGGAGCAGATACAGATTTTACAATAAGCATTTTGTCTGAGCGGGCTGTAAGACCATCAAGACCTGCAAGGTTTTTGTAAGTATAAACACAGTCTTCGGATGTAAAATCAGCACCATTATGAAATTTTACATTTTTTCGCAGATTAAAAGTATATGTAAGGTTGTCCTGAGAAACAGAATAGCTTTCTGCAAGAGCTGGATACAAAGAACCTGTTTCATCATATTTTAAAAGTCCTTCATAAATATTGTTGTTAATTGCAGCAGTTTCAGCTGCGGCTGATTTCCATGGGAAAAAACTGTCCGGTTCACTTACTATGCTCATGCGAAGTGTTTCTGTGTTTTTTTTGTTAGCACATGAAAATAAAAGAAGTGATGAAAATATGAAAGATAAAATTTTATATGTTTTAGTCATTTTAGATTCTCCTATTTAAATATTATTTAGTTCTATAGCCTGTTTAACGCCTAAAAGAGTTAGTTCAGGTATAATTTCGTCAAAAAGATTCATGTTCTCAAAAATTTTTGAAAATCCACCAGTTGCAACAATGTAAGAAGATGAATCAGCAAAAACTTCATTTTTTATGTTTTTACAAATTTCTTTTATTGCTCCAGCAGTTCCAAAAAAAATGCCAGACTGAATAGCTTCTATTGTTCCTGAAGCACAAGCAAATTCTGGTTTTTTTATTTCTGCATGAGGAAGTTTAGAAGTTCCTGAAGCAAGAGAGTGAACAGATGTTTTGAGTCCTGCAAGGATTGAACCACCAAGATATTCTTTGTTTTTAGTAACAGCGTGAATAGTTGTTGCAGTACCCAAATCAACAATTATCAGATTTTTATCAGGATGAAGCATTACTGCTCCAATTGAATCTGCAATCAGGTCAGCCCCTATTTCCCTAGGATTTGCGGTTTTTAATTTAAGACCGATTTTTATACCTGCCTGGATAAAAAGAGGTTCAACTCCAAAATATTTAATAATTCCGTTTGAAAGGGAATAGTTAATTGGAGGAACAACAGAGCAGATTCCAACTTTGTGGATTTTTGCAGGATCAACTTCGTTTTCCCGCAGAACAGAGCGAAGGAAAATACCAATTTCGTCCGATGATGAATTTTGATGAGTTGTCTGCCTGAACTGAAAAATCAGTTTGTCATCATCAAATACTCCACCAGTAATATTGGTGTTTCCTACATCAAGAGTTAAAATCATAGTACCTGTCCTTAAGATCAAGTCTATAAGGCTAAAAAAGCCGAATTAAGATGAGGATATTTTTATAAAGTGTCACTGCCATCAACGATAGTCAATGCACACATTTACAATATAACTTTGTATAAAAAAAGAAAAGAGAATTTAATTTAATGACAGTTACATTTAAGAATTGTATAATTGACTTATGAAAATTGTGATTGTAGGTGCTGGATTTACAGGAATTCAGCTAGCAAAACGTCTTGTAAATGGCAAAAATGATGTAGTAATTATCGATAATGATGATGAAGTTGTTCGTCATGCTTCAAACAGCCTTGATTGCGATGTTATTCAGGCAGATGGTAATAATCTTGAAGTTTTAGAGAAAGCTGGAATAAAAGAAGCAGATGCTCTTGTATGTGTTACATCAAATGATGAAATTAACATGATTACCTGTTCCCTTGCAGATGCGGTGTATCCGAATGTTACTAAAATTGCCCGTGTAAGAAATTATGCTTATTATGTTGATACTGCGAGTGTTGAAAAGTCAGAGAATGAAAGACCACTTTATGGTATTGATTACATGGTGCACCCAGACGTTGAAGCTGCGGAGGCCATTGCAAATGCTGCAAAACATGGAGCAATAACCGATGTAATGCCTTTCGGAAATGAATATGAATTGATACGTGTTTCTGTAGAAAAAGGTAGCAGACTTGAAGGCCAGCAATTAATGAATATAAGAAAGATAACGGACAGACCAGTTCTTATTGCATATATAGAAAGCGACGGTCAGACAAGTTTACCTTCTGGAGAAACAAAAATTCAGGCAAATGATTGTCTTGGTGTTTTACTTTTAAGAGAAGATATTCCTGAGTTTCTAAAACTTTGTGGTTCAAAAATCAAAAAAATCAAAAAGATTGCAATTGTTGGTATTGGGCGTGTAGGCACAATTGTTGCAGAAAAATTGATAAAACGAAAAGCAAATTTTGTAACTAGGTTTTTAAAAAGAGACGGAATGCCGACTCAAGAGTTTTGCTTAATTGACAGTGATGAAGAAAGGGCAAAAGCGGCAGCAGAAAAATTTTCCGGTGTAAAAGTATTTTGTGCAGATGCAACGGAAGAAGGCTTTGTAGAAGAAGAGGGAATCGATAAATATGATTTAGCAATCTGTGCAACACATAACCATGAATTGAACATTGTTATGTCAGCATATTTTGAATCTTTAGGAATCGATAACACGATTGCTCTTGTTGGTAATAATGCTTTTGGTGAAATTGCCAGAAAAATCGGAATTGAGGTTGCTGTTCCTGTACGGGATACGGTTGTTGATTCAATTATGAGTCACTTAAAAGGAAAGGCTGTTTCTGGTGTACATACGGTAAACGAAGGTTCTCTTGAAATTATGGAAATTACTGTGAATGAAAAGAGCCCTGCAAAAGACCATTCTTTGCGAGATATAGCTGAAAATGGAAAATTCCTGATATTGATGATGAAAAAATCTGGCTCAGAGGACTATTTTATTCCGATAGGAAGTACAACGGTTGAAGAAAATGATGAAATAGTACTGATAACAACAGCTGAAGAAAACCAGCATGTCCTTGAAAAATTTGGAACTGAATTATAATGATACAGACTGTTTTTGTTTTTATTAGAATATTCTCGATTATTTTGGGTATTATCGGAACCTCATTTTTATTTCCGATAGGAACGGCACTTGTCCTTGGAGAAAAAGAGGTCATATTTCCATTTTTGATTCCAATGTTTGTATCATGGATTTTGGGAATTATTTTTTATTTTGCAGGAAAAAGAACTCCGGTAAAACTTGGAACAAGAGCTGTTTTTGTATTTGTAAGCTTTTCATGGATTGCCATCAGTATTTTTGGCTGTATTCCTCTTTATGCAGGCGGATGGATTAAAAACTTTACTGATGCGGTATTTGAAGCTGTAAGCGGTTTTAGTACGACAGGAGCAACTGTTTTAAAAAATCTGGAAATTTTACCCCGGTCTGTAAATCTGTGGAGGATGGAAATGCACTGGCTTGGTGGTATGGGAATTATAGCCCTGACAACTGCAATTCTTCCTTTGCTCGGTGTAGGCAGTTTTCAACTTGTTAAGGCAGAATCTACTGGTCCAGAAAAAGGAAAAATTACTCCAAAGATGGCAAATACAGCAAAAGCCCTCTGGTCAATTTACATAGGACTTACTTTGATTCAGACATTGGCTCTTATGATTTCTGGTTTAGATTTTATTGATTCAATCGGACACGCTTTTTCAACATTAGGAACAGGGGGTTTTAGTTCAAAGAATGCAAGCGTTGGTGGCTTTAACAATTTGGCTGTAGAAATTATATGTACGATATTTATGTTTTTAGCGGGAGTAAATTTCAGTCTGTATTTTTATATGATAACGGGAAAATACAGGGAAGTAAAAAAGAACAGCGAACTTAAAGCATATATTTCAATTTTCCTGATAGTCGTTATATGTCTTACTCTTTCACTTATAAAATATTACGGCGGTTTTGGAAAAGCTCTCCGTTATGCCAGTTTTCAGGTTGCATCGATTATGAGCACAACGGGTTTTGGGACTGATGATTTTATGCAATGGCCATCGGTTGCGCAATTTTTTATTTTTATCCTTTATTTTATCGGAGGATGTTCTGGCTCAACTTCTGGTGGCTTTAAGGTAATAAGGTGGGTTATTCTTGGAAAAAAAGCCCGTACAGAAGTTTTGAGAATGCTTCATCCCCATGGAGTATTTTCTATTAGGGTGAATGGTTCTGCGGGACGAGAGGATCTTGTCTTAAACATTGCATCATTTGTATTTGTATATTCTGTATTGACTGTTGTAACAACGTTTGTCGGATGTGCAGGAGGTTTGCAACTTTTTGAATCTTTTACGGCAAGTTTAAGTATGCTCGGAAGTGTTGGACCGGCCTTTGGCCCTTTTGCAGATTATGGTTGGATTCCACCTTTCTTAAAGTGGTGGTATTGCTTTGTTATGATTGCGGGCCGTCTTGAAATATACAATCTGATAATTTTATTTACAAAAGATTTTTGGAAATAAAAAACGACTCAAATTTCTCCAAATTTTTAAGTATTTCCTCTGAAAAATAGATTTTTTTGCACTAAATGTACAAATAGAATTTGACAGTGATAAAAACTGGGGTTGATAATACTAGTATATTAGTTAGCCGTCGAAGCTTCGACATTTGGAGGAAATAAGAAAATGAAAAAAACTTTAGTTGCAGTTTCTTGTGCAATTCTTGCTGTATGTATGGCAATGACAGGTTGCTCTAAGAACAAAGGTGAAAAACTGGTTCTCCGTTACGCAGAAAATCAGCCTCAGGACTATCCAACTACACAGGCCGCTTATAAGTTTGCCGAAATGGTTGAAAAAAAGACAAAAGGACGCATTCATATTGATGTTTATTATGGTGCTCAGCTTGGTGATGAAAAATCAGTAATCGAACAGCTTCAGTTTGGTGCTATTGATTTTACACGTGTTTCTATTTCACCACTTTCAGAATTTGATAAATCATTAAATGTTCTTCAGCTTCCTTACCTTTATAAAGATGCTGACCAGATGTGGCGTGTTCTTGATGGAGAAATCGGAGAAAAATTCCTTTCTAACGTAAGTTCATCAAATCTTATAGGTCTTTCATGGTTTGATGCAGGGGCTCGCAATTTTTACAATTCAGTTCGTCCTGTAACAAAACTTGCTGACCTTAAAGGATTAAAAATCCGTGTTCAAGAATCAAAACTCATGATGGGTATGGTTGCAGCTGTAGGTGCAAATGCAACACCAATGGCATATGGTGAAGTATATAGTTCTTTACAGACTGGAATAATTGATGGTGCAGAAAACAACTGGCCGTCATATGAATCAACATCACATTACGAAGTTGCAAAATACTATGTTCTTGACGAACATACTCGTGTTCCAGAAATGCAGATGATTTCTAAAGCTACATGGGATAAACTTTCTGAAGAAGATCAGAAAATTATCAAAGAATGTGCTCTTGAATCAGCAAAAATTGAACGCGAACTTTGGGCTGCTAAAGAAAAAGCTTCTGAAGAAAAAGTAAAAGCTGGTGGTGCTGTGATTACAGAACTTGAACCAGGAGAAAAAGAAAAATTCCAGGCTGCAATGGCTCCGCTGTATGCTCAGTTCAGTGCAGGATATGAAGACCTTCTTAGCTCTATTCAAAGCAAATAAATAAAAAAGGCTGTCTGAATAATCAAAAAAAGATTAATCAGGCAGCCAAATTTTTATGTTGAAAATCTAATATATTAGTATGTCAGGTGGACAAGTTGTGTTTTTAAGGGGAAAGAATTATGGAAAATACAGGAGAAAAAGATAAAAAATTTTATCATATTTTTTCACTGTTGCGACAAACAATAAATGAAGAGATTCTTAAGCCAGAATATTCAATTGTAGAACGAATAATTTCTTCAGTTACATTAGTTTTTGACTTTGTATATAGGGTATTGCTTGAGTTTTCAAAATTAGTACTACTTGTAATTGTATTTGTTGTAAGTGCACAGGTATTTTGTCGGTTTTTCAGTAAATCGATAATGTGGTCTGAAGAAGTAGCGCTTTTGCTGATGGTATGGACTGCATTTATTGCAATGGCTATAGGTGTTGAAAAAGGATTACATATCGCAATTACTATTTTTTATGGAATGATGCCTAAAAAAATTCAATGGATTTTATATAAATTCATTTTAATTGCAATGATATTTTTTGGTTTTATTTTGGTTAAATATGGAATCAGTTTAATTAACGTTTCGATGGGAAACAGGCTTCCGGCAACTCAGTGGCCGAATGGAATTAAATTTATAATGATGCCTGTTGCAGGAGTGTTTATCTGCTATTTTGCGATTTTAGATTTTTTTGGTTTAAACAAGTATCGTCATCTTATGGTAGAAGATGGTGACAGAGGAAATGACAAAACGGATCAGCAGATTGTAGATGAAATGAGAGATTCGAAAAAAAATGAGTCTTCAAAAATAGAAGAAACAAAAACAGATGAGGAGGAAAAAAATGTTTAATCAAAATGTGGCCGTATGGATTTTACTTGGTTCATTTTTAGTTTTTATTCTACTCAGAATGCCAGTCATATTTGCAATTGCGGTTTCTTCCTGTATTACGCTTTTTTATACCAGAATACCAATGATGGCTTTTATACAGCAAATGGGAAAAGGTGTCGATAGTTTTAGTTTAATGGCAATTCCGTTCTTTATTCTTGCGGGTGAAATAATGGGTGCTGGCGGAATAAGTGACCGTTTATTACAGGCTGCAAATGCGATTGTCGGTCGCTTTAGAGGCGGTTTATCATATGTAAATGTCCTGGCTTCAATGTTTTTTGGTCATTTGTCTGGGTCTGCCGTTGCCGATGTTTCTTCCCTTGGGTCGATTGAAATTCCAATGATGATAAAGGGTGGATATGACAGGGATTTTTCAGTAGCCGTTACGGTTGCTACTTCGTGTCAGGGAGTTTTAATTCCACCAAGCCATAATATGATTATTTATTCAGTTGCTGCTGGCGGAGTTTCTGTTGGTGCTCTATTTATGGCAGGTCTTATTCCAGGTGTTTCTCTTGGAATTTTAATGCTTATCTTATGTGCGATAATGAGCATTGTAAGGCATTATCCAAAGGGTGAATCTATCGGTTTAAAACAAGCATTAAAAATATGTTTTAGCGCAATTCTTGCCCTTTTTACTGCGGTAATTATTTTAGTCGGTGTAACGGCAGGGTTCTTTACAGCAACTGAATCTGCCGCCATAGCCTGCATATATGCATTTATTATTTCCGTGTTTGTGTACAAGGAATTGAAAATTTCAATGATGCCTCGTTTATTAATGAATACGGTAAAAACTCTTGCTATGGTATTTTCTCTGATTGCGGCAGCAAATGCGTTTGGATGGCTTTTAGCATTCTTAAAGGTTCCTACATTAATTACACAGGGATTGCTTTCTATTACGCATAACAAGGTTATTTTGCTTCTTTTGATTAATTTAATGCTGCTTATATTGGGTTGTATTATGGATATGGCACCGCTTATTCTTATTGTAACTCCGATTCTGGTTCCTGTTGTAACAAGTCCGGCAATTGGAATGACTGCAGTACAGTTTGGTGTAATGCTTATTTTTAATCTTGCGGTAGGGCTTTGTACTCCACCTGTAGGTTCAGCGTTGTTTGTTGGTTGTGGCGTTGGAGGAATTAGTATTGAAAAAACCGTAAAGGCAATGCTTCCTTTTTATGCTGTAATGATTATCGGATTACTCCTTGTAACATTTATTCCGCAGCTGTCACTATTTTTGCCTAAATTTTTTGGATTTCAGGTTTAATGATAATTAATAAATCTTGTGATTGAGTATTTAAAATCTTCAATTCAAGTTTATAGAGAATAAATAGAGAAAAATGAAAAAAACTGATATTTCTGTTTATGAGATTTTGCGTGATAGAATCATAAATCTTGATTATGAGCCAGGGCAGGAGCTAAACGTAAATGAGCTTATAAGTGAGCTGGGCGTAAGCCGTTCGCCAGTAAGAGATGCACTCTTACATCTGAGCCTTGATAAACTGATTGATATTTTTCCACAAAAAGGGACTCGGGTTTCTCTTTTAGATGTAAAGATAATCAATCAGGAAAGGTTTATGCGAAAAAATCTTGAACTTGGTGTTTTAAAAATGTTTATGAATTCATTAAATGAAAGTAAACGCCAGATTGCAGGAACAAAACTAAAAGCAATTTTACTTCAACAAAATGCTAGTTTGATGGCGAACGATAAAAAAGAATTCTTAAAATATGATGATGAATTACACCATTTTTTTTATGAAGAAACAGATAATCAGTGGCTTTGGGATGTTGTAAGCAGTCATACAGGAAATGACCACAGAATCCGAATGCTAAGTTTTAGTGCAGAAAAAATCCGCGATAATGTAGAAAACGAGCATAAAGAACTTGTTGATGCTATTATTAATGGTAATACAGAAAAAGCACTAAAAATAAACGAACAGCATCTTGTTGAATTGTCAAAAGTAATAGAACCTTTAAGCAAAGAATTTTCAGGTTTTTTTTCGAGCGGAGGATTTAATAACCTATAAAATAAGCCCCCCAGCTGCAAAGCGGCTGGGGGTCTTTTATACATTTAAGATTTTTTATTTTGCAATAAGAGTATTCATTGCTTTTATAAAGTCTGCAGGACTTGAAAGTTCTGCTCCGCTGGCAAGAAGTGCCTGATCAAGAAGAACTTCTGCGACATTTGCAATGTAAGTTTCATCGTTTGTATCTTTTAATGTCTGAACGATTTTATGATCTGCATTAACTTCGAGGATTGGTTTTACTGCTGGAGCCATCTGACCCATTGCCCTCATCATTCGTTCCATCTGAATGCCAGGATCATTTTCATCAACAACAACACAAGATGGGCTGTCGCTTAAGCGCTTAGAGAGAACAACATCCTTAACGCGTTCGCCCAGAGCTTTTTTAAGCTTTTCCTGAACAGATTTGAATTCTTCCTCTTTCTTTTTTGCTTCTTCTTTATCAATTCCAAGTTCATCATCTGAACCAGCACGGTTAACACCTTTCAGGTCAAAATCCTTATATTTCATCAGGCTTGGAATAACGATATCGTCAATATCGTCTGCCATGATAAGAACTTCGAATCCCTTTTTCTTGTATGCTTCAAGTAGAGGAGAAGCTCGTAGATTTTTTTCATTATTGCCGGTGATGTAGTAAATTGCTTTCTGGTCGCTCTTCATGCGCGAAACATAATCCTTAAAGCTTGTCCATTTACCGTCTCCATTTCCGCTGTCGTCAGTAGATTTAAAGCGAACAATTTCTGAAAGTTCATCACGATTTGCATAATCTTGATAAAGGCCTTCTTTTATAGGACGATTAAAATTTTCAACAAATTTATTCCATTTTTCTATTGATTTCTTTTCTTCATCAGTAGGTTTTTCTGCTTTTCTTGCTTTATCAGCTTCTTCACCCATTTTCTTAAATTCAGATAAAAGTTTTTTTACAGAAGCAGATTTTATATTGTCTAGGATTCTGTTCTGCTGCAAAATTTCGCGGCTGACGTTAAGAGGTAAATCTTCAGAATCGATAATACCACGTACAAAACGCAGATAAGAGGGTAAAAGCTCGCGGTCATCATCTGTAATAAACACACGTTTTACATAAAGTTTTACACCGCTCTGGTAATCCGACTGGTACATATCAAAGGGAGCCTGAGAAGGAACATAGAAAAGAGTTGTGTATTCTTGAGTTCCTTCTGCATGGGTATGAATATAGTGAAGAGGATCCGTTGAATCGTGGCTTATTGTTTTGTAGAAGTTATTATAGTCTTCTTCCTTAAGCTCAGATTTTGATTTTTTCCAAAGAGCAGAAGCACTGTTTACCTGATCAACTTTATTTTCGCTTCCTGTGATATTTCCTTTATCATCGTATTTGTTCTGTGAATAATGAAGATAAATTGGGAAGGCAATATGGTCAGAATAACGTTTTACAAGTTCTTCTACTTTCCATCTAGATGCATAATCTTTGCTTTCATCATTTAAGACCATTTCGATTGCTGAACCATGGGTATCCGAGTTGTCAAAACCATACTTTTTAGCAGCATCACTATCCGGAGCAACTTCCTCAATTGTGTAAGAATTTGTGCCGTCAGAAGACCATTTGTAAATTTTATCTGTAAGTGCTTTGCGTGTATAAACATTTATCTGTTTAGCTGCCATAAATGCTGAGTAAAAACCTACACCAAACTGTCCGATTAGATTTGATTCGCCTTCGGCTTTTTCTTCAGCCATTTTTTCGATAAAGGCCTTTGTTCCTGAGCGGGCAATTGTACCTAAGTTATTGTTTAAATCTTCTTCTGTCATACCAATACCGGTATCCTGAACAGTTAAGATTTTTGCAGTATCATTAAATGATATGTCGATCCTTGGTTCTGTTTTTAAGTTTTTATAAGAATCGTCAGATACTTTTAAGTAATTTAATTTGTCGATAGCATCTGAGGCATTGGAAATAATTTCTCTAAGAAAAATATCTTTGTTAGAGTACATTGAGTGAATAATCAATTTAAGAAGCTGATTTACTTCTGTTTGAAACTGATACTGTGCCATTTATTTTTCTCCTAAACGTTTTAGAATGAACAGTGTAATGTGGAGGTAAAAAAAAAGATACCTCCATTCATATATGAATAAATTTAATAATAAAAATAAAAATCGACTAGAAAAATCTCGAAAACAATTGTGTGAAAAAGCTTTAAGCCATTAAATTTCCATTGAGATAAAAAACTTTTTTTTATACTATGATTTCATGAATTCATTTTCCCCTGCATTTTTAATACCCGTTTATCGTCACGGAAAAGCATGTGAAGCCATGGTCAGACAAATGGTTTTGTATTGCACCGAAAATAAAATAAAAATTATTCTTGTTGATGATGGGAACACCGATGAAACAAAACTTTGTCTTGAAAACCTCAGGAATTCTTTCCCCGAACTGATAGAGCTTGTTGTTCTTAAAAAAAATAGCGGAAAAGGCGGTGCGTTTAAGGCAGGAATCATTCGTGCACAGGAAATGGGTTTTTCTCATGTGCTGCAATTGGACGCAGACGGACAGCATGATTGGACTCGCGCAGATTTTTTCTTTAACAGGGCAAAGAATTCTCCATCATCCATGATTTTGGGATATCCTGAATATGACGAAACTGTTCCAGGCCATCGAAAAAATGGACGGAAATTTGCCAATAACTGGTGTTCAGTTGTTACATGGAAGCGGGGAATAAAAGATTCCATGTGTGGATTTCGTATTTATCCAATCAAGGAAACAGTTGAATTTTTAAAAACACATTCTTTGGATTTGCGCATGGGGTTTGATATAGAAATTCTCGTTAAACTTATCTGGAAAGGACTTTTGTTTGAATATTATCCAGTAAAAGTAACATATCCAAGTGACGGAATTTCAAATTTTCATGTTGTGAGGGATAACGTAAGAATCAGCTGGGTTTTTACAAGACTTTGCTGCGGAATGATAATACGTATTCCAAAACTTTTATGGCGGCTTATTCATGAATCAAAATAACGGAAAATGGTTTAACCAGAAAGAAAAATCTCGTTCCGGATTGGGATATTTTATGATGCTTTTTGTGTTAAAATGCTTTCCGTCGTTATTCATGCGGTTTCTGGCCTATATAATTGGATTTTTTTACTGGATTTTTTCTGCAAAAGACAGGAATTTTTCAAAAACGTTTTTAACGGCAGCGTATTCTGCAGGTGCGGATTTTAATAAAAAAAGACCTTCCACACTAAAACATTTTATTTCTTTTGCCTTGAATGTCGTGGAAAACCTGCAAGGCTGGGCAAAAAAATTTTCGTTTAAAAACGTTTCATGGCAGAATGACGATGTTTATAACCTTGTGGAAAAAATAAATTCGGGAGAAGGTGCTATTTTACTTGTAAGTCATCTTGGAAATGCACAGATGATGAAAGCCCTTGCATCAATGAATGAAGCTGGAACCAGACGCAAAATAGACATTACAAGTGTGATGGATATAAAAATGACAGGCGGATTTACAAAGCTTTTGGAACATGTTAATCCAGATTCAACTTTTCATGTGATAAGCTCAGACAGTATAGGACCAGATACAATTTTTATTCTGGAAGAAAGGCTAAAAAAAGGAGAACTTGTTGTAATTGCCGGCGACAGAATAGGTTCACATTCAGACAGATTTATTGAATTTGATTTTTTGGGGCGTAAAGCAAAGTTTCCTTATGGCGTTTATTTGATGATTTCTCTTTTAAATGCTCCGACATATTTTGTTTTTGGTATGAGGCACAGTGATTTGACCTTAAATCCATCCTACGATATGTATGTAAAAAAGAATGACGTTACATTTGATTGCACTCGAAAAGAAAGGGAAAACCGTATTATTAAGACTGCACAAAATTTTATCGAAGAACTTACTGTCCGTGTTAAAGAGCACCCGTATCAGTGGTACAATTTTTTTGATTTTTGGGAGTAAAAACAAACCTCCATGTGCGTTAGGGATTGTAGTGGCGCGAAGCGTTCGGCGGGCACTTGTTGACCGTCGAATGTAACCACGAAAAGCCCGCCCCAAGTTCACTTGGGGAACGCCCTTCTAGATAATCACCTTTATTTATTTTATAATTTTTTTATGGAAAAAAAATATTTGCAAACATCGATTGAGTTTAAGGTAGATTTTAATGACTGTGATCCCATGAAAATTGTGTGGCACGGAAACTATATAAATTATTTTGAACGAGCGCGATGTGCTCTTCTGGATAAAATAGGTTATAACTATATCGATATGGAAAAATCTGGTTATATTTTTCCAGTTACTGAAGTAAAAGCTAAGTATGTAAAATCACTTCGTTTTGGCGATGTATGCAAGGCAAAAGCAGTTTTAGTTGAATGGGAAAATATGATAAAAATCAATTTTGAGCTTTATAATGCCCATACAAATGAACTTACGACTAAAGGCAGCGTAAGCCAGATGTGCGTGGATGGAAAAACAAACGAAACTCAGTTTGTATGCCCAAAAATTTTTACTGATAAGGTCGAAAAGCTGCTTGAAAATACATCAGACGGCAATGTCTGACACAAAAAACCGCAAAAAAACTGAGGAATGCAATGAATATATATCTTTCTAATCCAGGATTTATCTGTGCTGCGGGAAACTCTTGCGATACAGATTCATTTATAAAAAATTTCTCTTGTGGTAATCGTGATGGCATAAAACAGATTGAATGCGGTCTAAGTGGAGAAGACGGCATAAAAAAATACTATGTTGGAAAAATTGAAGATAATCTATTAAAACCTACTGGTGATAAATTTGATATGCGGATTTTGCAGATTCTTGATTTTGCGCTCTGTGGGGTGAAAGACGCTGTTCAAGAAGCAGTTTCTGCTTATGGGGCAGAGAGGGTTGGAGTTTGTATCGGTTCATGCGACAATGGCAGTTTTCTGTCGTTTAATGCTCATAAATCGTTTTTTACTGAAGGAGCTTTTCCTGCCGGATACGATTTAAAAGCGCAGGGGGCAGATTATCCTGCTGTATATACACAAAAAAAATTTGGAGTAAAAGGAATTTCCCTTGCGTTTTCTACCGCCTGTTCTTCTAGTGCCAGTGCGATAATAAAAGCAAAAGAGCTTATTCTTTCGGGAGTGTGCGACGCAGTAATCGCTGGTGGCATTGATATTGCCTCGGACACAGTTTTGCTAGGATTTGACAGTCTGGAGGCGGTAAGCCATGAAAAAACAAATCCTTTTTCAAAAAATCGAAATGGAATAAATCTTGGCGAGGGAGCTTCAATTTTTGTATTAAGCCGCGATGATTTGGATAAGACACAAATTATTTTGGCAGGTACAGGAGAAAGTTCTGACGCAAGCCATATGACGGCTCCTCTTGCAGATGGAAGCGGAGCGGCGAGAGCTATGAGTGCATCTTTAAAAGATGCATCATTAATGCCTGAAGATATTGATTATATAAACCTTCATGGAACAGGCACCCATTTAAACGACAGCATGGAAGGTAAAGGCATTTATAATGTTTTTAAAAATGAAACATCTAAAGTTCCATGTTCTTCTACAAAGCCCCTTACAGGACATACTCTGGGAGCTGCAGCAAGCCTTGAACTGGCAGTCTGCTTTTATACAATAAAAAGCCAGAAGTTGCCGATTCATGTGTGGGATGGTGAACAGGATGAAGAAATTCCAGAATTGAATCTGATAAAAAATACTGAAGTAACAAAAAAAATTCACTGCTGCATGAGCAATAGTTTTGCCTTTGGCGGCTGTAATGCAAGTCTGATAATAAAGCACGAATAACAATTTCTTAAATGATAACTGAAAAAAAACGGTCTATAATTATAACTAGTACACTTTTGTAAAATTCAATACCTCTCTCATTTAAAATGAAAAGTGGTGATAAATATATGGAGTTTCTATATGAGCGAAAAATTAACAGAACCTCAAAAAGAGATTAATGGTCTTGTAGAAAAGGCTGTTAAGGCATTAAATGATTTTTCTTCTTTTGATCAGGAAAAAATTGATTACATCGTTGCAAAAGCTAGTGTTGCTGCCCTTGATCATCATGGTGCTCTTGCAAAACTTGCCGTAGAAGAAACAAAACGCGGTGTTTTTGAAGATAAGGCCACAAAAAATCTTTTTGCCTGTGAATATGTTGTAAATCACATGCGACACTTAAAAACAGTAGGTATTGTAGAAGACGATGAAGTATCGGGTATTGTAAAAATTGCTGAACCAGTTGGCGTTGTTGCAGCTCTTACACCAGTTACGAACCCTACATCAACAGCAATTTTTAAATCTCTTATTTGTCTTAAAACTCGAAATCCGATTATATTTTCGTTTCATCCGAGCGCAATAAAATGTTCAATAGAAGCGGCACGCATTGTTTATGAAGCTGCAATTTCTGCCGGAGCCCCAGAAAACTGTATTCAATGGATAGAAGAACCATCAATGGAAAAAACATCGCTTTTGATGAATCATCCTGATGTGGCAACAATTCTTGCAACTGGCGGAAACGCAATGGTTAAGGCAGCTTATTCATGTGGAAAACCTGCACTTGGTGTAGGCGCTGGAAATGTTCCTGCTTATGTAGAAAAAAGTTGCAATTTAAAACAGGCAATAAATGATATCGTAATGTCCAAATCATTTGATAATGGCATGGTTTGTGCGTCCGAACAGACAGCTATTATCGATAAAGAGATTTATTCTGATGCAATAAAACTTTTTAAGGAATACAGGGCATATCTTGCAACAGCAGAAGAAAAGAAACTTCTTGAAAAATACATGTTTGGTGTAACAGGAGACCCTTCAGTTGCAAAACTTAATCCAGATGTTGTAGGCATGTCACCTCAGAATGTTGCAAAAAACGCTGGATTTAAAGTTCCTGAAGGCACGACAATTATTCTTGCTGAATGTAAGGATGTGGGAGTAGAAGAGTGCTTAACCCGTGAAAAATTGAGTCCTGTTCTTGCCGTTGTAAAAGCAAAGGACACAGAAGACGGGCTTAAAAAAGCAGAGGCATCTGTACGATTTAATGGTCTTGGACACTCGGCTGCAATTCACACGACAGATAAAAAACTTGCAGAACGCTTTGGAGACCTCGTACCTGCAATCCGCATAATTTGGAATTCACCTTCTACTTTTGGTGGAATCGGAAACGTTTACAATTCATTTATTCCTTCACTTACCTTAGGGTGCGGTTCATACGGCCACAATTCCACAGATGATAACGTAAGTGCAATTAACCTCTTAAATGTAAAAAAACTCGGCAGGAGACGAAACAATATGCAGTGGTTTAAAGTTCCGGCAAAAATTTTCTTTGAACGTGATTCAATTGAATATCTGCATCAGATGAAAGGTATTCACAAAGTAATTATCGTAACAGACCGCTCAATGGTAGATTTAGGATTTGTAGATAAAATCACAGATCAGCTAAAACTTAGACGAGATCCTGTTCAGTACCAGCTCTTCTGCGATGTAGAACCAGATCCTTCAATTCAGACAGTACGTGAAGGTGTTGAACTTATGAGAAGTTTCCAGCCGGACACAATTATTGCTCTCGGCGGTGGTTCTGCAATGGACTGTGCAAAGGGTATGTGGCTTTTTTATGAGTATCCGGAAGTTGACTTTAATGACCTTAAACAGAAATTTATGGATATACGTAAGCGTGCATTCCGCTATCCTGATCTTGGAAAAAAAGCACATCTTGTCTGTATTCCTACAACATCAGGAACAGGTTCAGAGGTTACGCCCTTTGCCGTAATCACAGATAAGGAAGAAAACAAAAAATATCCTCTTACTGACTACTCACTTACACCAACAATCGCAATTATCGACCCTTCATTTGTTGAAAACCTTCCTTCAAAAATTGTTGCAGACACAGGTATGGATGTTCTTACTCATGCAACTGAAGCCTATGTTTCAACTTTGGCAAATGATTTTACAGACGGACTTTGTATTCAAGCAATAAAAATGGTATTTCAATATCTTGAGCGCTCATATAAAAACGGAGCAGCTGACATGGAAGCCAAAGAAAAAATGCATAATGCTTCTTGTCTTGCTGGCATGGCTTTTGCAAACGCATTCCTCGGAATGAATCACTCAATGGCTCACAAGGTTGGCGGCGAATTCCATGTTCCTCATGGACGGGCAAATGCAATTTTATTACCGTTTACAATCCGATATAACGGAACACAGCCTACAAAACTTTCGACCTGGCCAAAATACAATTATTACAAAGCCGCAGAACGATATGCAGAACTTGCACGCATGCTCGGTCTTCCAGCAAAAACAACAGCAGAAGGTGTAGAGTCTTACGCCAAAGCCTGTGGAGAACTTGGTCGTAACGTAGGAATCGAAATGAACTTTAAGAGTCAGGGAATCGATGAAAAAGCTTGGATGGATAGCCTTGATAAACTTTCTTTCCTTGCTTACGAAGACCAGTGTTCACCTGCAAATCCTAGGGTTCCAGTTGTATCTGATATAAAAGAAATTTTACGCGCAGCATACGACAACAAAGAATTCTTAAAATAAAAAAGGGCGTGCCCGTCTGCCAAAAGGCAGACGGTCGGGCTCTTGCTTCAACTCCTCGCTTTGCTGCGGTGTTTTTGCAACGATCCCTCACGCAAGAAAAAAATGAATATTGTTCCTGCCAAAAGTTTTGATATTCCTCAAATAATGAACATAGAAAGAGCTTCTTTTATTCCGTCAATTCAAGAGAGTCAGAAAACTTTTGAAGAGCGCCTTTGTGTATTTCCTCAGGGGTTTCTGCTGTTGCAGGATTCTTCTGAAGAAGTCGTTTTAAAAACCGGACATGCTCAAACTGCCGGATATTTTTGCAGCGAGATATGGAATACAATTCCAAATGATGATAATTTCTTTGTACTTGGGCACTCGCCTTCTAAAGTTCATTGTCAGGACGGGCCCGTGCTTTATGTTTCTTCGTTTGCACTTTTTCCAGAATACAGAAGTCGCCATCTTGCAAAACCATTTTTTTACAACAGCCTCTGTTCAATCTGTACTTCCATGCCAAAAATAAAAACAGTTTTACTTTTGGTAAACGAAGAATGGAGCGGTGCAAAACATATTTACGAAAGCCTTGGTTTTAAGGAAATTCGGGTCTTAAATGATTTTTTTCCAAGCCTGCATAAACCTTATAGCAACGGTATATTGATGACAAGTTCTTCGCAAAATTTTATTATTGAAGAGAAAAATGAATAAGGCACAGTTTAACTCTTTTGATTATTTTCGAAATGAATTCCGCAGTTATTGCAACGATTTAAATAATAAATACGCAAAAGAACTTATTCCTCTACAAAAAGACGCTGCAAAAAAAGATACCCCTGAGTATCTGGTTGAGACACCAGTAGTATACAACACCGCTTTAGATGAGATAACAGAAAAAACTGAAATTCATCTTATCGTAATCGGTGATAATCCTGGAAAGAACGAGCAACTGAAAAAGAATCAAAAATACCTTGTAGGACAGGCAGGAAAAATTGCAGCCGGGTTTTTTGAAAAGAACAGGGAATTAAAAACAGATTTTAGAAAAAATGTAATCATCTTAAATAAAACACCTTTTCATTCGGCTAAAACAAATCACCTGAAACAGATTTTAAAAAATGCTTCTCCAGAATTACAAAACGCAATTAAAGAAAGTTTTGTGTGGATGGCAAAAAAAACAGCAGAACTGCACCAGAATTTATGTGTTTTGGCAGATAAAGATGATTTTGTTCCAGAACTTTGGCTTGTGGGATATGCAGAATTAAAGAATAAAGGTATTTTTACGGATTATCGTGATGTTCTCTTAAATAGTTATGCAGAAGAATGGTGGAAAAACGTTTTTGTTTTTCAGCATTTTTCCATGAATAGATTTGCAATCGATTTAAAAGAATTCAGAAAAAATAATCCACAACTTTCAGTGATTCAGTCTGTGCATGAACTTGGTAAAATACACAAGAACGAAATTTTTCCAAAAACGCTTCTTCATGAGCGTTAGGGATTGGAGCACCTGCAAAGCAGTCCGCCGCTGCAAAAGGGCAGTGGCGGATGAAGCGAAAGCGTAAGTGCGTAAAGCCCGCCGCTGGGAGCACAAAGTGCGAACGGCGAACGCCCGCTTATTTTATTATAATTGTATTTTTACCCTCTGCTTTTGCTTCGTAAATTGCTTCATCAGCACGTTTAAAAAGACTCTGGTAATTTTCGTTTTTGGTTTTACAATTGGAAATACCAATGCTAAGAGTTACATTTGCATTTGAATCTGGAAGTTTTAAATCATCTTTTAAAAGAATCTGAAGTCTTTTTGCTCTGTATAAAGCGACATCAGTATCATTTGTTCCTGGAATAAAAACAAAAAACTCGTCGCCTCCAAAACGGCCGAGCAAATCTGCTTGACGGAATGAACGGCGCATACATTCACCAAGAGAATTAAGAACCTGATCACCTACATCGTGTCCATAGGTGTCGTTAAAATGTTTGAAATTATCGATGTCTATCATCAAAAAAATTCCCTGGGAACTATCTTTTTGAAACAGACGTTCCATTTCTCGCATAAAAGCAGCCTTAGAAAGAACTCCGGTTACTGAGTCTGTATCACGTTCTGTTTCGATGATTTTTACAGCCTTTAATCCTTGAATTTTTGTGTTGATAAAATATCTTCCACATATATTGCCAAGGATAAAAAAGCTGGAAAGATTTGATAAATCCAGAAAGAATATGTTGAATTCTTTTGTTTTATAATCTAAATACAAAAATATTGTTGCAAATACAAAGTTGAATATTGTAAATCGCCAGGGTCGGTCAATAAATAAAATCGGCATTACGAATTGAAGGACGATAAAAGTTATTGCCGGGTGGTCGTGCATTTTTACTATACCGATAATTATTCCGAGTATTTGGCCTAAAAACATAAAAATGTATACAAAAACCATTACCCATTTAGTGTGTTTTTTAGCGATAAAACCTGTAAGCAAATATAAACAAAGATAAGCCGCTAAGAAAAACTGGTATACATACTTATTTCTAAGGGTAACGTCATTTGTTAAAAGATAGGAAAGTGTATACAGTAAGGAAAAAAGTATAGTAACAATCAAAAGTAAGGAGCGTACAACCCGATAGTTATTTTCTCTTATTGAGGATTTAAGCTCATTATAATCTTTCTTATTGAACGAAAGCATAGAAAGATATCTTTTGATTGAAAACATATTCTAATTATAATTTATAAAATATGGTTTTCCATTTAAAACAACATTATTTATAAATTTGTTATTCCAATATCGTTATTTCCACGCGTCTATTCTGAGCACGACCTTCCTCTGTATCATTGCCTGCCACAGGTTTTGTTCCGCCCCATCCGCGGCAGATAAATCTATCGCCTGTGATGCCGCGGTCGGCAAGTTCCCGGGCAATTTGCTTTGCACGCTCGATTGAAAGCTGTTTTTCGCCTTCAGGTCTTCCAACGCTTGCCGTATGACCTTCTATTAAAAATTGAGAATTTGGAGCAAGTTTCAGGACATCGGCAATTTGGTCAAGTCTTTCAGTTTCTCCAGGTAAAAGCTGTGCACTGTCAGGTGCAAATTTTATGTCGCGAATGCTTAAGCGGATTCCTGCCGTTGTCTCCTCGGCAATAATGTTATTTTTTGCAGGTAATGCAGTACCTGCTGGGGAAGTGTCTTTTACGGTTGAATTAGCGGCTGATGTTGAATCAATGCCCAAAATAGCGCCGCTTCCAGAGCCGCCTGTCTGCGGGGCAACGGTTGCAACACGGTTGAGGGCTGTAACGATTTTTTCGGTATCAACTGCCGGAGGAAATTCCGTAAAGAGTGTAATTGTTCCCTTAAAATTTATCTGGGTTCCGTCCGAATAAACGAAGGTTTCGTCGGTATTGTCGATTACAAGAATCGGTTCGCAGGTGGACTTGAGAACTATGATATCTGCCTTGTGGCCTCCTGTCGCCTTTTTGAGGGACCCATCTCCGCGCACATCATAGTCAGACGGGCCATAAGAAGTCTGCCAGATGGCCTTGATTCGATAAACGTCTTTTCCCTTGTACACTTCGCTTCCTGCAAAGGTATACATAACGAGCATCGGCATTCGGGTAAAAACGCCCTTATTCATGGGGTCTACCGAACGCTCGGCCCTTGCTTGCCATGAGTCTCCGGCTTTTACCAAATCTGCTCCATAAGCTGGAAAACTCCTGTAACTTGGATAGCCGTTATCTTTGTACATTGTCAGGCGGCCATCCGGCGAAATATGAAAAACTGATTGAATTGCTTCGTGAACACCTGCGGCAGCGGCCTGGTTATTGCGCAAAGTTTCTTCCATTACATAAAAACTTCCGTCATACCACTGGTCGTGTTCAAACATGCTTCCTTTGGCCATAAATTTTTTGCTGGGAGGAAGGCTCGGACTGATAAATGAGCGGACTTCGCGACTGGTAAGTCCAACGTATTTTCCGTTTACATAGCGCCGGAGATTAGTGCGTTCAACAAGTGAGTATCCGCCAGATCCTGAATAAGAAAGTGAAACTGGGAAATGGGTCTCCTGACAAAACAAAAGAGACACGGCTGAGAAAAAAATTACAGAGAATAAAAAGTTTTTCATATTATATTATCGGAAGTTCATAAAGTTTAGAAATATGATATTTCTAGCATAATAAAAAAATATCGATTTTTGGGACTTTGTATATTATAATTTATCTGATGAAAAAGCCCTGGGCTTTAATCTTTCCACAATCAGAAGTGAGCTTATTGAGCACACGGCAGATGGCAGAACTCCCATGGTTCCAGTTCTTTCCGGCTCCTACGGAATGATGGTAAACGAAGATATTTTCAAAAAAGAAGGAATTGAGCTTCCTCAAACATACTCAGCTCTTGTTACAGCCTGCAACAAACTGAAAGCCGCCGGTTACAAAAGTCCCATTATGGTTTATGCAGACAATTTTATGGGGCTTCCTCTGATTTATTCTTATTTCTGTAAATCCATTCAGAATAATTCTGAAGCTGTTCCAATGCTCAATCAGCTTACCCCTGAGGCCGGACAATACTTAAAGCCAGCGCTGGAATGGGCAAAAAGCTTTATGGAAGAGGGACTTATTGACCTTGACCAGTGCCGTACCCTTAAAGATAAATACAATGAAGTAATCATGACTTTTTTTGAAGGAAACATTCCAATAATGCTCTGTGATACAGACATAGTTTCAGGAACCTTAAAAAGGGAAGCTCAGTCACAGGCTTTTATAAATAATCCTTTTAAATACAGCTTCCGCATTTTTCCAGCCACGGATCAAAACAGTTGTTTTGTAAACAATGTTTCTGTAGGATTTTCCGTGAACAAGAAGTCTAAAAATCTTGATATGGCGGATGAATTCATGCGTTTTCTTGTAAGAACAGAGGAACTCAACAATCTTGCAAAAATCAAGCGTCTTATTACAGTATCAAAAGATTATTCCTTTGACGAAGTTTATGCCCAACTGAGTAAGTCTACCCCAATATATCTTGGAGAGCTGGGACTTATTGACAGTGCAATTGCCCAGATGCGCACCGCCGTTCAGCAGGTTATGACCGGGAACATGACTGTTGAGCAGGCAGCGGAAAATTACGGAAAATTTAATTAAGTTTTTTGACTTAGATGTCATTGAAAAACATTTGTGCAGCTATGAAGGTTTCGACAAAACTCAACCACCATAACTGCAAAACGGCTTCGCCGCCGCTACAATCCCTTTTGCGTTTATTTTAGCGCTTCTTTTAATACTTTAAGGTTTTCTTCCATTGCACCAAGATATGTGGCGCCATTTTTTATCTGCTTAGAAGTTGTTGACTGTAAAGAATCGAGTACAAGAACATTTGCGTTTTTATTATTTGTGTTTGAAATAATTGTTTTTGCAAGTTTATCGCTTCCGCCTTCGATTTTGCATACGTTTTCCAAGGCCAGTTCATCTACTTTTTTAGAAAGAAATGCAACTGTTTCAAAACTTGCTTCGCTTTCTGCGGAACAACCACTAAAAGCCGCAAAGTACTTTAAACCATAATCTTCAACAAGGTAACGGAATGGAAAGCGGTCTCCAAAAAGAAGGGTATTTTTGCTTCCGTCCTTTACGACAGCTTCATATTTTGCGTCCAAATCGGCCAGTTTTTTATTGTAAGCAGCAAGATTATTCTTATAGATTACTGCATTTTTTGAATCAGCCTGACAGAGAGCATCTGCAATTGCAACTGTGAGATTCTGGGCGTTTTTGAGGGAAAGCCAGACATGCTCATCAAGTTCTTCCTCATGGCCGTGGCTATGTTCGTCGTGATGCTCTCCCTCGTGTTCATGATGTCCATGCCCGTGATGGTGTTCATGCTCCATTCCCTCAACAATTTCCTCAGCCTTAACCCGGTCGCCCAGGACTTCAAGAAGATTTATAGCCTTTTGTGCTTTATTTGTTGAATTTTCTAAAACATCTTCAACCCATTCATCGCTTTCGCCACCGACATAAATAAAAATATCTGAGTTCTGAATTTTTGCGATGTCCTTTACGCTGGGCTGGTAAGAGTGCAAATCCACACCGTTGTCCAAGAGCAGAGTAAGCTCCACATCATCAGCCTTTTCACCGATAATCTGTCGTGCCCAGTCATATTCTGGGAAAATCGTAGTAACAACTTTTAAGTTTTTATTTGAGTTTACTTTTTTTTCATTACATGCACTGAACATGCCTAATGTAAATACTACTCCAACTACTGCGATTATTTTATTTATTTTCATAATTTTTCTCCTATAAAAAAGTTTTACGCTATTGCCTTTTCATCCAGGCATTTTTCTAATTCAGCTATAATTTCCTGCTGATTATATCCTTTACCAATAAAGACAATCTGATTTTCTCTGTCACCAAACTGTTCATCCCAGTTATCTTTAATATCAGGATTATCTGCAATATAAGCCTGCTTCTGTTCTTCAACTAAAGCATCTATCCAGTAAGAAACTTCCATTACTGAAGAATTACGCCCCGCCTGCTCAAAAAGCTGAACATCTGCATCGCTATCAGAAAACCATATATACCCTTTTGCCCGGATTAACTCTTTCGGGTAGCGATTGTTCACAAAATCTGCAAATTTTTTACGATTGAATGGACGTCTTTCTTCATAAACAAAAGAGGAAATTCCGTATTCATCTGTGCAGCCGTTTGATTTTTGATTTAAGCTGTTGATTGCTTTTTGAATTGCGGAAGAAGAATCAATCTGCTCAAAATTAAAAGGTTCTTTTGTCGTAATTTTAGATAACTCGATTGAACCGTTCACACTGCGGTAAATCGGAGCTTTTGTCTGGAATTCGCGAACAATAGCCTCTACCTCTTTGAGTTGACTGTCTTCTAGTAAATCACACTTGTTTAAAACAATAAAATTGCAGAATTCAATCTGGTCTACGATTAAGGTAGAAATTTCTTCTGAAGTTAAATTGTTTTCATCAAGGGAATCTTTTTCTTTATTTTTCTTTTTTAAATCACTTAAAAATTCCCGATAAATTCTGTCTGCATCAACAACTGTAACGACAGATGTTAGATAAACATTTGTGTCAGGATTATCTTCTTCATAAGCTAAAAAACTGGCAGAAACAGCACCCGGGTCAGAAATACCCGAAGCTTCTACAAAGACAACCTCTACACTGTCAATTGCAGAAATTTTTTCAATCTGCTGAATAAATTCATCGCGGAGGGTACAGCAGATACAGCCATTCTGTAGCTCAAACATCGGACATTCTGCAACATTTGCTCCGTCTTTTTTTAATATCTCAGCGTCTACATTAATGCTTCCCATATCATTTACAATCAGGGCAACGCGACGGGTTTCTTGTTTTAATAGATTATTTAATAAAGTAGTTTTACCCGAACCAAGATATCCTGTAATTAAAACTACAGGTTTTTTATTCTTCGTTTTCATTTAAAATTTCCTCTTCTTAGTAGCCGAAAATCTGGGCTACTTTTTATCGTAAATCGTAAGTTGAGAGAAATTTTAAATTGTAAGTTTGATTTTTCGGCTTACCAGGGTACAAGGTCTAAATAATAAGGCAGAAAAACCAAAGGACAAAATAACAGATTGATAAAAAACTTTCTCCGATGCAGCAAAAACGGTAAGAAGATTTTTATTTATGTTATGAATTATATTCAGCACCATGCACACAAGACATCCGTCTTCATGACATTCTTCCTCGTGTCCTGCATGATTAATCTCAAAAAATACAGCAAAAAATAAAAAAACTGTGAGCAGAATTGCAACTGTTTTAGAAAAAAACTTAAGGGAATTTTTAGTCATCTAGTTTATCCCCCCTTTTCTTACAATCATTGCAGACACCATAAAAAACAGTTCTAAGAGGATTGATATTAAAACCATGCTCGTTTTTTAGATGACTTCCAAGTTCTTCCAGTTCTTCACATTCAAGATGCATAAGTTTACCGCAAACTTCACATTTAAGGTGAAAATGCGAGTCTGCTTTAGAACAATCTTCTCCAGAATACTCAAAACATGCAGCCGAGTGTTCATCGATAAAATATTTATGAATTTTTCCTTCTGCAACAAATTTTTCCAGCTGGCGGTAGATTGTTGCCGTTCCGATTGCAATATTTTTATTTTTAAAATAACTGCATACATCATCTACGGTAAAATGTTGACCCTTTACCTGCTGTAAATAAGAGAAGAGTAATTCCTGCTGTCTTGTTTTGTAGGGTGATTTTTGCATTTATTATTCCAATTTGATAACGATTTTCAAATTAATGAATTTAATTTTGTTCGTCAATAGAATTTGAGAATTATTATCAAATTTATTACTAGAATAATAGTTTTATTCTTTTTATAATCGAATTAATTATTCAGCAAAAAGCAGGAGTCAAAAAATGGCATACAAAGTTTTTATTGACGGAAAGGAAGGAACAACAGGCCTTAAGATTTATGAGCGATTCCAGAACCGCGACGATATTGAACTTTTACTTATCGACGACGAAAAACGTAAGGACAGTGCAGAGCGCGCCAAAATGATAAATGCTTCTGATTTTACTTTTTTGTGTTTGCCTGATGCTGCAAGCATAGAAGCTGTTTCTTTGTGCACAAATCCAAAAGTGCGAATTATAGATGCATCTACAGCACACAGAACAAATCCTGACTGGGCATACGGTTTTCCGGAACTCTCAAAAGAACATCGCGAAAAAATTGTTTCCTCTAATCGTGTTGCAACTCCTGGCTGCTATGCTTCTGGCTTTGCTTCCATAGTGTATCCTCTGGTAAAAAAGGGAATTATTTCTCCGGATTATCCTGTTGTCTGCCACGCTGTTTCGGGATACTCAGGGGCAGGAAAAAAAGCTATTGCCCAATACGAAGCATCTGATCGTCCAAAGGAACTGGATTCTCCCCGCCTTTATGCACTCACTCAAGAACACAAGCATTTGCCAGAGATGCAAAAGGTCAGCGGATTGACTTATAAACCGATTTTTACTCCGTATGTTTGCGATTATTTTGCTGGAATGACGGTAACTGTAGGTCTTCATACTCGTCTTATGGAAAAAAAACTTACAGGTCCACAACTCGCCCAAATGTATAAAGATTACTATAATTCAAGCCGTTTTGTAAAAGCAGCTGATTTTTTAGGTGAAGGAATCCTTACAGAAAGCTTTATTCCTGCAAATACACTTGAGGGCACAAATAACATGCAGATTTTTGTTTATGGAAACGATGAACGTCTTGTTGTTACAAGTCGCCTTGACAATCTTGGCAAGGGTGCCAGCGGAGCCGCCGTTCAGTGCATGAACATTATGATGGGTATTGACGAGGGAACGGGACTTTAGGTTATTATTGGCGTGGTTTTTATGCTATAATCACTCAGAATGAATATTTACGTTGATTTTGATGACTGCTTATGCGAAACAGCCCGATATTTTTCTAAATTTGCTTTGGAGCAATACAAAATTAATGTTCCGTACGAAAAAATCAAATTCTTTGATTTAAAAAAATCCTTTTCACTTTCAGATGAGCAGTATGAAGCGATGATGAAAGAAGGTCATAAACCTGAAGTTCTTTTGTCATATAAAGAAACTTCTGGGTCAGTTGAAACGATAAATTCCTGGATTGATAAGGGATATAAAGTTTCAGTTATTACAGGGCGTCCGTCTAGTTGTTATGATGTTTCGAAAGAATGGCTTATTCAGCATGGACTTAGTCGTGTAGACCTTTTTTGTCTTAATAAGTATGGACGTGATAATTATTTTAAAAATAACAAATTTACTTTGGAACTAGATGATTATTATAAAATGAATTTTGATTACGCAGTAGAAGATTCTCCTGCTGCATTTAAGTTTTTTGATCATCTTAAAGACACAAAAATATTGGTTTTTAATCGTCCGTGGAATAAAGAATGTGTACTAGAAAAAAACAATTACAGGCGTTGCAAAGACTGGAAAATGATAAGAGATTTTGTTATATGAGTTTTCATAAAAAACATCTCATACAAAAAGATGATATTGTATATTATAGAGAAAACTGCTTATTTTCGACTGTTCTTTATTGATTTTGAATTATTTTACATGTTAAAATGAATAAAATAAGTAATTTTTAGGGAATCCCTTTATACTATTACTTGCAAGAGGACTAAATGGCTAAGATTGAACTTAAAGGTATTACAAAGATCTATGATGGCAATGTTCTGGCTGTAGAAAGATCTAATGTTACAATTGAAGACCGCGAATTCTGTGTATTCGTAGGTCCATCTGGTTGTGGTAAATCTACAACACTTCGTATGATTGCCGGTCTTGAAGATATTACCGGTGGTGAGCTTTATATCGATGGTGAATTGATGAATGACGTTCCTCCAAAGGATCGTAATATTGCCATGGTATTCCAGGACTATGCTCTTTATCCACACATGACTGTATACGATAACATGGCATATGGTCTTAAAATCCGCAAAACAGATAAGGAAGAAATTGATCGTCGCGTTCGCGAAGCTTCAAAAATCCTTGACCTTGATACATATCTTGACCGCAAACCAAAGGCTCTTTCTGGTGGTCAGAGACAGCGCGTTGCTGTAGGTCGTGCAATCGTTCGTTCACCAAAAGTATTCTTGTTTGATGAACCACTTTCTAACCTTGATGCAAAACTCCGCGTTCAGATGCGTGCAGAAATTTCAGGACTTCATAACCGCCTTCAGGCTACAATGATTTACGTTACACATGATCAGATTGAAGCTATGACAATGGGTACAAAAATCGTTGTAATGTCAGAAAAACGCATTCAGCAGATTGGTGCTCCTCTCTATCTTTATAATCACCCTATCAATAAGTTCGTAGCTGGATTTATCGGAACTCCACCGATGAACTTCTTTAAAGTTAAGATTGCTGAGAAAGGTGGAAAAGTAATCGCTGATGAAGGAACATTCACATTAACACCAACTGCAGATCAGCAGAAACATTTAAAAGCATATGTAGGAAAAGAAGTATGGTTCGGTGTTCGTCCAGAAGATCTTCTTTATCAAGATG
Source organism: Treponema sp. (assembly GCA_045534325.1). Lineage (GTDB taxonomy): Bacteria > Spirochaetota > Spirochaetia > Treponematales > Treponemataceae > Treponema_D. Next base: position 27,567 of record JAZSJM010000037.1, on the reverse strand, counting down.
CACCTGCTTCTGACAGCAATATTGCAGTTAAAGTAACAAATAAAGAACCACTTGGGGCTGAAACTCATATATTTATGCAGATTCAAAATACAAAAGTTGTTGCAAAATGTTATCCGACTGTAAATCCACAGCTCGGAGATACAATTAACTTTGTTCCAAGAATGGAAAAATGTAAGTTCTTTGATTCAGATACAGAAATTAATATCTGTGAACCAGAAATTGAAAAGACCTGGTAATCTGTAAGAAACTTTATTTAAAACCGGCTTTTGTTTTTGTAAAAGCCGGTTTTTTTTCGTACAGATGATTTAATACATACGGAATTGCTCCAGTCAGGAAAAGCAAAATGATATTTAATAAGTTAGTATATACAGTTTTATTCATATTATTTTTTATTTCATGTGAGGAATCTTCGTCAAATGATTATCATAGCGGTTTAAAAATAGAAAATAATTATTGCTCAGATGAAGAACTTGACAGACGAGAAAGCCCCTGCCGTCTTTTTACATCTCCTGCTGACTGGCAGCTTCAGTATCCCAGCGGAACCGAGGAAGGGGGAATGCTCTGGAATGTATTGTCCGACGGTTTTAAGAATAAATACTTTTCGCTTTATAAAAATGAAGAGGGCAGGGAATATATACGCTTTTCCCTTGATGCAAGTGACAAGGGAAAATCCCAGAACGGTTCTTCGGTGCGTGCAGAAATGAGGCACTTGAAAGAATGGAATATGACGACAAAAAATATTCTTTCTTACACTTTTTATGTTACCTCAACGGATTTTGCCAGTGCGAAATTTACCGTTGGCCAGTTTCTGCAGCAGTGCGATTTAAAAGATTCTCCGCTTTGCAGGATTGAGCTGGAAAACGGCACTATAACTGCAAAAGTAAGAAATTACATGAAGGACGGCAAGACGACATCGGACAATAATAAGACACATAAATATGCTATGGGAAGCATAAAACAGGGGCAGGAAGTTTCCATCACTATTGAGCAGGATAAAAAAACTCTCAGGCTTTATCGCGACGGTAAGATTATGGCGACCCACACTTTTGATTCTGCTGTAGAAAGTGAATACGAAAATTATTTTAAAGTCGGAGCATATTATCAGAATAAGGATTCTCCAAAGATATTCTCAGAAGTCTTCGTAAGGAATCTTTCAGTCCAGGTCGGTCTATAAACTTATTGTCAAATCTGCTATACTTTCTTTATGACCATGTGCGAAAGCACAAATGTCAATAACTTCTACTTACTCAAACGGAGCGGTAGCGACGCATGGCAAAGACATTCGACGATAAAAAGATCATTTACACGATGGATCGCGTTAGTCGCGCGTATGGAACAAAAGTTGTTTTAAAAGACATTTCCATTTCTTACTATTACGGGGCAAAAATCGGCGTTATCGGTGAAAACGGTGCCGGTAAATCTTCGCTTTTCAAGATTTTTGCAGGAATCGACAAAGACTACACGGGCGAAACAAAACTTCTTCCCGGCTATTCAATGGGATATCTGGAGCAGGAGCCATATCTGGAGCCTGGCAAAACCGTTCTTGAAGTTGTAAAAGAAGGCGTTAAGCCAATCACTGACCTGCTAGCCGAATTCGACAAGGTGAACGAGGCTTTCGGGGACCCGGATGCCGATTTTGACAAACTCTGCGCACGACAGGCCGAGATTCAGGAAAAACTTGATGCAGCAGACGCATGGAACCTGGATGCAAATCTGGAACTTGCAATGGACGCTCTTCGCTGTCCTCCTGGCGATCAGGTTGTGGATGTTCTTTCCGGTGGTGAGCGCCGCCGTGTGGCATTGTGCCGCTTGCTTTTGCAGAAGCCGGACATTCTTCTTTTGGACGAGCCGACCAACCACCTTGACGCGGAGACCGTAGCCTGGCTTGAGAGGCACTTAAAAGACTACCCGGGCACAATCATCGCAATCACCCACGACCACTACTTTTTGGACAATGTTGCAGGCTGGATTCTGGAAATGGACAGGGGCGAAGGCTATCCTTTCAAGGGCAACTACTCGGAATGGCTTGAAGCAAAGGAAAAACGCCTTGCCCTTGAAGAAAAACAGGCTTCTACCCGACGCCGTGAAATGCAGGAAGAATTGGAATGGATTCACGCAGGGGCAAAAGGCCGTCAGGCAAAGCACAAGGAGCATATCACCAAGTACGAGGCCCTGCTTGCCGAAGAAAGCAAACGGGTTCAGCTTAAAGACAGTCAGATTAGTATTCCGGCAGGTCCACGTTTAGGAAATGTTGTTATAGACGTAGAAAAACTCACCAAGTCATTTGATGATAAGCTCCTCTTTGAAAACCTTGACTTTCATATTCCGGCAGGTTCAGTTGTTGGAATCGTAGGGCCTAACGGTGCCGGTAAAACCACCCTCTTTAAGATGATTGCTTCTGCCGCAGGTCAGGAAATTGAACTCCCCGACGGAAAAATGGGCAAGGAAGCACCTGACTCAGGCTCAATAAAAGTTGGCGATACGGTCAAACTGGTTTATGTCGACCAGATGCGAAGCAAACTTGACCCAAACAAGACCGTTTACGAAATGCTTTCTGGTGGAAGCGATCTGGTTAAGCTCGGCGCGGTGGACGAAAAAGGCCGCCCTGTAAACGGTGCTGTCCGCGAAATCAACGCTCACGCCTACTGCTCATGGTTCAACTTTAACTCAGCAGAGCAGAATAAAAAAATCTCCGTGCTTTCCGGTGGTGAGAAAAACCGCCTCAACATGGGAATGATGTTCAAGGAAGCGGGAAATGTCCTTCTTCTTGACGAACCGACCAACGACCTCGACATCACAACGACCCGCTCTCTTGAAGAGGCAATCAACTCCTTTGCGGGTGTGGTAATGGTAATCAGCCACGACCGTTACTTTCTCGACCGAATCTGCACCCACATCCTAGCCTTCGAGAACAACTCGGAAGTTCACTTTGTTGAGGGCAGCTGGTCTGATTATGTTGAATGGCGAAAGAATGTTTTGGGAATCGATGACGATGTGCCTCATAAAACAGTTTACCGAAAGCTGACAAGATAAAAGCGCGGCAGGGTATGGAGCCCCAAAGTCGACCGCAGGAGCGTTGCGACGAGGACGATAAGCGTTAGCGCAGGGCGGAACACCCGGCCATAAAAAGGCAGTATAAATTAAAGTACCGTAGAGAAAAAATGATTTTTCTTCTGCGGTTTTTTTATGGCGCCGCCCAATTTTTTTGCTGAAAGAACTTTATTTTTTGAGAAAAAGCATTATTCCCTGAAAGAGTGTAAAAACTGCAAAAAAGGCAAAAAGTGCAAAGGAAATTAAATTCATCTTTCTTTTTGAAATATGTTTATTTATAAAATTACCAAGAAGCATACCGAGCATATCTGCTGCAAAAAAACCAGCTGAACAGGCAAGTGTTATTAAAACTGCCATTTTTAAGCCGTAAGACGCTCCAAAAGTTACTGCCGTAAGCTGAGTTTTGTCTCCAAGTTCTGCAATAAAAAAAGTACAGAAAACCGCAAGGGGCGCAAAAGAAAATTTAGAGGCTTTTTCTTCATCTTCGTCTTCATTGACGGCAAAAAGGCTTGAAAAAGCAAAATAAGCAAAGGCAGCCGCAGCACAAATCTTTACGGCCCAAAGCCAATGCTTTAAAACTTCATTCAAAAGTGAACCTGCAAAAACTGCAATTCCGTTCAGGACAAGAACAGCCGCAAAAGTCCCTAGAAAAATATCCCGCATTTTGTATTTAGAAGTCATTCCGACTAAGAGAAGCTGGGTTTTATCGCCAAATTCTGCTACAAAGTTAGAAATCATAACCGTCATAAAAATTAATGTAAGACTATTTTCCATTTTTGTGTACCTTTGATGCCATTCTAGCAGAATAATTTGTGTTAGTCATAGACAATGGTAAATTTTACAGGCGAACTTACGGAAATTAAAGAAAGATAAAACTTACGTTTCGAGTGTGATTTCATAATCTTCCCAGTTCATATCTTCTACATCGCTTTCGTGTATAGGATTTTTAATCAGGATTCCACTCTTTTTAACGCTGTCATAGGTACCACTTAAAAGGTGATGCCATTCAGGAAGTTCCTGCCCGTTATGTAAAAGTCGATATGCACAGGTTTCAGGCAGCCATTCGCACAGGCCGACATTCTTTTTTGTAAGGCGAGTGCATTCTTTCTGTTTTTCAAAACGGTTTTTATAATCCATGCAGCGGAAGGTTTTTAAATCAAGGAGGTCGCAAGCAATCCGCGTAAAATGAATTTTTGTTTTTTTGCCGTGGCCAGTAATAAACTTTCGGAAACAGCACAATCCGCACCCATCACAAACTGCTTCCCAGTGTCCCTTCCTACTCGCACAATAATCTTCTTTCCGTTATACTAAATACTATGAGTACAATTTACGAAAAAGCGTTAGAAAAACATAATGAATGGCAGGGTAAAATTTCAACTGAATTAAAAATGCCTTTGGAATCTCGCGATGATTTATCTGTCGCATATACTCCCGGAGTTGCTGAACCATGCCGTCAGATTCATAAAAATCCTGATGATGTTTATAAGTATACCTGGAAGGGAAACACTATTGCTGTAGTTTCTGACGGAACTGCTGTTCTTGGGCTGGGAGACATAGGGCCTGCCGCAGGACTTCCCGTTATGGAAGGAAAATGCGTTCTTTTTAAAAAATTTGCCGGAGTGGACGCAGTGCCCCTTTGCATTGACACAAAAGATCCCCAGAAAATCATAGAATTCTGTAAGCAGATTGCCCCGACTTTTGGCGGAATCAACCTTGAAGACATTTCTGCTCCCCGCTGTGTGGAAATCGAACGAACCCTGATTAAAGAACTGGATATTCCTGTTTTCCACGATGACCAGCACGGAACGGCAATCGTCGTAACGGCAGCAATCATGAACGCCCTCAAAGTCGCAGGCAAAAAGGCTGAAGACTGTACTCTTGTTGTGAGCGGAGCGGGTGCTGCAGGTTCTTCTATTATCCGTATGCTACACAAATTCGGTATCGGAAAAATCTACGCATTCAACATCAACGGAATGATCATCAAAGAAGACTACGACAAGTACGACTTTTTGACAAAAGAACTTACTGAAATTACCAACCCCGACAACCGCCGAATCACCATGAAAGAAGCTATGGTTGGAGCAGATATTTTCGTCGGCGTTTCAGCCCCAAATCTCGTAAGCGAAGAAATGGTCAAGTCTATGGCACCAAAATCAATTCTTTTTGCCATGTCAAATCCTGAACCTGAAATCACCTACGAAAAGGCAAAGGCTGCCGGAGCCTACATCATCGGAACAGGACGAAGCGATTACCCCAACCAAATAAACAACATCCTCGCTTTCCCAGGCCTTTTCCGCGGAGCATTAGACTGTCGTGCATCTAAAATCACCGAGGAAATGAAGATTGCAGCCGCCCGAGGACTTGCAAGCCTTGTCTCAGAAAGTGAGCTGGGCCCTGACATGATTATCCCTGGAGCCTTTGATCCTCGTGTCGCAGAGACTGTAGCTAAAGCAGTAGCTGACGAAGCAAGAAAAGCAGGGCTTGCCAGATTATAAATGGATTTTATGCACAACTTGCCTTAAAATAATTGAGCGAAAATGAGAAAATTTAAATTTATAAAAATCATATATATTTTTTTTCTCCTTTTCGCCATGCTCGAATATGGTTTTTCAAAAGCAGTTACCCATGTTTCTCCTATTGACGGAATAGATTGGACGTTTGAAACAACAATGGGATTTCAAAACCTTAACAATCTTCTTATGTCAAAAGAAGGAAGTTCGAGTTCTCAAACAAATGAAGCACTATTTTTCTATGGTATTTTGTATCATGCGTACTATGATAAAGTCCCCATGATAAAGGCACAGATGAATCTTGGTTTTAATGATATGACCAAAATTTACTGGACAGAAAATCCAGACTTTAATCACGGCGATCAACTGCTAAACGAAACACTTCGCTGTATTGAATTTGATGCTCATTATCAGATGCCTTCCATTGTCAGTTATAACGGTGTCTTTTATCCTTATGTTGGCTATTCATATCTGAACTATTCTTATGCAGAAAACTATCTGAATTCAGGAGCAGAAACATTTAAATTTCATGCTTTTTCTGTAGGTGTGGAATATAGTACAAAATATACGCGTTCAATTAAGCAGAATTATTATTTATCATTTGCCCCGCTGATGATTACACAGTCTGGAGAAAAATCATTTTTTTACTACAATTACGGAACTGAAGCAATTTTTGACACTCACCCTGTTGCTCTTACTGTTTTTGTAGCTTTTAGAAACGGATTTAATAAAAATTCAAGGTTTTTTGACAGACAAACATATACGTTTTCTAATTCAGAAATAGGACTTTCTTTTCATGTAAATCTAAGGTAGAACACATAAACCTCTTCCCCTGTAATTTTTGTCAGGAGAATTAATATCTTCTTCCATCAGTTCACCCATATAAAACCACTGAAACTTTTGCATGTTTTTTTCTTTAACTTTTATTTTTTCGCCACCAAGCCATACAATTTTTTCCTTGTTTTGAGGTAATGGGGCAGAAAACTGTATATCACGTGATTTTTCATATTTTTCAATTAGTTTTTCAATAAAATTTTTTTCAACCGTAGGTTCAGGGACTTTAAAATTAAACCATTTTTGCACAGGCCTATCTATATTTCGTCCGTGCATCCATTCGTTAAGAGAATACTCAAGGGAGTTACCGTATTTTTCAGACTTTTCTTCTCCTTCAAAATGAAGACCATTTTTTGCAAACAGGGGTTTATTCTTTTCTTGTATCACCTTTAATTCTTTGTGCTCCCCATTTTTCCATTCGCTGTAAACCCGAGAATGAAAGGTCAGAACAAATTTATGCCAGAAGCAGCTGTCTAAAAGACCGTTTTTGTAAAACTGCCGCAACGTTTCCATTGAATTAATAAGGTCCTGTGGAGTTTCAAACCAATAACCGTAAATCATATATGCATGAACTAAAATGCCGGATTCCTTAAAGGCACAGCAGGCTGCAACGATGGATTCTAAATCAGTTCCTTTATGAATTGTGTTTAGACCGTTTCCTGTAGCACTTTCGAGGCCTGCACTTACCCCACAAAGTCCGCCATAGGCTAAATAATCTGTTACATCTCGTGTAAAGTTTTTTTCAAAACGAACATTGCCCCACCAGTTTATCGGACACCCGTGGGCAATGTTTTCCCGTGCAAAAGCAATCATCGCAGCCGGAGGCATTGCTTCGTCAACAAAATGAATTCCAAAAATGTTTTTTTCTCTGCATTGCTCTAAAAGACTGTTGTAAAGGGCGTGAATGTCTGTCATGCAGAAGCTTTTTACATAATCAAGAGTAACATCGCAGAATGCGCATTTATGCCAGTAACATCCATGTGCCATATATGCTTTTATCCAGGCTCCGTCAGACCACAGTCTGTGCATGGGATTTGTGTCATCAATTAATCGCGGATATCGGCTAAAATCAATGTCTGTAAAATCCGGCACAATTGAGGAGGTCATATTTTTTTCGTATTCTAAATCTTCTTTTGTTGCAGAAGCCTCTTCAACAATAAAAAAATTGCCGTTTTTGTCTTTTAAAAACTTTCTTACATTGTAAATTGGTGCAGAAAAAAGAGGTAAATTATTGTCTTTACTAATATCGCAAAAATTATTTTTACACTCCTCTAATTGATTAAGAAGTGTCTTATAAGAAGCATATCCTCGGTCGTAGGAGATAGAGTCGCAGTAATTAGCCAGAGATTTTTCTTTTGTTTCTCTAAGCTCCGTGTTTACAAATCCACCGCCGAAACTTATATATACTTTATTTTTATATTTTTCTTTTAAAAACCGACCAGCACATAAACTTGCTGCAAAAATTCCTGGAAAAGGAATGCTTATGCAGACAAGCAGTTTTTTATCCTGCTCAAAAAGCTGTTCTGCAATCGGGCAAACAATTTTTTCTAAAACAGGAACAAAAAACTCTCTCAAAATCAAAGAATCGGCACCTTTTTCCACCTGCTCAAAAGTACTTTCACTTATGGTTAAACTTTCTGCATAACGAACGAGAGAAAAATTTTTATCTAAAACCGTTGTAATAAAATCTGCCAAATCGGCAAGAGCAAGACTTGATAGTGTTCTCGCGTCATCTGTGGTTAAATTATGGTCAAGAGAATTAAGATAGTTTTCCATTCTGTTGCCTCTCGGTACGTGAGCACCAAAAACAAAGCTGTGTGCGCTTTCAAATCCGTGACCACGTAAAATTGCAGTTATTCTATCTATCCAGTTGCACCATAAATTTTCCTGATTTATATATCGTCGTAAATTAAAGCAGACAGAGTCCTGCCCGTTTTGTTCTGCCTTATCTGCCATCTCAAGGGCTTTTTTTCTTCCCAGTTCAAAAATTTTTTTTAGACCCTTGTAGCAAAAAATTGAGTAAAAAAGTTCAATATTTAAATCCAGCCATTTTACGTTGCAGCCTTCTCTTTTAAAAAAGCGCGACAAATATGCCCCGCTTGGATATGCCGTATTTAACTGCATTATTGGCGGCTGAAGAATCAAAACATTCATATCAAAAAATTGTATCACAAAAACTCTCAGTATATAAGACGGAGCTTTCCCCATTGCCCCTTGAACGGGGCAATGGGGGCGGGCTGTCCGCAGTTACGCTAAAACGCTTCATCCGACGGCAAAATGCCGTCGGACGCACCTGAGCGCATTAATGCACTCAGGGCGCTGCTACCATCCCTAAGCCACTACATGTTTTTTATGAAAAAATCATGTCTTACTATTTTTTTGTTAATATTTTAAAATAGGAATAAATCAATCATTTTTACAGGAGAAAATAATGTTAATTGATTCAATAAAATCCCCTGCAGATTTAAAAAAATTAAGTCGTGAAAAACTTCCACAAGTTGCATCAGAAATCCGTGAAGGTCTTTTTAACCGCCTCACAAAAAAGGGCGGTCATTTTGGTCCGAATTTTGGTATTGTAGAGGCAACAGTTGCTCTTCATTATGTTTTTGATTCACCTAAAGATAAAATTGTTTTTGATGTAAGTCATCAATGTTATCCTCATAAAATTTTAACTGGTCGTGCTTATGGTTTTTATGATGAAACAAGGTTCAGGGAAATAAGCGGCTATACAAATCCTGACGAAAGCGAACATGATTTTTTTAACGTGGGACATACATCTACATCAGTAAGTCTTGCCTGTGGACTTGCAAAGGCACGGGATTTAAAAGGCGGTAAAGAAAACATTATTGCTGTTATCGGAGACGGGTCTTTAAGCGGCGGCGAAGCCTTAGAAGGGCTGGATTTTGCCGGCGAGATGACAACTAATTTTATTATCGTTGTAAATGATAATGATATGTCGATTGCAGAAAATCATGGTGGACTTTATAAAAATCTTCGGGAACTTCGTCAGTCAAACGGTGAATGTCCTGTAAATTTATTTAAAGCAATGGGGCTTGATTATATTTATGTGGATAAAGGAAACGATGTGGATGCATTAATTGATGCATTTAGCAAAGTAAAGGATATAAATCATCCTGTTGTTGTACATATCAACACCTTAAAAGGATGCGGTTATAAACCTGCAGAAGACAACAAAGAAATCTGGCACTGGACAAACCCTTTTAACCGCGAAACAGGTGAACGAGCAACGGGAAATCCTGATAATCTGAATAACAAAACGGCAGAATTTCTGCTGGAAAAAATGGCAAAAGATAAAACTGTTTCTTTTGTGTGTCCTGCCGTTCCTGGAAATTTTGGTTTTAATAAGGCAAACCGCCAGAAAGCAGGAATTCAATTTATCGATACAGGAATTGCAGAAGAACATGCAATTGCTTTAGTAAGTGCAATGGCAAAAGGGGGTGCAAAACCTGTATTTGGAACGCATTCAAGTTTTATACAGCGTACATACGACCAGTTAAATCAGGATTTATGTATCAATAAAAATCCTGCTACACTTCTGGTAAATACCGCAAGTATCTGGGGAATGAATGATATTACTCACTTAGGAATTTTTGATATTCCTTTAATGTCAAATCTTCCGGAACTTGTATATCTTGCACCGACAAATGTTGAAGAGTATTTTGCAATGCTTGACTGGTCGATTGAACAGACAAAATACCCTGTTGCAATCCGTATGCCGTGCAACGGAATGATTCATACATCACTGGAAGTAGATAAAGATTATTCAAATCTTAACAAATACAAAGTTATGCAAAAGGGTAGCGAAGTTGCAATTTTGGCGCTGGGGGATTTTTACCAGCTTGGAGAAAAAACTGCTGATTATATTGAAAAAGAAACAGGCAAAAAACCAACTCTGATAAATCCACGATACATTACAGGTCTGGATAAAGAGCTTTTGTGTGAACTTTTAAAAACTCATACCAAAATAATCACTTTAGAAGATGGAATCCTGGACGGAGGATTTGGACAAAAAATTGCTTCGTTCTATGGCTCATCTTCTGTAAAAGTGTATAATTTTGGTCTTAAAAAGGAGTTTTTAGATCGATACAATCCATCAGATGTTTTAAAGGAAAACCATCTTACGCCAGAACAAATTGCTCAGGATATAAAATAACTTCCGCTTGAATAGATTTGTTCATTTGAGGAGTCTGATATTTCGAAAGAAACACGGTTTTTTTGAGAATCAAAATCGATTTTAAAAAGGACCGTTGTTTCTGGCAGGATTTTATCACTGAATTTAAAACGTTTTATCGATGGTGTAGAAAGGGGAAGTCCAAAATATTTATTTGCATAATGAACCAATAAATCAATCTGAGCGACAGCAGGCAATAATTTAAACTGATCAAAGTGTCCGTCAAAATAATCACTTTTTACGTCAATAAAAACTTTTAGAACTACAGAACATTCAGTTTTTTCAATAATTTCTTCATCTGGAATAGAGTGAATCATGATTTTCCTCGTATATAAGGCGAATATATCACAATATAGGGAAAAAAGATATTAACCGAAATCATTTAAAAAAGAAAAAAGAAGTCGTTATTTTTTATTGTTCGGTAACGATGTTTTTTGTACTATAATCTTACTATGGAATTTACTCAGGAATTAATCGACTCCCTCGTTGTTAACGAAGTGGACATTATGAAAAGAATTGCGGAAGAGCTTAATATCCGTGTTAGTCAGGTAAGCGCTGTTATAAGTTTAATCAACGAAGACTGTACCGTTGCCTTTATTTCGCGCTATCGTAAAGACAAGACTGATAATTTAAATGAAGTTGAAGTTCTTGAATGCGATCACAAATTTAAGTCATATAAAAATCTTGAAGAACGCCGTCTGGAAATCGTACGCGGTATTTTTGCTCAAGGAAAACTTACTGAAAGCCTCTACAACGCTGTAATGGGTGCAAAAACTTTGACGGAACTTGAAGATCTCTGGGCTCCATTCAAGAAAAAGAAGAAGACCCGGGGTATGGTTGCCATTGAAAAAGGTCTTGAACCTTTGGCTGACTTTATGGAAAGTGAAAATGACGATGCTGCCGTAGAAGAAGAAGCAAAAAAATACGTAAAAACAGATAACGAAGATTCTGCTTTGAATGTAGAAACCTTTATGGATGCGATTATGGGTGCACAGGACATAATTGCAGAGCGTACTTCCCAAAATACAGAAAACCGTGCAGCAGTTGTTGATTTATATATGGCATCTGGTTCAATCCAGACAAAGGGAATCGTTCCTGACGGGCAGGACGCAGAAACAGCGGAAAAAACTTCTGTGTACAAGATGTATTGGGATTATTCTGAACCTTTGAATCAGGTTAAACCACACCGCATTTTGGCCATTAATCGTGCAGAACGTGAAGGGGCTCTTTCTGTAACAATCGATGTTCCTGTTGATGACGCTGTAGCAATGCTCCAGAAAAAAGTAAAAATCAGCAATAAATATCACCGTGATGCCATTGAAGACGGTCTTGTTCGACTTTTGTCCCCGGCAGTTGTCCGCGAAATCCGCAGTAACGAAACTGATGAGGCTGATGACCATGGAATAGAGCTTTTCTCAGAAAACCTTAAAAACCTTTTGATGACACAGCCGATTAAAGGCAGCCGTGTTTTGGGAGTTGATCCGGGTTACCGTAACGGTACAAAGTGTGCAGCCCTGGATGAAACAGGAAAATATCTTGGATTTTTTAAGATTTATCAGGAACAAAATCCAAAAGATGCTTACGACCAGATTAATGACGCAATTGATAAATACGACATTCAGGTAATTGCTGTAGGTAACGGTACTGGTTCCCAGGAAGTTCAGACAATTGTTTCGCAGGTTCTTTCGGATAATTATTCAGGTTCAGACGTAAAATATACGGTTGTAGATGAATCTGGAGCTTCTGTATATTCAGCTTCTCCTGTTGCAACTGAAGAATTTCCAGACCTTGATGTAATGGTTCGGGGTGCTATCAGCATGGGACGCCGACTTCAGGACCCTCTCGCTGAACTTGTAAAAATCGACCCAAAAGCAATCGGCGTTGGGCTTTATCAGCACGATGTTAACCAGAAAAAACTTGCAGAGCAGCTGGATGAAGTTGTTGCGTCGGTTGTAAACAATGTAGGCGTTAACCTCAACACTGCTTCCTACATGCTTTTAAAATATGTTTCAGGCATTAACCTTTCAACTGCTAAAAAAATCGTTGCTTACCGCGATGCTAACGGAAAAATAAAGAGCCGCGAAGAATTAAAAAAAGTTCCGGGGCTTGGGCCAAAGGCATTTGAACAGTGTGCTGGATTTTTAAAGATTGCAGAAAGTGCAGACCCTCTCGACAACACATGGGTTCACCCGGAAAACTACGATGCAGCCCGGGAAGTTCTTTCTTATGTCCGGGAAGGCAAACAGGTTCCGGCTGACCTTAAAAAGAAGTTGTGCGAAAAGTACAATGTGGGCGAAACTACAATGAACGATATTATTGATGAACTTGGAAAGCCTAACCGCGACCCTCGTTCAGATTATCCTGCACCAATCATGCAGAAAGGCGTTGTTAAATTTGAAGACCTTACAGTCGGCATGAAGGTAACAGGTAAAATCAAAAACGTAGTAGACTTTGGTGCCTTTGTAGATATCGGTCTCCACGAAACAGCTTTAATTCATATTTCTGAATTGAGCGATACTTACGTTTCTGACCCGATGGACGTTATCAAAGTTGGTGACGTAAAGGAATTTACAATCATCGCCCTTGATAAGGATAGAATGAGAATTTCTCTTTCCCTTAAGAGTGATGCACATACAAGACTGGGGCAGACAAACGAAGGCAAAAAGCCGGCTCGCGATGTATCTGGTTCTGTCGAAGGAAGAAAAAAAGTTGTTGTTGTAAAAAAGAGTGGAAATGCAGGTGATAGACCAGCACGAACATCTTCTTCTGGCCGCTACGATGCTTCTGACAGCGGAGAAACATATAATCCGTTTGCAGCATTTTTTAATGCAAAAAAATAAAAAATTACTATAACGATAAAACAAAATGAATAACCCTGTGTTTTTTATGTAACCATATATCAATCACAGGGTTATTTTTTTTGCTGTTTTAAATGGGCAGTTTTCTGCCGATAATAAAAAACACTAAAATAACATGAATTTACACTGGTTAGGTGTGGTAAAATCAGTAATCCGGTACGATAATAATTGGCGGACGGGTTATAATTTATGTCAGATAAACAAAAGGACAGTAAAAATGAAGACTTACAATGTTGTAAAGACAGCAATAATTATCCTCATTTTTTGCATTACAGGGACTATTATATCCTGTTCATTTATTGATGATATAAAAAACATGCAAATTCCTGAAACTGTTTCTGTAAAAACAGAAGGTTCATATTCCCTTCCGTTGGGTCAGGCAACTGCAAAGCTAAAGGATCACATGAGTGTGTCTAAGTTGCAGGAAATCATTACAGGTAACACTTCTGGAGGTGCTGACAGCCCTGTTTTTGAAATTTACGATTTTAACGATATAACAGATTCCAGTGCTCAAAAATATTTGTTCAACTATTCTGTTGCAGAAATTCCTTTGGATATTTCTTCATATTTACAGAATTTAGATACCCTTGATTTTTCAAGTAATAACACTTTTTCACAAACAGTATGCGTAGATAAGCAGAATGTTGTAGAAAGTCAGGAAGTTGGTAACGAACTTGATTTTGGTGAAGTCGTAAAAGATAAGATTTCGTGTACAATAAATAACTTATACTTTCCACAAAGTGGAACCAGCGATGCTTTAGAAATTGAACTTGAAAAAATAACTGTAAATTTTACGCATCCTGACTTTGATTCAGTTCACTTTAAAACGGGAAACTTAATTATAAGTTTTACCCAGCAGGATGGAAGCAGTGACGAAGAAATTCAGATAAAGGCAACCCTGTTAGATACAAATGAACAGGAGATTTCATCGTCTGATTTAATAATTGTGCGTGAACGCAATGGTACAATGAATTCCATTGTCATGCCAATGAACGGTAAATCACTGGACAGTGCATTCAAGCTTAATTTATATGCAAAATCATCTTATGGGCAGGAAAATACAGCGTCTCTTTTAAATGCTAACCTGAATTTTTCAAATGATACAGAACTGGATAAAGTAACAGGTCTTACGATAAGTGAAAGCGAATTAGAATCATATTTTTTTGATGTAAATACAACAGTTGATACATCTTCTATTGGAGATACCATAAAATCTGCACAGATTGATGACGGATCGCTTTTTTATTATGTAGAAGTTCCTGAAGGCTGGACTGGAATAAAAATAAATCCCCAGCTGGAAGTAAGCGGCGACCTTGAGATTTCAAAAGATAGTTTTACAAATGCATCGTCAGATTATGCTGTATATAAATCAGCAAATTTGCATGGAAAAACGTATTCACCGAACGCAGGTCTTTCAATAAACGGTCAAATTAAATTTTCTGTTAACAATGCAACTCTTGATTTAGACAGCAGCGATAAAATTACATTTTATGGTGGAGTTAAAATTAATTCACTTAAAAATGCAAAAGTATATTTAGATAAACTTGTAGACACTAGTAATTTAAGCAAAAATATTTCTCAAACTATTAGCAATGACGTAACAAAATATATAGAAAAAATCGTATTCAAAAAAGTTGGTCTTGAAGGCACAATAAATACAAACCTGCCTTCCAGCAATATGCTTTTGGACGGAGAACTTTCGTCTACGTTTTTTGATATTTCTCCATCCGAACCTTTGGCGATACAAACAGTAGATTTTTCAAAATCATCTCCTTATGCCCTTTCAATGATAAAGGATTATGGAGAAGAAATGCTGGAAAAAACTCTTGCAGATAATTCAACTGTTGACTTTGACATCGACTTTAATCTTTATTCAAGTGACGAAATCGATTCAAGTTTAGTTACTCTTTCAAGTTTTGTTTTGGGAACAGAATATAATTTTGATTTTGAAATTTCGCTGGTGTATGACTGGGAAGAAATTGTGTTGAATACTCAGTCTCAGAGTTTAAGCGGTTCAATTGATACTGGACTTAATTTAAAGACATTTTTAGGTGATATTTCTGATGAAGGCTTTATCGGAGAAATTCTTGACAAGACAAAGTTCAAGACTGATGCAATAAAAGGCTATCTTTACATTACAAAGCCGAATCTTGCAGGGTTAGATGATTTTACAGGATTTTCTGGTTCAATAACGGCAACTTATGACGGCGGATCTGCATCACTTTTAACTGGAAGCGATTTAAGATTTGTTTCTGCTTCTAAAACATTTGCAGAACTTTCTGACGACGAAGGTATAATTACAGACATATCTAAGATTGATTATTCAGGTGAATTGAATGGCGAATCTCTTGTTTCAATTATCAATGAAAAACCTGAGAATCTCGGATTTGATTATTCGCTGGTAATGGCAAGTGGTGATGGAGACTCAACGATAACTATAAAAAAATCTGATGTAGATACACTGCAAGAATCAGGATATTCAACTTCCATAAAAATGAGTCTTGCAATGATTCTTGCTTTAAAACTGGAAGTTATCGATGATATTAATGTTAATGATGTTTTTTCTTCTTTTGGAATTGAAATGGAAGACGACTTATTAGGAAGAAACAGTGCAGAAGAAACTTCTGATTTTGAAGAATATGCAGACATGGTTAAAGGAATTTATTTACAGTATTTATTCCAAAATAATATAGGTCTTTCTTTAAATGCATATTTTGTAGCAACAAATGAGGGAGGTGTGAAATATCTTGGCTGGAATGAAGAAAAAGGTATTTACACTAAGGAAATTTCTATCTTAAAAGGATCTTCTAATAAGTGGGAAAAGAACAGCAAAACAATAGGCTTAAACCGAACGGAAATAAAAAGCATATTTTCTAATTACAAATTTATTCCTCAGGTGATTTTGGAAATTCCTGCACAGGATTTTATTGTTCCGAGAGACGCTTCGTTTTCTGCACGGGCGGTAATTACCGCAGAAACAGATAATGAATATGTAATCTGGGGAGGCGAAGATGAATAAAAAATTGCTTACATTCGTTTTTGCACTCTTTGCCATAAATTGTGCCTTCGGAGAACTTGCAAATTCCAGAAGATATTTTGAAATTGGTGTAGAAGCTCAGGCTGGTGTCTCAAATAATTATTACGGGGCAACAGATGTTTTTGTCCAAGATTTGACAATCGACCTTACAGAACTTGCAGAAAATTTGAGTGACAGAGGATTTGTTTTAGATAACGACGTAAACACAAAATTTTATTTTGCTGTAAACGCAAATAAATATTTCAGGTTTTCATTTTTCTGGGGCGTAAATGGCAGCGGCTACGGAAACATATCTAAAAATCTTTTTGACATGCTGGGCAAGGGAATCGGTGCTAATACAAATGAAACAATCGATATTGCTTTGTATGGAGACCTTTATGCCGAAACTGGTTTTTCTGTAAAAACAGATATAAAAGACTTTGGTATAAAACTTGCGCCGAGTTTTTTCTTTCCGCTTGTGCACGTCGCAGAAACAAAGGCATCTGTAACATATAAATCAACTGACGAAGGTTTGATTCGTGCAGATGCTGATATTCCTGTTAATGTCTATTCAGTAATCAGCCTAGAAAATATAAGCGACCAGCAGGTTGATGTGGCTTATATTCAGGATGCTCTGCAAGAAGTTGTAAAAAGTGTCGGTTTTGATTTTACTGCAGAAATTGAACATCAAATAACCAAAACTTTTGATATGGGAATATTTACACGAATTCCTATTGTTCCAGGACGGCTTAATTATAAGGCAACAAAGCGTGTTTGGGGATATTTCGAGCAAAATAATCTGCTGGGTGTTTTGGATGATACTAATTCAACAGAAAAAGATTACGGCAGCGAAGATGTAGCATATACAAAAGAAATAAAATTTATTCATCGTCCTTTTATCCTTGGGTTAGAAGGCGCATGGAGACCCTTTGGACAGTGGTGTGTATTCAGACCAAAGGTTAATATGTCTATGCGAAATCCTTTTACAAACGAGTATCAGATTTTCGGTGAATACAGCCTGCAGTCAGAATTTGTGATTTTAAAAGTTCTCGGGTTAAATTTTGGAACAGCGTATGAAAATCAGGTGTTTAAGCAGACTGTTGGATTGATGATAAATGCACGAGTCCTTGAGCTTGACGCCTATGTTCAGACCAGAGGCGGAGACTTTTTAAAGAGTTTTGACTTAACTGGTCTTGGAGCATTTGTCGGAGTAAAAATCGGCTTTTAGGCGAATTTAGCGGTATCTATGGGACCATGCACGTGGCGACATACCTGTATTCTTTTTGAAAACAGAACTGAAGTAATTTTGATTTTGAAAGCCCAGCCTGTTTGCAATCTCAGATAATTTGATGGATTCAACCTGTAAAAGGTTTTTTGCCTGCTCAATTTTTAGTTTTTCGTGCAGGGTCTGAATTGTAAATCCAGTCAGCTCTTTTGCACGACGAACAAGATGAGATTTACTTACCATTAACTCGTCGGCCATTTTGTCGAGATTGGTCATTTCGTTTAAGTGTTCAACAAGGTAGTTTGTAATCTGACGAACAGTAATTCCGTTTTTGTTTTCTTGTGTATTGTCTGACGGAAGATGAAGAATTCCAACAAGCTGTTCTCCAGACAGCAACATTGAGTGTTCTTTTGTTCGGCCTTCTTTCATATAAACTGCATGAAGTGCATTGCTTAAAAGCATTCGAACAGTATCGTAAACAGAAATATTTTGAGTTCCGATTTCTAGGAAAGAATATCCGAAGTATCTGTCTGCATGATACAGGATTTCAAGCATTAAAGAGTACCGTCTTCCTTGCGGGAAAAAACTCTTTGGAATACATGTCGGGTCATAAACTTTGAAAGGAAGTTTTTCTTTAATATCCATTGGTGGCTCTGGAAGAATCAGCTCTATATTAGAGGAACTTAGATCTAAGGTCATATTATCTGACAGACAAAGGATGATTCCAGGAATTTCCATCTCAGAAAGCTGATAGCGCAATACATCCTGAATCTGCTTGCCTGTTGTGGCACTTGCAAAATTCATTGCAATCTGGGACATATTGTTCATTAAATAAGAGTTTTCTCTCGTTGAAAGGGTATCGTATTCAATAAATACAGAAACCAGCGAGCGAAGCTGATGAAAGACATTTTCGATATGAGTGAATTGTTCTTCATCATCCCTGACCATTGGCAAAATAACTTTACGAAGGTTAGTTATATTCTGCTGAAGTTCACTATTTACAAGAGTTGAGTCTTTTCTGATGTTCTGTAAAAGTCTTTGGAACCATCTTAGCATAGAACTTGGAGAGTTCTGCTCGTAAATGTCATTAAAAACTGAATCTACAAGCTCGGTTATTTCTGTTTCTGTCTGCTGTGGAAAAATATTTCTTGCTTGTAAAAAAAGATAATTGCGAACTTCTTCTTCTGAGGAATTCGGGCTGATAGGTGAGATATTTAGATTTTGCACAGTTGAGCCAGCATCAACAATATTTTCTTCAAAGCATCCGCAGGATTGTCGTATTAATAGAGAAGTAGGAACGAGGCGTGTTTCGTATTTTACTTCCGGGTTCATAATGCGGTCGATTAAAAGCTCAACTGCTGCATATCCTCGTTTAAAGTATTCAAGATCCATTGTTGTAACAGGTGAACGGGCTGTAATTCCATTGTACTGATTGTTAAATCCTGTTATAGAAACATCTTTTGGTACATTTATGCCGCGTTTATCTAATTCTTCAATAACAATTTCAGCAATAATATCAGATGTTGTAATGATACAGTCAATTTCTGAATGGTCTTTTAAATTATAAGCCGAACATAATTGATTAACTGCCATAGCAATATCGATGGAATCCATTGTCTTTGTCATGTACGTTGAATTTGGCAGTTCTGAAATTCCGTATTTTTTTAATTCTGTCTGATATGCTTCAAGACGGCGGATATGCGGTTCTGATATTTTTGAGCCTATAAAAACGAAATGACGGTATTTGTGTGTGTTAATCAGATGATCCATAATAAGCGCAATAGAAGAAGTATTATCTATGCGTATACATGGAATGCCGTCTATGTCGAGATATCCTATATCGACCATTGGTAGTGGTTTGAGTGCATTAAATGTGTTGATAACAGTTTTATTGTCTAAAAATGAACACAAAGAAGAGGCCCAGGTAACAAGCCCGTCCACAAGGGGAGACTTCATAAAACGAAAGTTTTTTAAATAGTGAGAAATGAAATCTATATCATCAAAAAGTGAATATTTTATTGCTCCTGCAAAATTAATAAAGTTCAGGTCGTAGTCTGCGGCAGCCTTCATCATGCCGGCAATATATTCCTGACCAATAAACGAGCGGAAGTCTGCAATACCGGTAAAACCGATTGTTACGCGGTTTCCCTGATTTTTTCGTTGTGATAAAAAAGCACGTCGTTTAGCAATTCCCTGATTCATAGTAAAGTCATTATAGCATTAATTGAGCATTTTTTAGAAGATAAAAAGCACATTTTTAAGAAAAATTTAATGATAAGGGTGTTTTTGGTAAAATCAAAAAATTCTATTTTGCATTGTGGAATTTTGTTGTTATATTTTGCTAAAAACCAATTTGTTCTTATTACAATTTTTTCTATAGAAATTTTAAAAGCGTGTGTTATAATTTTTTTAATACTGCCTATAAATTGAGGAGAAAAATAACAAATGAAAAAATTAATGACACTTATCTCAGCACTTTTGGTATTGTTGAGTGGATTTATGTTTACAGGATGTGATGAAGAACTTGAAGAAATTCTTGCACCGAGCGGAACATGGTATCAGACAACTACAGACTATTCTTCAAATGATTCTTCTTCAACTTTATATGTTTATTACTATTGGAATGATACAGAAAAAACTTTTTCAGGAACAACGAACTATACTGCTCCAGCAGGATTAACAGTTGTAGTAACAACATATTCAAATTCTACTGTTGCTGGATTAACAAATGGAAAATACACTGTAAAAACATGGGCTAATGGTGAAGATTTTTCTTTTGATGAGGATGATACAGGTGATGGTATTTCTGATGAACAAACATCTTCGATTATTTCTAAAGTAGGTTCTATGAATAGAGTTAAATGGGGCATTTTTTATCAGGCTGCAAAAGCTAAAGCTAAAGATGAAGAAGGATTTAAAAAACTTAGTGGAGCTCCAGAATGTCTCACAGGTGCTGGTGCATCCTCAAATGCGGTAAATTGGGAAAACATAAAAAATTCGTTTTCATGGAAAAAAATCATTGCTAACTATCTGTTAGATAGTATCTAATAATTATTTTTAATAAAAAAAAGGCTTCACTCAGTGAAGCCTTTTTTTGTTCCTGTCTCAATAAATCCTAGCCCGGATTGTCGCGGAAAGACCACAGCCATGCCCCTTTTGCGGGCATGGCGAGGACTTGCAGCAAAAGCCGGTCGAGACGGCAAATTGTGCTTCTTATTATTTTACAGCACGTCCACTTACGATAACTGTACCGATCGTAGGTGCTTTTCCTGTTGGAATTGGGATATCACCTGTACCGTTAAGTCCGTAAAGAATAACACGAATTGTAAGTGTGTCGCCTTTGTTTGCCTTTACAGTAGGATATACTCTGTAGCTTTTTTTAGTGCTGCGAACCTGGCGGTCAATGTCATCTGCAATTGAGCCTTTATCATTTCCTTTTAACCACATAATCTGGCAGGCCATGTTGCTTGTTCCATGATTTCCGAACGCAACTTCGATATTTGTGATTTCGATATTTTCGTTTGCCTTGATTGGAAAGTCAATGTAAACCTTGTCGCGTCCAATAATTTCGCCTGAGTAATTAGAGAATGATAAAGCACCTTTTGCAACATCAGATGTTATCTTAGAAGAATTAAATTTCCATGTTCCTTTTGAAGGAATTGCCTTAAGCGCTGTAATTACTGCTTCGTCTGCTGTACCTTCGAGGGATGAAGATGCTGCTTCAGAGTTAAGGTAAGTTACTGTAAATGCACCTTCTTCTGGTTTTTTGATTTTAAGGTCGCGTGAGCCGCTTACTTTTTTTTCATCGCGGGAAGTTGCAATTACTTTTATAACTGTATCTTCTTTTACAGCTTTTGCAGTTAAGAATCCGTTTGCATCGATTTCTGCTGCGTTTGGATCAGAAACTGACCATACATACTGGTCGTTTGTAGGGTTTTCAGGATTAAGGATTGCACTCATCTGCATTGTCTTTTTACCCTGAACTTCTTTGCGGTTTTTGTATGTATTTACCTGAATAGCATTTACAGGTCTAAAAGTAAGTCTGTCATCTTTTAATATGACAATCTGTGTAATATAAGATGAAGAATCAGCAGTGATTGTTAAATCAGCCTTATCCTGATAGATAACATAATATTTAGTTGCAAAAGTGTCAGTTGCAGCAGTGTTAAAGTCGTAAACAACTTCGCCCTGAGTGCCGGCTTTGATAGTTCCGTTTCCTGTGTAATAACCTGTTACTTTAACAATTGCTTTACCAACAGCAGGAATTGTAAGTGAACTTCCTGCATCCCCATGAAAATGAGGTTTTCCTTCTTCTTTATTAAATCCGTTAAGTTTGAAAGAAGATACATCACTTGAACCGTCTAGATTATAAACGATTTTTTTGTTTTCATTGTCAGCCTTTTGTACTGCATTAGATTTGTCTTTAGAAACTTTCCAGCCTGATTTTTCTGCAAGAGAGTTGAGATTCCAGTATGTATCTGTATCAGCACGATAGCAATTACTCAAAATGTCAAAATAGCGGTTTACGATTGCATCGCGTCCGTTAAATTCAACTTTTACATCAGAATCACTGACTATATCTTTACGAGTTTTTGTGTCGAGTTTAAGATTTTTTGCTGTTTTAGAATCCATTTTCCAGCCGATTATATTTTCTGGAACGCCTGGGGCTAAAAGCGGTGTACCCGACCAAATTTCTTTTTCGATTCCACTTGCTTTTGTGTTGATGTAAGCAATTTGATTATAATAACCGCTTCTCCAAGGAGTTCGGCCAAAATATGTCTGCTGTTTAGGATCTGTAATGATTTTTGAGTTATAGATTACAAGACCTTTACCTGCTGTAGGTGCAATTGTCATGCGTGGTGCACCGACATAGGCAATTTTTGTAGTGTGTTTTTCATCGTAAACTGCATTAATTTCACATTCTTCAAAAAGAGCTACTTTTCCTGTTACTTCCATCCAGATAAAGTCTGTGTCGCCTTCTACATAACATTTGTAGAACCATGTTTTTCCTGTTGTGCGCAGGGTATCCTGATGACTTAAGAATGAACAGTTGTATGCTGCAACAAATCCTGTACCATCATAACCCACAGTTTCTGCCTGAGTGTTTGAACCTTTGATAGAACCGCGCTCAAAAGTATTTTTTACGGTAAGATTTTCTAAAATAAGGTTACTGTCGCCTTCAAATTCGATGATACATCTTTGTTTTTGCGCACTGCTTGCACGCTTGTTTAAGCAGATGTCTCCGTCGTTACATTCGTAGATGATTACATCGCTTCCGTATTTTGCAGAAGTTTGTCCCGAAAGTTTGATTGTTGCTGGACCATTGTAATAAAGAACTTCTTGATAAGTTCCTTTTGGAAGAGAGATAGTGTATTCTCCCTTTTCTTTAATAGAATCAATTGCAGCCTGAATTGTATCAAAAGACACATTGTCTGCCCCTGGGCCCTTTAGAGTTACTTTTGGGGAAGCACTTGCAGCAAAAATTGTAGTGCATGCCAAAACAACTCCCATCATTTTTTTTAACATAAAAATTCCTCCAGTTTTTCATAAGACGCCCAAAAAATGAGCAAATTATGAATACATTATTTTATCATTTAAATACAAAAAAGTTGTAGTAAAAAAAAAGAAAATAAAAAAATTAATTGAAGTTTTTTATACGGGGGCCTTATCCGCCCTTCTGCCCTTCGCTAGCCGCTCATCGTCCTCGTCGCTTACGCTCCTGCGGTCGACTACGGGGCGCCAGGTCGGGGCCTAAAAAAAATTCCCCGCACCGCAGGGGGTCTGCCTGCAAGGCGGGGGAAAGTGTTGTGCATATATTAAGCATATTTAGTTTCTGATTGTTGATTCGTAGAAATCAAAAGATTCGGTACATATAAATCTTCGTCCAATGAATCCCAATGAATACCTATTCCACCACCACTTAACTCATATTGAGAAAGTTGCGATTCTGTAGCAGTCATAAATGGAGGAAAAAAAGATTTAGGAACAGAAAGTTGGCGACCATCCACAAGCGAAATCCAAAGATTGTCATTATCAAACCAAACTTTATTTGCTTTAGCTGTTTCCTTTGAAAAATTCATTCCAGGCCTCCTTGATTTTATTTTTATTATCATTCGCAATTTTACACAAATCGCTAAGTTCATTTGCAGAAAAGCCAATATTATCAGCTAGAGATACTGTATCTCCTACCCAAAATTTAGCCAGCTTTTCCCCCTTTCTAACATGTATATGACATGGTTCTAAGGGACACCCCTCATTTGAGAAAAAGAAAAACCTATAGCCATCATACACAAAGACTTTTGGTATAATTAAATCGTACTACAATTCACCTAAAAGTCAATATAAACAAAAATTCCCTGCACCGCAAAACATGATATGGGGAAAAAAATGCCGTGTGGCAGAACTGTTGCCACACGGCTGAAAGTCGGCTTACGCCTAATAATGTCTTTTCGGCAAAGTTATTTTATTGCGCCGATAAATGGAAGATACTCTTTTACAGCATTGCTCTGCACTGTAATTTCCATTGCACTTGCAGATTTAATGTAGTAATAATCGCCAAACAAGTCAGTTCTTGAGCTGCCAGGGTTATAGCAGTCTTCTGATTCATAAGCATGAGTTCCTACATATTCCTGAGTAAAATCTGTATTTGCACATGTTAAAGTGTAATTATTAACTGTTTCAGTTGTATCTGCTGTTCCGTATTTACATGTACCTGCGACAAAAATATATGAGCCTGCAGGCAATGTTACTTTAACGGATGTAAGTCCAGAACTCTTTACTTCGACACCGTGGCCGTTTGCATTACCACCACTGATAACGACGCTCATCTCATCGTCTGTAAATGTACCGTTATCAGCAGTCTCAACAAAATATTTTGGCTCTTTAACAAGTTTGATGAAAGGTAAATATTCTTTTACACCATCACTGTTCAAAGAAATTGCCATTGTGCTGTCTGATTTTACAATGAAGATATCCCCATAAAGGTCAGTTCTTGAACTTCCAGGATTGTAACAATCTTCGGTTGAGTAAGTGTGAGTTCCGATAAATTCATATTTAAAGTCCTCATTTGAACATGTCAATGTATATGGCTTTTCAGCATTACCATACTTACATGTTCCTGCAACAAGAATGTACGAACCTTTAGGAATTGTAATTGTTACGCTTGATGTACCAGTTGCCTTTACTTCTGCACCATGATTGTTAGCATTTGTTCCACTGACAATAACATTTAAGTCGCCATCAGTGAAAGTACCGTCTGCGGCAGTTTCAACCATCCAAGCTGTAGGTGTTTCTTCACCATAATCATTATCCTTAGATTCATCTGCTACAGCGTTAGCATCTGTTTCCCATGCTGTAAGTTCTGTTTCGTCCCATTTTGAACCTGCGGCATAAGCGTCATCATCTACAACATATACGCGGTTAAGAATTGTTCGGCGTCCGTTGAATTCAAGTGCATAGTCAGCGGCAGAGATTGTTCCGATGTGGTCAATTTTCTTTGACACATCAATATCGCCTGTCAGATTGTAAATCTTAAGACCAACCTTGTCTTCTTTTCCGTCGATATAATCATAAGTCTTAGCACCGCTCCAGAGGTCAGTTGAAACCGAACCGACTCCTTCTTTTGCGAATGCTGTATTTACTACTGCAATCTGATCGTAGAAGTCACCAGATCCAGCATTGCGTCCGAGGTAGCAGGTTACTCCATCTTCAACAGTTACTGTTGAGTTAAGAAGAACATAGCCCTTTCCAAGTTTTGCCTTTGATTTAGTTCCACAGCGAGAAACAAACAATATGTCTGCTGTAGAAGAAGCAGCTTTTGCAGAATCAAGGAGACACTTGAGGTCACATTTTTCGAACAATGCAACATCAGAGTAACCCCAGATAAAGTCTGTATCACCTTCGATGTAACAGTCATAGAACCAAGAAGGTCCGCGAGTACAAACAGTGTCCTGATGACTCAAGAGAGTTGAATTATAAACAACAAGCTTGTTAGAAGATTTATCGTAGAGAGCTTCTGCCTGAGTGTCAGCAGTTCCCACAACAGAACGGTCACAAGTGTTTTTGATTGTAAGATTTTTGATAACAACCTGACCTGCTTTGTTGCCAAAATAAACAACTGAACGAGTATCCATTGAACCGTTCCATTTGTTAAGGTTAGTCCATTGAATTACAGTGTCAGTTCCACGTGCATTAGTTCCTGTACCTGCAAGAGTAATATTTGCTTCACCGTTGAAGTGAATAAGTTCGCGGTATGTTCCCGGAGCGATATTGATAGTGTAATCACCTGTTGAAGCTCCGATTGCAAGAAGAGCACCGTGTACAGTGCGGAAATCTGCTGTCGAACTTTCAGAACCGTCAACAGTAATGGTTGAAGTTGCAGCATGTTCAGCACGAACTGTAAATGACCATGCCGGGCTATCTTTGTTAAGGGCAAGCCCGTCAAATGCTTTAGTATTTAATGTTGCTGTAATTACATCCTTAGGAATTGCTACAAAGTATGTTTTTCCAGCTTTGAGAACTCCATAATGTGGAGTAAAGTAAACAGATTTTCCTTCAACACGAATCATCTGATCCTTAACATTTACAGTATTTCCTGCCTGTACATCAATTGTTTCATCACTTGCCTTGATTGTATCAACCCAGTTTCCTTCGTCATCATAGATAGAAATTGAACCTGTTGAAGATACAGAAGGTACATCATCAAATGTGATTCTGAATTCACCATCTTCAAATACTGATGTAGCTCCATTTGCAGGGTAAACTGAAGTGAGTTCCCCATAATCATCAGTTGAATTGAAATCTTCAACAACAACTGTGATAGTAGCAGTGATGTATACAGCCTTAGTATTAATTACCTTAACTGTTGTAGCTGTTGTTGGAGCAATACCCTTGATTGTGATAGCTCCGTTTTCATCGTCAGTTACTTCCAGGATAGTATTGTCATAGTCAAGAGCAATACCAGCATTGCTACCGTCTGCAAGACAAGTATAGTTAACGGTTGTTTCATCATTAAGCTGAAGTCGAACACTTGCTGTGCTTACAGAAAGTGCTGCAAGTGCAGTCTGTTCATCTAGGCCATCAATTGTGTACTGGGTTGAACCAACTTTGATTTTAATGTTTGAATAAGAAGCATTTTCTGCTGTAGTTCCACCGAGAGCCGGATAAACAATGTCGCTTGTGCTGTAATAAAGTGGCGTTGTATTTGAACCAAGCTCTGTTCCAGAAGCATCATATACCGTGTAAACGATACAGTTTGAAGAACCGTTTTCTGTGTTGTTTGCGGCAGTGTAGGCAGCCTTAAAGTGATAGGTCGTGCCAACAGCCCAGCTTACAGAAGGAGTAAGCCCATTACCGCCACCACCAAGAGTTGCGCTTACATTTTTGATGTTTTGACCTGTAAGCATGGAGTAGCCCTTTCGGTCAGAACCATCAACGGAAATAAATCCAAGACCAACATGTCCGCTTAAAGAAGAGAAAGAAACATCGGCTTCGATTGTTACATCTTCTGTCGGTATATCAATTTTGTGGTTTAAAACAAGGTAGCCTTCCTTTCCACCGCTTGAAGCCGTGCCTTTGATAATCATGTTCTCTGCTGCAAATTCAGTGGATGCAGCGTTGAATTTTACGAGATGAGTGGTTTCAGATTTTGTATCTTTGCCACCACCACCTGTACCGCCGTCACTAGAACAGGCGGTTACGTTAAAAGCCAGGAATATGGATGCTGTAACAGCAAGGATTTTTGCACCCATACTAATGAACTTTTTCATAATTTTTCCTCCATTTTTATTATAGAAAGTTTTATCCAATTTAAACGGTGGTTTAAATTGGGTAAAAAAAAGAGGAATCTGTTCGGTTTAAGTCATATTTTATCAGTCAATCAG
>JAZSJM010000068.1:0-4364 GCA_045534325.1 Treponema sp. | reverse complement strand
ACCCATTTACATATAGTGCTAAGAGAATAAATGCTAGAACTAACCGAGTACAAATTAACCTTAGATAATGCATCAATGCCGGTTGTAATCGGAAAACCGATAATAAAAGATAAAGAACCTATTGACTTTGAGGTTTTATATATCAACAAATCTTTTGAGGAAAAATTCGGAAATCTTGTTCAAGAAGGAACATTTTTCTCTCAAATCAAAGATAAACTCACAAAAGATATGCCATGGGCCTTGGCTGTAAAAAATGCAATAAAATCCGGCGAAAAACAGATTAATACATTTTATTCTCCCACATTTTCATGCTGGTACAAAACAAACCTTCATAAAGTAAGCGAAGATTTAATTTCATTCAGCCTTGTTGATATAAGTCAGGATAAAGAAAAAGAGCAGCAGCTTAGAAGACAAAACCTGCGACTTGCAGCTCTTACAGATGAATTGTCATTTTCTAAAGAAAATCTTCGTTCCAAATTAGAAAATATTGAGTCTTTAAACGAGGAACTTGGTTACATCGCATATCACGACAATCTTACAGGAATTTACAATAAACAAAAATTGAATGCAGATTTGCAACGATGTAAAAAAGAAAATCAGGTTGATGGAATGAAGTTTGGAATAATTTTAATCGACCTGGATAATATGAAACTTATAAATGACAGCCGAGGTCATGCAGCAGGAGATGAAGTAATTTGTACTGCCGCAATAATTCTAAAAACATTCATTCACGATAACATTAAAGCATATAGATTTTCAGGTGATGAATTTATAGTTTTGGGAGAACATTTAAGTTCAAAAGATACGCTCTTAAATATTGCTGACGCAATTCTTGAGACCTTCAACACAAAGGGAATTGAATTTTCTGCTGGAATTGCAATTTATCCAGACGACACACAGGACAGTGAAGAACTGCTTAAATTTGCTGATATGGCAATGTACGACGTAAAAAAGAATGGTCGCAATAATGTAAGTTTCTTTCAAAATGTAATGCAAGAAAAATTCCTAAAAAGACTTACATTACAGAATAAAATCAGCGACGCATTGGAAAATAATGATTTTAAATTGTACTATCAGCCACAATTTGATGTTGCGACAGGCAGATTACGTGGTTTTGAAGCATTACTGAGATGGTATGATGAACGACTAGGTTGGATAAGTCCTGATCAGTTTGTTTCAATCGCAGAAGAAACCGGATTGATACTGCCACTGGGAGACTGGGTCTTAGATACTGCTCTTTCAACACTAAATGAATGGGTATCAGATTATAAATTTGACGCAATTATGAGCGTTAATGTAAGTCCTGTTCAACTTAAAAAACCAGATTTTTTCTTTAAACTAAAACAAAAAATAAAAGAACACAAAATAGAAACATCAAATCTTGAGCTAGAAATAACAGAAGGTGTATTAATTGATAACAAGGAAGACACAATAAATCTCTTAAATCAGATACGCCAACTTGGAATCGGAATTTCCCTTGATGATTTTGGAACAGGTTATTCTTCGCTGAATTATCTGCACATTCTTCCAATCACAACGTTAAAAATTGATAAATCATTTATTGCAAATATAACCTCAAAAACAGGTATCGAAGCAAATATAACTGATTCAATTGTAAGTATGGTTTCAAAAATGGGACTTGATACAATTGCGGAAGGTGTTGAGCGTCCAGAACAGTTTAAGATATTAAAAGACATCAACTGCAAAACTGTCCAGGGATTCTTAAAAGGCAAACCTATGGATAAAGGACGTTGCAATAAACTTCTTGCTGGGGATAAAACAGCTCTTTTAACAATTGAAAACGAGTAGATTTTCACTAGACAAAAGGCACTGAAAGCAGCTGAATGGGTTAAATATAATACTCAACATACCTGAATTTTCCTTTTTTCACGCATTCCTTAATTTCTCTTTCTCTTTTTGAAAGCTGGCTTGTACCTGTTTTTACTTCAATCAAAACAATTTCATTAATCTCTTTATCTTCACTGCTACCAGGAAAAGCTATATAATCAACTGGCTTACCAACAAAACGACAATCACCAGGATTACAGGGAAAATCCGGTAAAAAAGGAGCCATCTGTTCAGCCGCAAAACCAGTAAGAACAGCCTTAGAACGATTAATGGCATCTTCTCTTTCTTCTTTTATTTTTCTTGATAAAGATGCTTTTGAAAAAACTTCACCAGCCTTAAACGAAAGAAAACTAATAAAAAATATACAGAATATTCCGAAAATTAAGATAAGGGTGTAGTTTTTTTGTAACCAGACAATAAAATCATTCATTTGTTTAGTATATCACAAAAGGAAATATAAAAATGAAAAAATTACAACACATAGTATTTTCACTGTTTTTAGTTTTAGGCACTTCACTATCTGCAGAAAACGCCATAAAACTTGAATTTAAGTATAAAGCAGATGACAATTTCGGTCTGATATCCACAGTAAGTGAAGATGTTAAAGTAAACGGAAGGATGAATCATCACGCAGAAATTGTTAGCCGCGTTACAGAAAGGGTTGATAAAGTTGATGAAAACGGCAGGGGCCATATTCAGGCCACATTTATGACAAGCGAGCAGTCAACACCTGTAAACGGCGTATCATCAGGAACATACAAGTGGGGTGAAAATTTTGAAAGTGATTTCTGGAGATCAAAAGAAGGCCGGTTCGAAATTGATTCAAAGTATTTTATGCCTGTAATACGCGATCTTCCAATTTTTCCTGATAAAGAACTAAAACCTGGAGATGAATGGACTGCAGAGGGTTATGAAGCAGAAGACTTACGCCGCGATTTAAATGTAAATGAGCCTTTTAAAGTTCCTTTTACGGCAAAGTATCAATACGTAAAAAATGAAGAAGGAATTTCAAGCGACAGTTCAAAAACAAAACGTAATTTTCAGGTAATAACTGCAAAGTATTCCCTTTATTACAACACCCCAGAAATTCAAAATCCAACATCCGACTATCCTGTAACGACAATGGGATATTCAAACAGAACAATATGGTGGGATAATGAAAAAGGAC
The DNA here is from genome assembly GCA_045534325.1 of Treponema sp. Lineage (GTDB taxonomy): Bacteria > Spirochaetota > Spirochaetia > Treponematales > Treponemataceae > Treponema_D. Next base: position 1,348 of record JAZSJM010000068.1, on the reverse strand, counting down.
AGATTGACCATTATGAAGAAGATTTCAGGATTGTAATGGAAACTTTACTTGGAAATAAATATGAATTTTCAGGAACGACAAAGGTTGAGGTTACTGAATTTAAGAGAACTGCCACTGAAGAAAATGTACAGACAGTAATGGAAAAAATTGAGGATATGGGCCTGGAAGATATTACCGTTCAAAAAACAGAAAAAGGTCTGATGATTTCCCTTGAAAATATTCAATTCAAAGCAGACAGCTCAATTTTACAGGAATCCGAAAAAGTCAAAATCCAGAAAATCGCTCAAATTCTGTCTCAATACCCGGACAATGACCTTTTAGTTACAGGCCACACGGCACGCGTCGGCACAGAAGAAAGCTGTCAGATTTTAAGCGAACAGAGGGCTTCTGCCGTTGCAGATTTTCTGGTAAACATTGGAACACGCAGCAAAAAGCATGTATTTACCCAGGGATTTGGTTCAAAAGTTCCTGTAGCGTCAAACATAACAGAGCGAGGTAAAGCAAAAAACCGCCGTGTCGAAATCACAATCCTAGATAAATAAAAACTAAAAGTAAGCTAGGTTATATTTGAAAAAGTCGTCTTAAGTGAAGTGCACTTCACACTTCAAAGAAGACGACTTTTTTTTATTTTTTTTTGTCAAATTCTTACTTTCATTTTCAATAATATATACAGGAGAAAAAATTGAAAAACACCTTGGAAGAAGGAATTGACTTTCCGTTTCAATCATTTTCCAGTGATGAAGAATATCCTCAGGACGAAGCAACCGTTGCCGCAAAAAAAGCCTTTAATATAAATTATTTATTTCCCTGGCAGCGCCTTGTAATACAAAATATACTCGACAGTGCACGCTCTGTTACAGACGAAAGTATAGAAACTACAGAGCAAAACGATATTGTCTGCCGCGGAAGGCAAATTGTACTTCTACCCACAGGAGCAGGAAAATCACTGTGTTTTTTAACTCCTTCAATTCTTTTAAAAGGAGCAACCCTTATTATCTACCCTCTGCTGGCATTAATGACGGATCAAAAACGGCGCATGGAGGAAGCTGGAATACCCTGCGTCGAATTCAAGGGCGGGCAAACCAAAGCGGAACGAAATAAAAATCTTCTGCTGATAAAGGAGCAGAAAGTAAAAGTAATCCTGACAAATCCAGAAAGTCTTCAGGATGGAAACCTTATAAAACAGCTTAAAGAATGCTCTATTTCCCACATAGCAATCGACGAAGCCCACTGTGTCGCTGAATGGGGAGACACGTTCAGACCAGCATATTTAACCCTAGGGCAGATAATAAAAGACTTAGATATCACAATTGTAACCACATTTACTACAAAGTCGGAGGCCAAGCGG
>JAZSJM010000004.1:0-6943 GCA_045534325.1 Treponema sp. | reverse complement strand
AAAAGTAAAAGAACTGATTATAAATTCCACAACTACAACCAGTTTTAGATTATTTAGAATTATATTCTTAAAATAAGATTTTTCTTTTGCGGCTGAAACATTCAAGCAAAAAGGAATTCCCACAAATATCACCCAAAAACACACATCCTTTAAATAAATCCATTTCCAAAACTTTAATTGTTTTACAAGAAAAATTGGAATGTAACCATACAATAGTAATACAAGAACCGGAATTATAATTTTCCAGCAAAAAAAGGCTTTTATAACTTTTGAAAACGAAGATTGAATACATTTCTTCGTAATTCCATATAAGATGAAACATAAAAGATATATTGCACTAACTATTTCTCTTGTCGAGAATATTGATAGAAATATCATTATTCCACAGCCTTATTAACCATTATTACATCCTGCTATTCTCAAAAAAGTCAATAAATTTGCTGACTGATCCGTTCCGCCGCGAAATCTACCGACAGCGGCTCTTTTACCGAATAAAAATTTTCAATAGTAAATTTCAACAGCACGAAACACCTCTTTCTGTAGACTTTCTACAAAAGAAATATCAAGACCATCAACACCGTCAACATAAGTTACTGTGTAAGTTGGTGCTGTTTTCTGTTCTTCTTCTTTTTTAATAGTAATTTTATATTAATTTTACCCTTATATTTCTGTCAAATAAAAAAAGCAGCCTCGGGGGAGACTGAAAAAAATATATAAAAAAATAGGATAACGTGAAAGACGATTGTTTAAGTTATTTTCTGAAAAGAATATTAAAATCAGCTGGTTCTATAGCTTTGACTGGTGAAAGCTTATAATCTTTAGTATTTCTTGTAATTATGTAAGATACATGATAATGCTTAGCACAGAAGGCCTGAACTGCATCTTCAAATAGATAATCTGCGTTCCTCTAACAATTGATCTACATTTACATCAGAAGGAATTATCCCCACTACAGCATTGAGTGCATCAAGTTTTTTCTGAGTTCTACGTGAAATCTTTTTGTCTTTTTTCTTAGGCAGAATTTTTATGCCGAATAGTTCTGCTTTTTTCTGATACTGAGCCGGATTCTCAAAAAAATCATTATATGGAATTGCAATCATTTTCTGCCTCCTCTTTATAATTTAACATACTTTCAGCTAAATGTGCATAAAAAAAGCAGCCTTCTTTATGTAAAGATGAAGTGCAAACATCATTTATATAGAAACTCCAACTCTGCCGTCAGTAATAAATGATAATCAGTTTACGATTGAAAAATGGTTTAATCCGAGAACCAAGTTTACCCACTTTAAGAGACGTTTTGTAGATACTTTACAGTCTAGCGTTACTGTCAAAGAGGGTAAGGTTATCGAATACTATATTTATCAGTGTTAATCTAAATGCCAAAATTCCAAATAAACATCGGTATCAACCGTGTCAAAATTATAATTACCAGCTACAGTGTTGTATCTTCCAAAATTAAGAATACCTTCCATATAGTCAAAGTTAAGAAAAACACTATTGCCAGCCTTTATTATTATGTCATTAAATTTTACTTTATAAATTTTCGGAGCATTAGTGTTATCTTTTTTACTCCAGTCTCCTGTCCATTCTTCAGAATATTCTTCATTTAATATTTCGAGTTTATGAAGCACATCTTTAACAGGTTTAATGCCATATAAATATCCGTCTGGGTTAACATATATTTCATAGTATTCTTTAGTGTCCAAATCTATTAATAATAAGTAATAATTGATAAAAGAACCATTTAAATAATAAAGTGTACAAATCTTATAAGTATGAGAAAAATCTATGTCGGGTTTTCTCTCATTAGTATATAAAGAATATGACTCTGTAATGTTATACTGATTAAATCCTTGTTTTTTTAAATTACCATATATAACATCTACATCTCTGACATCGAATCCGGGAGAGTAACTGTTCATTAGTACACCAAATAATGTATATCCTAATCCTATAGGGTCTCGAAAATCTCTTGAACCAATAAAATAATCACATAATAAAAGTGTTGTTTGCCCCCCGATTTCTGCGTGAATACTTCCATAATTTAAATCGTCAACATCATTAATATATTCTGATGTTAAATTAGGATTAACAGAACTAATCAGTTCTCCATTTGGTCTTGAACACTCAATCCCCTTATCGTCAATATAATAATCACCTGTTCTTAAAAAGTATCTGTAATGTTGTGTGTCCCATTCAAATTTTGGAGTTAATACTATGTCAGAAGTTACTTTATATCCTTTTCCAATTTCTGTTTCATCTTGAGTTTTCCAGATAGTATTGATATACAACTTATTAAAATCAGGTAATTCTTTTTCTGTTAAGACATAGCCTTCTTCGCACATAAAATCATCTGGCGTGCCTTCTTCTGAACTATTGTATTTTACTGTGTAAACTCTTTTTGATTCTGTGTTTACTTCTTTTACTACTTCTTTCGTTACTTCTGTTGTACAGGAAATTAAAGACAAAATGATTGTAAGTACAAATAAAATTCTCTTCATAAATCACCTTTTTTAAGATTCTATTTTTGTAATATTAGACTAAATCTATCACGGTTCTATAACCGTGTCAAAAACAAATACTGGAGATTTATATGAGCGAATTATTATGGCAGAAAAGAATCAGGAACTGGGCTGGATTCTTAGGCGGTATCTTACCATTCTTAAGTTTATTCGGAGCGTTTCTGTTCGATTATGTAACGGGCGGTCTTTCTAAAGGTTTCTGAAATGACTTTTCAATAAGTGCAACTTATTATGTATCACCTGCTCTTGTAGGTATTCTTACTGCAACAAGCCTTGTTCTTATGTGTTATGACTTACAGGATAATCTCGTAACAACACTAAGTGGTCATATCTGTACTTTATACACACTGACTGATGTACTTAACTTGCATCGTTTCTGGCATTACATACTTCATAAGTTTATCAACATCTTCCGCAGATATTTGATAACTTTCTCCAAAGGGGAAAAGAGTGGTATTTTTGGAATTGTTACCGGGAAGGTCTGGTATTCAGATAAAACCACCGCCACCAAAACCGTCGCCCATTACCATAGGTGTTCCTAAATCACTAACAGTCATAAGCCTACCTCCTTTTTATGATTAAATAAGTGAGAAAACTTCCCACGCAAAATATGACTTTTTCAGTTGTCAAATATTCCTTTACAACTGAATCCCGAAACTCTTTGCGAATGCGTTGATATCAACACCACGCTCTCTTGCAAGGTTTAAGGCTGTCTGTTTAATTTCTGATTCACTTTTTCCTCCAACCATTTCCTGCATTTCTTTGAAAAGCCTGTGGATTCTGCTTCATCATTGACTGCATACGGCTTTGCAACTGCTGGTTGATTAACGGATTCATTAACTGAAACGGATTTATCATTTAGTCCTCCCAAAAACTTCTCGATATTCGTAAGTCTTGCGTTTATCTCTGCCAATGGGTCGGCACACTGATTGTCTGCTACCGTATATTCATAGAACTCAGATATGCCGTTATTATTCATCTTCTTCATATAGATTTTCCCGCTTGCCGTATCTACATAAAGACATACTGACAGCGGGCTTATCATTGACGCTTTTGCTTCTTCAATATTGGAAACATATCTTGTAACTAACTGAGGCTGCTGCGGTGGAAAAGGCAGGTTCATCTGCTGGTACTGCGGTCGCTGATTCATATAAAAGTCGTTTACAAGGTTCTGATACTGATATATCCTTTAACCTCTGTGTAAAGAATAGCAGACAGTAAAATTAAATGATGTCGTTTTTCTGCTGAAAAGATAGTGATTTTATTTATATCTGCAATAATAAATAAACTGTTATTGTATTCGTTATTTTTTGCCGATATAATACTTACAGTTATTATTTTTTTACAACCACCCGTCAAGAAAAAACTATGAACAAAGAATTATTAGAAATTATTAACGAAAAACCAGATTATAATTTTGTCGGTTTTGGAACAATTAAATTTGCTTCAAGGCTTAATTTGCCTCACGCTCATTTCCTGTTTAATAGAACTGAGAATGGGCTTGAAGCAATTTGTCTTGAATATGGGATTGTTGCTCATTCTGACAAAGCTTTTGATTGTGCTATGTCTTTAGCAAAAACTCTCTTGATTTTTATAAAAGAAAATAATGTTGAAACATTGTCATCATTAGCGACTGATAGTATTCAAAATCTTTCTGAACTTTGGACAGAATATAAAAAGATTCAATTTACTCTTACTAACGCAAGAGTAAGAAACACATTCTTATACAATAAGAATTATTTAAGAAAAAGTTCTTATACAATTGCAGCATGAGTTTTGCTCCAACGCCAGCTGAACCCTTTTTTGAAGCCTTATACAAAGGCGGTTACATTCCAGACTTAAATTGGAAAAATACGCATCCGCAAACAACTGCATATAAATATAAATTTCATTGTCAGAATTGTAAAAATTACGGTTTTCATATATTTAATATCATTGTTGAAAATGGTGTCCATAAATTATACCCAACAGAAATCAGATTGTTCTTACAACTCCACGATATTAAATTAGATTAAAATCTTTTCTATAGGGAGTTCTAAATAACCTTAATCATTTTATCCCTGATAATTCTTAGCTCAGTGTTTATTACAGATAAACTTACATACAAACTGTCCGCAATAAACCCGACATCCTTCTTCTTGATATAATACATATAAAATATATCAGCCTGCCTTTCTGATAGAATTATCTACGACAAAAGGTTATCTACTTCTGCTCTTGTTGCACTCTTAAAATATGAATTAACCTTGCGTACTGCTTCAAGCATAATGCGCCCTCCCGATTATAAAAATAACAGGAAACCGTTTCTTGAATTAAGTTGAAGTTACTTGAATCGTATCTCGAAGTTTGTTTTTGACAATTCTTAAAATAGCATTATATAATTTTATATCTTAAAACGACTGGAGAAGTTATGAAAAAGTTATTTCTTATTTTAATTACTGCGGTTGCATTATTATTTACTGCCTGTGATACAGAAGAAGAAAAGGCTATTGATAATCAGACTGAAATCCCTGCAGATACAGATGACCCTGTTATTGATATACCGAAATATAATTGGATTACTTATTACAGTACAGAATACTATGGAAAAGTAAAAGAACCTATTTGTAATATTTATTATGGCGGAAGAAGCCCCTTTTATAAAATAACTTATTATTGGAATGATGATCAAATAACAGAATATGGTTATTGTTCTACTAATTGGTATCAGGGAGTATATTTTTGCGTAGATGACTTAAACTATATTGTTATTGAAGAAAAAGATAGTAGTTTGGAAAAAATTACACTTTCCTCAAATGTCTTTGCTGATATTATAAAAAATAGTGGATTCTGTGAAGTCTATACTTTTGGTATACTCGAAAGTGGGGCACTCTTAATAGAGCCAGATAAATCTTCTAATGGTATATGCCAATTTTATCCATTTGACGATAGAGCTTGGATATTACATCCAGTAAGATTCAATTTAGCAGACGATATAATATCTTATCAAGTTAATTACGGGTCTGATGATGCTGTCGTATATTCATCCACATTTACGGAAGATTTTAATAATTATTATTTTGAGCAAGATTCTATCGTATCTATATGCTTAAAACATAAATCCGAATGGATTTGTATCAATAGGGATACTTTAACTGAGTTATTAACTTTGCCTTCTACAAGAACAATTAACACAGAAAACTCTAAATACGAAGTAAGTTTTTATTGGGTCGGAAATAATATTTATGGTAAAGCTTCATACCAGACCTCTTCGGGAGAGATTCATTTGGACCCTGTTCTACTAGCCACCATAGAAGAATAAGAATTGCCATTTGGTAATTAACAAAAACGGCTACCTTTTCGGTAGCAATAATTATTTCAAAAAAAGGATTGAAAAAGTAGGAGTCATTATGAAAAAAATAATATTTGCACTTACAATTATTTTGTCCTTAATCTCTTGCACTACAGAAGAAGTAAATACAGAACCCAAAAGAGTTTACACAGTAAAATACAATAGTTCAGAAGCAGGCACACCCGAAAATTTTATGTGCGAAGAAGGCTATATTTTAACAGAAAAAGAATTACCTGATTTACATAAACAATATCATAATACTATTTGGGAAAAAAATGGTGGAACAATAATTGCGAAAGGATATAAAGTAACTTCTAACATAGTATTAACTCCAAACTTTGAATGGGACACACAACATTACCGATATTTTTTGAGGGCAGGAGATTTTTATGTTAACGATAAGGGGATTGAGTGTTCAAAACCAAATGGAGAACTGATTAGTTCTGTTAATCCTAATTCAACATCAGAATATAATGATGTTGTCACTTATGGAAATATTCATGCAGAAATCGGTGGACAAACAACACTTTTATTATGTGATTTATTTATTGGTACAAGAGATTTTCAAGAAATTTCCACTATATTACAATTACTAGACGAAACACTAATAGATTTCGATACCAGAGATGCAAGTGTTACATATTGGGATTCAAAAAAACAGGGATTTAATCAGTATAGCATTAAAGAGACATATTCTTTATATACAAATATTGAAGAGATAGATTTTTCTCATACTTTTAGGATTTGGTCATATAGGTATCATGACGCTTTTATAAATCCAGATAAAAATTGTGATATGAGTATTGGAGAATTTACTGTTTTATTATTAGAAGATGATAACACTAATACATTTTATGAAATGTATATTAATCCAGAGGGATGTTTATACGCTATTGAGCCAGTTAATATTTCGCAAAGTAATCATCCTAATTATTTTACTCGCATAGTATTGGATGAGGATGCTTCTGAAGAATGGACAGGGAACTGGAGTAAAAAAGATAATACTAATGCTCCGAAAATTTATAAAGTAAAGTTTAATGACATAATAATAAGGTCTGGCGATAAAAGTTTTCTTAACTTTGACTATATG
>JAZSJM010000065.1:0-8038 GCA_045534325.1 Treponema sp. | reverse complement strand
AAATCTGATATATTAGAGAAAATAATTCTGGGGGATTAGTTTATGTTTAAGAAAGTTTTTGCAGCTGCTGTTCTTTTAGCTTCTGCAAGTTTGTATGCTTACAATCCACCGGCTGGAGGTCAAAACCTTTTTAGAATTTCTTCGCCGGATTTATTAACTGACGCAGGCTCATCTGCAGGAGGTGCTTTTTACAGTATTTCTCCTGACAGTGTGGTTAATAATCCTGCCTTAACTGCCTATGAGCAGCGGATTGTTGTTAACCTTGACGGAACCTTGCTTTTTGACGGCAAAGATGCTTCTGATAAATCATTAGGTGCTGCTTTTGAAGGCGGAATTCTTTTTCCTTCCCGATGGTGTGTTTCTTCTTTTTTGGTTCAGGGTGTTTTTGTTCCTTTTTATGACATGCATCTTGGTAATACACTTACATTTACGGCAAATGTTGCTAAAGACATCAATGATAGGCTTTCAATCGGTATGAATGCTGATGTCGGTGTTTTTTGGGGCTACGACTCTGACTAGCTCGGTGGCGTAAATATGGGTGCTTTCTATAATTTCGGCGATTTGTTTTTTATGAAGGATTTACGTTTTGGTGCTTCACTTCTGAACATCGGTAAATCGTTAAAGAATACAGAAGTTCTTGGAATTAAAGGCGGCTATGCAACATCATGGCCGGGAATTGCAACTCCAAGAATGGGGGTTGCTGCCTGCCTTCTGGATAAAAAGAATTTTGATATAGGTTCAAGTATTGATTTTTCATTTCCTGCATTTAAGAATTTTGTAGTTGATGCTGGCGTTCAGATTTTGATTTGTGAAATTGTAAAATTAAGTTCTGCATGGGAATATGATGTCAGCGAATATTCTGAAGGTGCAAAAAATATAATTCCTTCTCTGGGAATTAGTGTTCAGTTTAAGTTTAATTCGAAAGACGGTTCAATGCTTGCAAATAAAGGCTGGCAGGAAAGTGAAATGACTGTCAGCGGAGCTTGGAAACAGCTTTATAAAAACGTAAATGCTGTAAGTGCCGGTGCAAAGCTTAATCTCGGCTTGAAAGATACTCAGCCGCCACAAATCATACTTTGGGGGGAAGAATAATGAAAAAAATATTTCTAACAGTTGCTTCAATTTTTTGCGTCGCAAGTATTTTTGCTGAAAAAGGACCTGTTTACATCTCTCCAAACAATGACGGTGTTCAGGATATTCTTGAAGTTCCTCTTCAGATAAAAGAAAAACGATATGTCAGTGAATGGAGTTTTATTATTCGTAACGAAAATGGCGAAATCGTCAGAACCATCGGAAATAAGGAAAAAAGACCTGAACGTATAGGCTTAAAAAATTTTTTTAAGCAGCTTATTACTCCTAAAACTGGAGTAACGATTCCTGCTTCTGTTACATGGAATGGTGTAATGGATAACGGTGAAACAGCACCAGACGGAACTTATTATTATTCATTTTCTGCATCAGATGATAATGGAAACACAGCTTCTACAAGTCAGCTCGTTGTTATTGTTGATAATACAGCTCCTGAAATTGAACTTACACAGCCATCTTCAGATTCAAAAATCTTTGGTGAAGGTGCTAAAGCAGTTCTTTCTATCAAGCAAAATGGTTCTAAGGAAGATTTATGGACAGGAACATTTTTTGATTCAGTAGGAACTCCTGTTCGTGTATTTAAATGGACAGAAAGTGAGCCATTAAAATTTGACTGGTCAGGAACAGATGATAACGGTGTTTTTGTAAAAGATGGCGTTTATTCATACAAGATTACGGCTAAAGATCGTGCTGGGAACATTTCTGCTCCTGCTGTAATTTCGAACATTATTTATTCTGCGGAGAAACCGGCAACAAACATTACCTTGAATGGCGGACGATATTTTTCACCAAATGCTGACGGTATTAATGATACAGTCGTATTTGACGTAAAAATTCCTACTCCTGATCAGGCTAAAACAGGCAACAAACTTGTTCAGTGGTCTGTTTCAATTGAAGACAAGGATGCTAACCCTGTACGTACATATTCAGGAACAGATAATCCTCCCTCTACAATTGAGTTTGATGGAAAAAATGATAAAGGTGAGATTGCTCAGGAGGGTAATTATTACGCAAAAGTTGTTGCAAAATACTTAAATGGTTTTGAAACTGACCCTCTCAAATCACCTGTATTTGTACTTGATGTAACATCGCCAAATGCTAAAATTTCCCTTGAAAATACAACATTCTCTCCAGATGGCGATGGAAATCTTGATAATCTTGGAATTTCTCAGGTTACTGTTGCTAATTCACTTTCTCCGATTTCAAATTGGACAGGTACTGTTACAGATACATCTGGAAATATAGTTAAGACATTTGATTTTGGAACATTCCTGCCTGAAAAAATCGTATGGAACGGTCTTGATAAGTCAAATGTTCTTTCAAAGGACGGTTCATATCGTTATACACTTACAGCAAGTGATGCCGCTGGCAATTCAACAAAAATTGATTCGCCTTTATTTGCACTTGATACAAGTAAGACCGAACTTATACTTACAGCTAGTCCTGCAGCGTTTAATCCCGCTTCAGCAAGCGTAAAATTTACTCCTGTTGTAAAATCAGGCAGTTCTGTTAAAAATTGGACAATAGAAGTAAAGGATTCTAAAGGCAGTGTTGTCTGGTCTCAAAATGCAGAAAAAGCACTTCCTGCCAGTATTTCATGGAACGGACTTTCATCTGACGGAAGCCGATGCTCAGACGGTTCATACAGTGCAAAACTTTATACAGAGTCTGCAAACGGAGCAAAGGCTGAAACAGTAAGTCAGCAGTTTATTCTTGACAGTGTTGCTCCTTCACTAAAGGCAACTGCAGAATATGCCGTATTCTCTCCTGACGGAGACGGAAATAGAGATACTGTTCCTGTAAAAGTTCAGTCTTCAAAGGAAGAAAAATGGACCGCATCTGTTTTAAATGCAAAAAATCAGATTGTAAAAACTTATTCATGGAATGGAGTTGTTCCTGATTTTGCATGGGACGGAACAGATGACAATGGAAATAAAGTTACCGACGGTATTTATAAACTCGTGTTTACAAGCGTAGATGCTGCAGGTAATAAAGGAAGCGAGGAAATTTCTGGTATTACAGTTGATAACCGTGAGACAAAGGCCTACGTAACTGCTGATCTCGAATATTTCTCTCCTAACGGCGATAATATTGCAGATGTACAGAAATTTACAATACGAACAAGCCTTGTAGAGGGTATTACAAAGTGGGCATTTTCGATTGTAAGTGCTGAAGGCAAGATTGTACGTCAGTGGACAAATGCTGATTCTAAAAATCTTCCGGCAGTAATCAACTGGGATGGAAACAATGGTGAAGGAAAAATTGCAGAAGGTGCATATACCGGTAATTTATTAATTGCTTATGAAAAAGGAAATACTGTTAACGCAGTTTCATCTGCATTTATCTGCACTGTTACACCTCCTCATCTTACTGTAAAGACGGCACCACGCTATTTCTCTCCTGATAATGATGGAGAGGATGATGATCTTTATATTCAGTTAAAGGGAAGTAGTGCTGTTCCTCTTAAAAACTGGTCATTCCAGATTAATGATCCTGAAAACGGAAAGAAATTCTGGTCTGTAAGCGGAAAACAAACAATTACTGAAAGAGTTGTTTGGGATGGTCGCGGTAATAACGGTGAACTTGTTCAGTCGGCAATGGACTATCCTTATGTGTTTACAGCTACAGATTCACTTGGAATGACAAGCAAAGTTGAAGGAAAAATCAGCGTTGATGTTCTTGTTATTCGTGTAGGCGATGTTCTTAAAATGGCAGTTCCTTCAATCATTTTCCGGTCTGACAGTGCAGACTTTAAGACTGAGGATGAAATTAAAGGCGGAATTACTCAGGCACAGAAATCAAACAATGAGCGTGTACTCAAACGTATTGCACAAATCCTCAACAAGTTTAAGAATTATACGGTAACAATTGAAGGTCATGCAAACAATATTTCTGGAACAGAGGCTGAAGAAAATCAGGATACTGCTCAGTATGGTAAGGCATTAAAGCCGCTTTCAAAAGAAAGAGCTGAATTTGTAAAAGATCAGCTTAAGAAAAACGGTGTTGATGCAAGTCGTCTTACAGCAGTTGGACGTGGTGGAAGCCAGCCTGTTGTTGCAAGAAGTGATAAGGATAACTGGTGGAAAAACCGCCGTGTTGAATTTATTCTTAATAAATAAAAAATCCATATTGTAAAAAATTAAATTCATTTTTATACTAAAGCCGGAATTTGAAATGACAGATGTATGTTTCATTTTTCGGCTTTTATGTTTGGAAAAGATGAATTAATTGCACTTGCAGATAAGTACGAAACAAAAGATTTCTTAAAAAAAGATCCTTCCCGTTTTATGCATGATTTTCTCCCTGAAAACGGTGGAAACATTGTTGATACGGAAGTTATAGCCTTTATCTGTGCAAATCTCGCTTTTGGAAGAAGAGATCAAATTTTATTGTCCATAAAAAAAATCTTAAAAATGATTGATGATGATAAAAAAAATCCTTCCCAATGGATAATTGATGAAAATTACAAAAGATATTTTGACTGTACTTCCCAATCTTTTTACAGAATGTATACCTGTTGTGATATGAGGATTTTTTTTGATTCTATCCGTAATTTTTTAGTCGAAAAGGGTAGTTTAGGTGAATATTTCCGGGATAGATGGAATAAAGACTCAAATAATACATATCTTCATCAGACAATTGCAGAGAGTTTTACAAAGCCTTGCTCCCTAATAAGCCAGTCAAAAAACGGAGCCGCAAAAAAACTTAATATGTTTTTGCGGTGGATGGTAAGGGATAATTCTCCAGTTGATTTAGGGTTGTGGAAATGGTATGACAAGTCTAAGCTTTTGCTTCCCCTTGATACTCATGTAATGCAGCAATCTGTGAAGTTCGGATTTTTAAATTGCACTTCAACAGGAAATATTCCAGGGGCAAATTTAAAAACCTGTATTAAACTTACTGAAAAGATGAATGAATATTTTAAAGGTGATCCTTGCCGTGCTGATTTTGCACTTTTTGGACTAGGGGTTGATAAAAAAGATAAGGCTGTCGAAAAAACAGGTCTTTAGATTCTTATGAACCGTTTTTTCTGACAGCCTTATAAAATGATAATTTTTATTGCGTTAGAAAATATATGTCATAAATACACCGCTTGACCAGCACTTGCGGTTAGTTCCGTCAAAAGCCGTACGCTGTTCAATGTCTAAGTAAACAGCAAATGTTGTTTGCTTTGAAAATGCGTATGTAAGTTCAGGACGGAGATTAAGAATGTGTCCACCGTTCCAATCATCTGTTGCGTTATTATCGTCCCAGCGGTCATCTTTTGAGCCTTGAGCCCATGAACCCCAGAAATTAAATCCAAGGTCTTTTGAAATGGCAAATGAAAGTGTTCCACCTGTGTACCAGGCAAAATCGTAATGGTCGTTTTCAAAAAAGTTTACGCCTAATTCAGGACGAACATTGAATTTTGTATTAGGAATTGTAAAGCTGATTGCAGCACCTGTGCCGTATGCCTGATCATCTTTTTCATCCGTAAATAATGAAACTGCAGAAGCATATAAGTCTAGGATAAAGTTATCTGCCCCAATTGTTGCACCAGAGTAAAAGTTTGCCTGATCATCAAATGCACCCTCTAAAGCGGCCCCTACAGAAAGCCATTTTACAGGAGCAACTTGAATACCTAAGTTAACGGCCGGGTCATCAGTGTTAAATCCATTTGGAATTGCAGCTCCCAGCTGGAATTTAGCGTTCTTTGTGTTGTAGAAGTATCGTACACCTGCTGCGCGTTTTGCGTATTTGTTTGCATAAGGAACAAAACCTACAACGTCAGCACTTCCCGGTTTATCAACAGAGAATTTATAGGAATGAACATCTTCTGATGAAGTTTGAGTTAAAGCACCAGCCCTGTCATCGTAAGCTGTAGAAAAACCTCCCTGGCGAATGTGTGCGTCTGATTCCCATAGCCAGTTTCCGTAACGTGGAGCTGGTCCTACCTGCCAGTTAAGTTTTGTACCGACACCTAAGTCTAAATTTTTAGAAGGATGCCATATAAAATTAATATAGTATGAATCCTGAATTGTATTTGAAACATTTGCACTGTTGTTAACTACTACACCTGTTGCAGCCGATGCAATGGCAGCATCTGTTGTGTTTACATTGTTGTCTCCTGCATTAGTTCCTTTTTCTCGGGTTCCATATTTAAGGGAGAGGGGATTATAGTTTGAAGTTCCAAAAATAAAGTTATTAACATCACCTTCGTTATCGTAGTTTGCAAGAAATGACCAGTTAAGCATTCCTTCAATTGTAAAGTTTCCCCGGTCAAAACGTGCCTGGAATGTGTCCGTAAAACCGTAGAACATTGCGTCTCCGTCAATAGGAGCTCCAAAGCCTGCCCAAGCTGTGTTTTTCATCTGCTGTGAATCTAAAACCTGTGCAGAAGCAGCTGCAGTAAATGCTAAAGCCGTAAGGGCAATTAATATTTTTTTCATTTTATTCTATTCCTCCGAAAATGAAAGTATAAATAGCCTTTGTAAACCACTTTAATTGTGTTTTATATTTGCTTGAATCAGTATATAAAAAAGTATGATTTATGTCTGTTTTCACTATTTTAAAAATATGTTACAATCTCAAAAAATAGAAAGAAATAATGCTTTCTTTAAAAATTGGAGATTTTAATTTCTGTTGATAAAGTAAACGGAAAAAGAATAGAGGTTAAAAATGGCAAAAAACGAAAAAGTTTCAGCAGATCCACATGCATGTACACTGGATAAAATTATTTCACTTTGTAAGAGAAGAGGTTTTGTTTATCAGGCTTCAGAAATTTACGGTGGGCAGGCTGGTGCCTGGGATTATGGTCCATTGGGTGTAGATTTTAAGCGTAATATTCAGAACGCATGGTGGAAAGAAATGACTCAGCTCCATGATGATGTAGTAGGACTTGATTCCGCTATTTTTCAGCATCACACGACATGGAAGGCTTCTGGTCATGTTGATCACTTTTCGGATCCTATGGTTGACTGTCTTGAATGTCAGGCCCGCCACCGTGCGGATAAACTTATTGAAGACTTTGTAGCTGCAAATCCAGACAAAGATCCTGGAAAACCAGTTGATACAATGAGCCATGAAGAAATGAAGGCTTACATTGATGCAAATATCAACTGCCCGACTTGTAAAAGCGAAAATCGTAAATATACTGCTGTCCGTGAATTTAATCTTATGTTTAAAACTTATCAGGGACCGATTGCTGACGAAAGTCACCTTATTTACCTTCGTCCAGAAACATGTCAGGGAATTTTTACAGATTTTAAAAATATAGTTCAGTCAAATCGTATGAAAGTTCCTTTTGGTGTTGCTCAGGTGGGTAAATCATTCCGTAATGAAATTATATTCAAGAACTTTATTTTCAGAACCTGTGAATTTGAACAGATGGAGATGGAATATTTTTGTAAGCCAGGTACTGAAGACGAAACTTTTGAACGCTGGAGAAAAGACCGCTGGAATTTCTATTTAAAATACGGTATCGCAGAAAAGAATTTAAAATGGCATCATCATGATAAACTGGCTCATTATGCAAAAGATGCTTACGATGTTACATATAATTTCCCGATTGGTTTTGAGGAAGTTGAAGGAATTCACTCTCGTACTGATTTTGATCTTTCTCAGCATCAGCAGTATTCAAAAAAAGATATGTCGTATATGGATCAGGAAGACGGAAATAAAAAATATGTTCCTTATGTAATTGAAACTTCTGCTGGTCTTAACCGTAACTTCCTTATGTTCCTTTGTGAAGCCTACGAGGAAGAAAATGTGGGCAAAGATGGGGCTGAAGATTACAGAACTGTTCTTCACTTAGATCCTCGTCTTGCTCCAATTACAGTAGCCGTTCTACCTCTTATGAAAAAAGACGGTCTTGCAGAAAAAGCAAAGGAAATTCAGCATCTGCTGAAAGAAGATTTTGTTACAGATTACGATCCTTCTGGAACTGTAGGCAAGCGTTATCGCCGTCAGG
>JAZSJM010000052.1:0-3977 GCA_045534325.1 Treponema sp. | reverse complement strand
AAAGACACTTAACACAAGAAGAAATTCAAATTTTAAAGTCGTTGAATAATACAAACGAAGATGATTCCTGGCAGAATGTTTATGTAAACTGTGAAGAAAATGAATTTGATCCCTATCTTATTTCAAAGTGCACAATACGCGGCTTTCTAATTATTGGGCGTCTGGTTAAAGCTTCCCTTAAATTTCATGATTTGGTTCTTGATACAGGGCTTTATAACTCGTATCTGGACGATGTTGTTTTAGAAAACGATGTTGCAGTTCATAATGTTGCCTACCTTTCAAATTATCGTATAGGGCAGAACTCAATGCTTTTTAATATACAGGAGATGAGTTGTACTAATCACTCAAAATTTGGCAATGGTATTTTAAAAGAAGGCGAGCCTGAGCATAACAGAATTTGGGTTAGTGTAGGAAACGAAAATGATAAAAGAGCAGTCTTGCCCTTTGAAGAGATGATTTGTGCTGATGCCTATATCTGGAGCCGTTACAGGGAAGACAGCGTTTTGCAAAAACGGTTTATTGAGCTTACCGAATATGGACAATCCAAGGAATTAAATACCTATGGAATCGTTGAGCATGATGCTGTCATAAAAAATACGACTCTTTTAAAAGATGCAAAAATTGGTGCACATTCATACATAAAAGGTGCATTTAAATTAAAAAACATAACTGTATTATCAAGTGAAGATGAGCCGAGCCAGATTGGTGAAGGTGTTGAGCTTGTAAATGGAATTATGGGATACGGTTCAAAAGTTTTTTACCAGGCTGTGGCTGTGCGTTTTGTAATTGGCAGAAACTGTCAGTTAAAGTATGGAGCCCGTCTGTTAAATTCTGTTTTAGGGGATAATTCAACTGTCAGCTGCTGTGAAATGCTTAATAATCTGATTTTTCCGTTTCATGAGCAGCATCATAATTCATCTTTTTTAATAGCATCAACTCTTTGCGGACAGTCAAACATTGCTTCCGGGGCTACAATTGGCTCTAATCACAACAGCCGCTCCCCAGATGGCGAGATGCTTGCCGGTCGTGGTTTCTGGCCAGGTTTATGTTCTGATTTTAAGCATAATTCCCGTTTTTCTTCCTTTACGCTGGTTTCGAAGGGGAGTTTTCAACATGAACTTAACATAAAATATCCTTTTTCACTGGTTGTCTCTAACGGAGATCAGAAATGCATAACGATTATTCCGGCTTATTGGTTTTTGTATAACATGTATGCAATTACAAGGAATAAATCAAAATTTTCAAAAAGGGATAAAAGATTTGTTAAGGTTCAGCATATTGAAACAGATCCTCTTGCTCCGGATTCAATACAGGAAGTAATCGAGGCTTTAGATAGAATTATTGAACTTACGGGAGATTATCTTGTAAAAAAAGGCTGGGAAAAGGCTGTCAGTGCACAAAATAAGGAAGCTCTCTTGCAGTCTGCAAAAGATTTCCTTCATCAAAACCCAGATGCTGAATTCAATTTATGCGATATGGAGGCTCAGAAAAAATACGGTGCAGAAATACATAAACCCGTACGTGCCTATAAAACTTACCGCAAGATAGTAAAATATTTTGCTTGTCTTACTCTTGTCGATTATTGCCAGAAATTTAATACGCAGATTACAGAAGAGCAGCTTAAGATTATCGTTAAAAAGATTCCGTTGTATACAAACTGGGTAAATGTTGGCGGGCAGGTTATGCCTGAATTAAAACTTGAAGAGCTTTTTGCAAAAATAAAAACCCATCAGATAGAAAACTGGCAGCAAGTTCACTCTTTTTATGATGAATGTGAAGAAAATTATCTTTTATATAAGACAAATTATGCCGTATATCTTCTTGAATTATTGTATTCACGAAAGGTAAGGGATTTTACAAAAGAAATCTTTGACGACATTATAAAAGATGTAACTTTGGTAAGTAATGAAATGCTTGGAGAAGCCCGTTCCTCTCGCGAAAAAGATTATGTAGATGATTTTAGAAAAATTACATTCAGAAATGATGAGGAAATGTTAAGTGTTCTTGGAAAAATTGATGATAATGAATTCTTATCAGAAATGAAAGCAAAAACAAAAGATTTTAATGAGCATCTTTTAACTCTATTTAAAATATCCTCTGGTCTTTCTTAAAAATAATTGACAGGCAGGTATTTTTTTTTTACGCATCATTAATATAATTTTGACACTTGAACTTTTTATCACAAAGTTACATAATGTTTTACATGAAATTAAATGCACTACTTCTACTTCTAGTTTTCTCTTTTTTTGAGGCCTAAAGCAATTCAGGTAGTGTGGACTTTTATATATTAAAAATGAAAGACAGACCTGGTGCCTAAGGCAGCGGGTCTTTTTTTTATACGCATAGCGCGTTCTGGAGGTAAAAATGAATGCATCAAAGTACAAGCCTGTAATCCAACCGGCTCCAAAAAACAGAAAATGGCCGGATAACCGTATTACAAAAGCACCAATATGGTGTTCAGTTGATTTACGTGACGGTAATCAGGCCCTAATCGATCCGATGGGAGTTGAAACTAAACTTGCGTATTTTGATCTTCTTGTAAAAATCGGTTTTAAAGAAATAGAAATCTGTTTTCCTTCTGCATCTGACACGGAATATGAGTTTTGCCGTCGCCTTATAGAAGAAAATCATATTCCTGATGATGTTTCGATTCAGGTGTTATGTCAGGCACGGGAACATTTAATTCGCAGGACAATGGATGCCATAAAAGGGGCACCAAATGTTATTTTTCATATTTATAATTCAACTTCGCCGGCACAACGAAAGTACACATTTAATAAATCAAAAGAAGAAATTATTAAGATTGCAGTAGACGGCGTAAAATGCATTAAAGAATGTATGAAAGACCTCCCGAAAGAAGAAAGAGACAAAATCCGCCTTGAATATTCACCAGAAAGTTTTTCAATGACTGAACTTGATTATGCAATAGAAATTTGTGAAGCAGTAAAGAATGAATGGGGGACAAGCCCTGAAAACAAAATCATTTTTAATCTTCCAACTACAGTAGAATGTTATACGGCAAATGTATATGCAGATTCAATTGAATATTTTGCTGAGCATATTTCTGACCGCAAAAATGTAATTATTTCTACGCACTGCCATAATGACAGAGGTACGGGAGTTGCAGAATGTGAACTTGCTCTCATGGCTGGTGCTGACAGGGTAGAAGGCTGTTTGTTTGGAAATGGTGAACGTACTGGAAATCTTGATATTGTTACAGTTGCCTTAAATATGTTTGCTGAGGGAGTTGACCCTCAGTTAGACTTTTCTGATTTACCAGAGATTGCAGATGCTTATCAGGAATACACTAAAATGGATATTCCGCCACGCACTCCTTATGCAGGAGGTCTTGCCTATACAGCTCTTTCTGGTGGACATCAGGATGCAATCGCAAAAGGTCTTGCAGCACGTGCAAAAATGGACGAAAGTGCAGTATGGGATGTGCCATATCTTTTAATTGATCCAAAAGATATAGGCCGTAAATACGAAGGTATTATCAGAATTAATTCTCAGTCAGGAAAGGGTGGAGCAAGTTTTATTCTTGAACATAACTTTGGCTATGCGATACCAAAAGCAATGCAGCCTGCAATCGGTAATTTAATTAAAGAAGAAAGTGATAAAGCTCAGCGTGAGTTAAAACCAGAGGAAATATTATCATTCTTTGAAAGTCAATGGCTCAATAATCGAAAACACCTTGAAATCCTTGATCTTGCAACAACAATGGTTGGAACAGAGGGAAAAGAAGAAGTTGTTTCTGTTCGAGGGGTAATTAAATATCAGGGAGAACAGCTTTCTGTTGGTGCAAAAGGTAACGGACCTCTTGATGCCTTTGTTGCTTCTTTACGTGAAACAAAAATTCCTTCATTCAATATTTCTGCTTTCCATGAACATTCTGTCGGTCAGGGCTCTGATACTTATGCCATCGCCTATGTTCAGATTACAATGGAAGACGGAAAACAGGTTTGGGGTGTGGGTAA
>JAZSJM010000005.1:0-10760 GCA_045534325.1 Treponema sp. | reverse complement strand
TAATCGGATCCTATGCCGGAATATACATTTACCGTAACTACATAGACCAGAATGTAAGCATTAAGGCACACCTTACATATAACGGTAAAACAGTAAGTCGGATCGTAGCCATGTCGTTCTGTGAGCCAAGGAGTTGGCCATTAGTATTGTCTTCCTAAGACCGCTTGGCCTCCGACTTGTAGTAATCGGATCCTATGCCGGAATATACATTTACCGTAACTACATAGACCAGAATGTAAGCATTAAGGCACACCTTACATATAACGGTAAAACAGTGGATAAAACATATAAACTCTTCCTGCCTGCAGTAAAAGAATTCAACAACGGTTCTTCTTATTACAAAATTGACAATGATTCAAAAACAATCACAGTTGAAGAATATGAGGAAGATGAAAACGGAGTACCTGTACTTGATGTGAAGAAAAAATATTCCTTTATTGCAGATTACGAAGGCGCCTCTGCCGTAATCAGCTTTATAAAAATAAGTTCCCCTGATTATAAAAACGGTGCATGGGTTACTCTGGAAGAAGACACTCTTCGCTACTACACAAAATATGAGAACGTGATAAATGCCATAATCGATTTTGAAAAAATTACTGACCCGTCTATAAACGATCTTTGTAGAGAAAGAGGCTAGACTTGGACTTTCAGCCGGAGCAACAATCTCCGAAATTGCAGAAGCACTGGAATCCTATAAACAGATTGAGCTTGCAGCAAGAAAGGCTGAGGCACCTGAAAACGTCAGCTTTGACTTTTATATGGCTTATACCACACCGTCTGACGCAAATAAGACAGGGTCTTATATTGTATGCAAGGCAAAATATGACAGTTCCAGGGCCTGGTATGAACAGTACGCTGCCTACAGATTTCATGATGATAACCCCACTTATACTTACAAGGTAAGCCGCAATGAAATCGAATTTGGAGGAAGCGACTTCAGTGTATATGACGGCTGGAAATGGAACGAAGACCATACTGTCTTTACCAGCAGAAACGGTTCAAAATCATTTATCGTAAGCTATAACAGCACAGACAATACAATTACCTTAAGCGACGGTTCTGTTACAAAGGTTCTTGAATTCTCAGGCTGGGCTTTCGACAGATAAGGATACACTCCTGAATCAAAAAAGGCCGCAGGGCATGCCCTGCGGCCTTTTTTTTCCTCAATTTAAAAAAAAACATTTCTGGGCTATATTTTTTTTTGTAAATCTATAAAAAAAAGGCGAAGGAAATCAAAATGGCTTTAAAACTTTTTAACACTATGGGACGGTCAATGCAGGATTTTGTTCCTGTTCACGAAAATCATGTTGGTTTTTACGGCTGCGGTCCAACTGTTTATAATTATGCGCATATCGGAAACCTCCGTGCCTATGTTTTTATTGATGTATTGGACAAAACTCTTTCATATTTAGGCTACGACATAAAACATGTAATGAACATCACTGATGTAGGTCATCTTACCGGCGACAGCGACGATGGTGATGACAAAATGGTAAAAACTGCCGAAGAAAGACATCAGAGCGTACTGGAAGTTGCACAGTTCTACACAAATGCTTTTTTAAAGGATATTGACGCCTTAAATATCCGCCATCCTGATGTAATCTGTAAGGCAACAGAGCATATTCCTGAGATGATTGAACTTATCAAAAAACTGGAGGCAAACGGTCATACTTACATGGCGGGAGGAAACCTCTACTATGATATTTCTACATATCCTGATTACGGAAAACTTGCAAACCTTGACTTGACAAAGCTCGTTGCAGGAAAAGGTAAGCGCAAGGAAGTTGTCATTGACGAAAACAAGCGTAACCCGGGAGACTTTGTACTTTGGTTTACAAAAAGCAAATTTGAAAATCAGGCGATGACCTGGGACAGCCCGTGGGGAAGAGGATATCCAGGCTGGCATATAGAATGTTCTGCCATGAGCATGAAATATCTTGGTAAACACATCGACATCCACACTGGCGGCATTGACCACGTTCCTGTTCACCATACAAACGAAATTGCTCAGAGCGAAGGAAGTTTTACCGAGGAAGAGCGAAAAGAAGGTCCATGGGTAAAATACTGGCTTCATAATGAGTTTTTGATTCTTGAAGGCGGAAAAATGAGCAAGTCTTCAGGACACTTTATTACATTGCAGACAGATTTACCTCAAGAAAAGGGTTACTCACTTACAAGCAAAGGTTTTGCTCCATTGGACTACCGCTTTTTCCTTTTAGGCGGGCACTACAGAAAACCTCTGGTATTTTCTCTTGAAGGGCTTGAATCTGCAAAAAACGGCCGAGCAGCCCTTTATGAGCGTGTTGCAAAACTTATTCTAAAGGCAAAAAAAGAAGGAATTGAGCTTTCGCAAAAAAATTACAATGAAATTCTTTCTAAGGTAGCCACTGAACAAAATGAAAGTGAAAACCTTAAAAAATTCCGCGAAGGACTGGAAAACGACCTTTTAACACCTGTTGCCATGGCTGCAATGCAGAAAGCTTCCTCTGGTAAAAACCAAAAGGCAGTGGAAGCCCTTGCAGATATTTTTACGATGGATAAGGTTCTTTCCCTTTCTGTTATTGAAAATGCAGTTGCCATTGCAGAAAAACAAAATGAAGAAACTAAAACAACTGCCGATGACCATGCAGGAGATCCTGAGGCAGCAGAAATCACAGCTTTGGTCGAAGAACGCACCGCTGCAAAAAAAGCAAAGGACTTTGCCCGTGCGGACGAAATCCGTAATCAGCTTTCTGCACGGGGAATTACAATCATAGACACCCCTTCTGGTCCTACCTGGAAAAGAAATTAAGCGAAAGGGATAGAAGTACCGGCCTGACTGCCGACAGGCAGTCGAAGGCGTGCGTCTGCATTTTGCAGACGGATGAAGCGAAAGCGCAAGTACGGATAGCCCGGCGACGCTTTAGCGGCGTTCGCCCCGCAAAAAAATAAGAAAATTCTTATATTTTGTGTAACTAATTGAGGCAAAAATGTTTCTTAATAATGTGGAAGGAAGTGAAAAACCACTCAATGCAGCCGATCCTCAGGATTTTCGTAAAATTTACAACGAAACTATGGTACTTTTGTTTAAGGTATCCTGGAGAATCGTAAATGACGAAGATGCAGCGGAAGATTTGGTTCACGACTGTTTCATAAAAGCCGGAGAAAAAGCAATGACATTCCCTACAATGAATGATGCGAAATTCTGGCTTATCAGGGTAGTAAAAAATGCTTCGCTGAATTATGCCCTTCGAAAAAAACGGGAACGCAACGCTTATCAAAAAGTTCTTTACGAGGATAAAAGGCAGCAGACTTCTGGCGAAACAGACTACCTTAGAAAAGAAACTCAAAAGATTGCCATTGCAGCATTGGAAAAACTTCCAAAGACACTAAAAGAGGTAATTATTCTTCGTGAATACGGAGATTTAAATTACAAGGAAATCGGGAAAGTTCTCGGCATAACAGAGGGAAACGTAAAAATCCGTATGTTCCGTGCCCGTGAACAGTTAGAAAAACTCATTGGAGGCGATGATGTCTACTTGTCCTGAAAAAGATTTACATTCAATCTACCTTGACGGCGAAATGCCAGAAGAATTTGCTAAACAGTATGAATCTCATCTTGAAAGCTGCGAAAAGTGCCGCAGAGAACTTGAAAAACTGAAGACCATTTCTTCGTTTTTCAGGGAAGATGCTTTATCTGTAAAACTCAATCAAGTATATCTTGATCAAAGTTTTGAACGCCTCCAGACAAAAATGCGTTTTGCAAAAAATACGGGATATCATGACAGCAACAAAAATATTATTCACTCTTATACAAAGTGGGTGTCAGGATTTGCAGCTGCCGCCGCCGTTTTTGCCCTTGTTGTTACTCCCCTTAAGTTTAGTGTCGGTCCTGAACAAGAAGTTAACGCAATAGCCCGTACCCAAATCAAGCCGATTGCCGAAAATAAAGTTGTTGTAGACGGAAATCTCGACACGGTTAAAATTTCTGCTGCATTAAGTTCTACAAAAGAAACAAAAAATGAAGCTGACTCACAAGAAAATACATCTTCTACCGTAATAAATCAAAATCAGAAAGTTGTTAGTGCTACAAGCCTTGCATCAAATTTTTCTGACATAGATGTTTTTAGGCCAGACTTCAATAAATCTCCTGTCTCTGTTAAAATAGAAATACCTGGAATTAATAAAATTCCTATGGAGCAGGTAGAAAACTTTGAGCATCAGTAAAACATTTTCAATTTTATTCAGGAAATTTCCGGTATTTAGGGCTTTATCAATACTGGGTGTAATTCTTTTTATTCTTTTATTTGTATCCTTGATTACTCATCAGGCAAAAAAGGTCCCTGAAATTTATTCTGTTAATCCGCCAGTAGGCTCGCCCGGCGATATGATGATAATAACAGGTACAAACTTTGGCGAAACCAGAAATTCCTCAGACTACGTAGAAGTCGGCGGTTCAAGAATTACTTCATCAGGATATTTAGATTGGAACAATTCACAGATAAAACTTATTCTTCCGCCAAATGTGCAGGACGGATTGGTTATCGTCTCTACAAAAAGCGGAAACTCAAAACCAAGTTTTTTTGCAAACGAAGCTGGAATTCCTGTTCAACTTCCCCCGGATACAAAAACTTCATTACCAGTTATCACGCAAATCACCCCAGAAAGTGCGGCACCTGGCAGTTTATTAGTTTTGAACGGAACGAATTTTGGTACAATCAGAAATAACGGCATAGTGTTTTTTACCTCTGCCTTAGAAAAATCTTCAGACCCGTCAGAAGAATTAACCTATGTTGCAGCAAGCGAAGATAATTATGACTACGAATATTGGAGCGACAGCGAAATTCATATTCGTCTTCCAGACGGAGCAGCTTCAGGTCAGATTTATGTTCAGACAGAAAAGGGAAAAAGCAATCTGACATTTTTGGAAGTAAAGACATCAATCGGAACAAAAAACTATGGGGATAAAAAAACATATTTAGTTCACTTAAATTTAGATATAGATGATATTTCTTCTAAATCAAATACAAGCCTTGCATTGAGGGTTCCTCGACCCCCAGTTACTTCTTTTCAACCGGTTTCTTATATGACAGAATGTAAGCCCGAACCAGTATTTGAGGCGTATCAAAATACAATAATTCACCAAATTGAGCTGTCCCGTTCCACTTCAAAAAAACTTAAGTTTTCTCACAGTTTTGTAATAGATGACTACAGTATTATATCCTCAATCAATCCAAAATATGTTAAGCCCTTTGCAGATAAGGAGAGGATTTTATTTAAAACTTTTACGCAGCCAAATGCTCTGTTAAAGTGTGAAGATTCAGAATATGTTTCTTTATCCAAAGAAATTATAAAAAAAGAAACAAACCCATATCTACAGGCAAAACTAATTTATGACTATCTGATTGATAATTATAAATTAACAAATCTTAGAAAAAATACAGCTGATCCAAAAGACTTATTAAAAGACAGACAGGGTGATCAATATGATTTTGCGATTGCCTACGCTACCCTTTTGCGCTCCTGTAAAATTCCATGCGTTCCAGTATCAGGTGTCCTGGTAAACGTAGATTTAAAAACCCAAAGCCACTGGTGGTGCGAGTTCTATATTGAAAACTATGGATGGGTTCCAGTTGATATTGCTTTAGGAAAAGGGCTTGAATATAAAGCCTTTAAGGTTATTGAAAATCCAAGGGAGTTTTACTTTGGTAATATTGACAGCCAGCACATTATTTTCAGCCGCGGATTTAACGAAGTAAAACCAATTCTTACAAACAGTCATAGCGTTTATAAAGAACGTTCATTTGCCTTACAGTCAATTTGGGAAGAATCAACATCAGGAACAGTTAATTACAGTTCATTATGGAATGAGCCTGTAATTGCTGGAATATACTAGAATTATATTTTTACCTTAAGGAGGATAATAATATGTCTGTAAAAGTTTTATCAGTGGGAGGCTCAATTGTTGCACCAGAAGGTCCAGATGTTGAGTTTGTTAAGAAATTTGTTTCACTAATAAAAGAATATTTAGAAACCCATAAAGGGGACAAACTTATTTTTGTAGTAGGCGGCGGCGGTCCGGCACGCATATATCAAAATGCATTTAGAGAAGTTGCAAAAATTTCTGCGGATTCAGGAACAGATGCCGCAGACTGGATTGGTATTATGGCAACAAGATTAAATGCACAGTTTGTTAAAGCCTGCTTTGGCGAATTATGTAAAGAAGATGTTGTTACAGATCCAACAAAGGCAGAAAATTTTACAGGCTCAGTGCTACTTGCTGCAGGCTGGAAGCCAGGTTTTTCTACTGACAACGATGCTGTTCTTCTTGCACAGAAGTTTAATGCTGACACAGTTGTAAACTTAAGCAATATCGAAAAAGTTTATACAGATGATCCTCGCAAAAATCCTGATGCAAAACCAATTGATGAAATTTCCTGGGCAGATTTCCGTAAAATTGTAGGAGACGAATGGTCTCCTGGAAAAAACTGTCCTTTTGACCCTATTGCCTCTAAAAAAGCTCAAGAAACAGGCTTAAAAGTTATATGTGCTGGCGGTAAAAATCTTGAAAACATCAGGGCAATTCTTGAGGGAAAAGATTATATTGGAACAACGATTCAATAATTCTTTTTATTGCACATAAACATAAACCAGCATGTGCGGATTTAAAGCCTGAGAAAAAGAATCTAGAACTGTTCAAGTTTTGTAAGGAGTGCGTCAAGTTTATTGCCGTACTCCTTATCCATTGCCCAAGAGAGTGCAAGGTCAAAAACAGTCTGTGCATATTTTGCTTTATGAGGCCAGCTGTATCTGGGATCAACGAGAGTTTGCTTTAGCTGCACATCTACTGTAGTCGCATAAGCATGAAGATGCTGGATATGAGCACGTACACCGATTTCTTCAGTTTCAAATATTTCCCCTCTTTTTTCTGGTCCTTCAGCTCCCAACCCGCAGTAATTATGCCATTCTTTTTTTACAAGATTTCCATAGCGCAAAAAGCCAGTCTCAAGACACATTTGCACAAAGGCTACATCAGAATTTATTCCTTCGATTGAAGATTCTTTTATATATAAATTTGCAAGATGCTGAACTTCTAATAACGATATATCATTGTTTTCCGTTAAAAAAAACTCAGCAAGCTGCCGATCGCTTTTGATTCCCTGAGCCAGTAAATTTCTTGAACAACGGCTCTGAGTCTGTCTATAAGGAGAAACGCAAGAAAAAAACAAGGTAAGAATTAAAGTTAAAAAAATATTAAAAAGATGGTTTTGATAGTTTTTTTTTCTGTACATACAAAAAATATCGGTAAATTATAATTTTTTTTCTACAAAAAATGTAAAAAGTAAAATTTACAGGCAATTAAAAGTATGAGGTTTTATGAGCAATTATGAACAATAATAAAGAGCAAATCGACATGAGACGTCTTACACTAAAAAACGGGCTTTCCTACCCTAATGACAAGGAACTTATCATGCTGATTTTAGGAAGTGGAACTAAAAGAATGCCGATTGAGTTTATGGCAGAAGAAATCCTTAATACAATATGTTCAACTAATCCTGAGAATTATGTTGAACAACTGCAAAAAATTGAGGGTGTGGGTTTGAGCAAGGCTTTAAGCATTGCAGCAGCTCTTGAATTGGGAAAACGTCATAACAGAAATCCTCAGGCAATGGTTGACAGTCCGAAAGATGTAATTCCATATATCAAGCATTATGCAATGCAGAATGTTGAACATTTTATTGCAGTAACAGTTAACGGCGCAAAAGAAATATTGAATATAAGAGTTTTATGCGTAGGCTCAGGAAATATGGCAATCTTAAAGCCAGGGGAAATCTTTTCGGATGCACTTCAAGAACATGCCTCAGGAATAATTTTAAGCCACAATCACCCTGGGGGTTACCCTCACCCTTCTGAGCAGGATTTAAGGACCACTCAACACATTTGTAAGGCAGCAGATATTCTTGGACTTGCAGTGTTAGACCACATCATAATAACTAAGAATTCCTATTTTAGTTTTCTTGAGCACGGCTTATTGCCGACAGACAAATAATAGGATAAATTATATATGATTTCTTAAGGCATGGTATTAAACCCTCCGCATGAATAAAGAATTCAGGGAATTGCATATAAATTATGAAAATACAGAGACTTAGTGCATTTTTAACATTATTTATTTGTTTAATCTCAGTAGCATTTTCTCAGAATTTTTCTTCTACAATTCAGGAACTGCCAGATTTAAATACACAATTAGCAGACGAGTCTTTAACTGAAACCTCACTTTTATATGCAGAAAAAACAAAGCAGTTTGAAACGACAAAAACTAAAATCACAATAACCAGCAATGTAAGTGATGCTGCTGTTTTTTTAAACGGACAATTCGAAGGAAACACAAACTTAACTCTTACAAATCTTCCTGAAGGCAGATACTTTCTGCGTGTTGAAAAAAATGGATATGAGCCGAAACGATACCGTATCTCTGTAAAACGTGGACAGGAAGAAACATATTATGTCGAACTAAAAAAATATGAAGGAGTCGTTACATTTACCTCTGATCCAGCAGACACTTTAATTTATGTTGACGGTACCAGAATAAATTCATCAAGCGTGTCTTTAGAAGAAGGTACACATTCTGTAACTGCAAGAAAATTCGGATACAAAAATGAATCTGGCCAAATTACCGTATTCAGAAACACGTATCAGATTGTAAGAGTAACTTTAGAAGAAGCGGAATTTAATATAACAAATTTTAAGGCTAACAAAACTTCTTTTAACCCCAATCTGCCGGGAAATCCAGGTCAGATAAAATTTTCTTTTTCGGTTACAAATAAAGAAAATGGAATTTTTGAGGTTTTAGATTCATCTGGAAAAACTGTATGTCAATATCAGCTTTCCGGTTTTGAAACATGGGATCAATCTTTTACCTGGGATGGAACAACATCTTCTCTTTATAAAATTCCTGACGGAGTTTATACAGCAAGAATCTCAGCAAAAGATCAGGTAAGGACAATTGATTTTGTTGCTGACAGTTCGATTTCAATTCCTTTTGCGTCTGTTACAGCGAGCGGAACAGGAATTGGAACAGTTCCGCAGGCTTTCCACTATCCAAAAGCAATTTATAACGCAGGTCTTTCTGCAGGATTAACATTTACACACCAGGACAGTCCTTTTTACTGTGCTCCTTTTAACGCTCATTTTTCATATGCATTTCAGGATTGGCTTGAGCTGAGCATGAAGGGTGGATTTTTAGCCGGATATGAAAAAGGTGCAGGAACATTTACCGTGGCCCTCAAATTTACAGGTCAAAACAAAGGTGATTCCGTAAATTTTGACTATGGATTTTTGATAAGGGCCGGGGGAAATTCAAAAAAACCGTACTACCCTTACGGTGCTGATAACGGTGCAGGAGTTGGCGGAGGATTGGTTACTGGTTTTGAATCAAAATCCTTTTATACAGGACTCACATCTGAACTAACATATAAAACCTCCACTTATGCAACGCAGGAAGACAACTTTGACAGCGTCTGGAAAAACTCTCTGTCATTACAATATAGAGCCTCATCATACGCAATCGGCTCATACGCAAGCGTCCACTCAAGTTTTGGAACAACAGGACTAGACAATGATGACAGAGAGCAAAACGACATAAAATGGATGCGTGCATTGGAAGGTGGAGTTGATATTTGTATTCAACCATTTTATTCATCATTTTTTTTGAATTTACGTTTTGGAACGCAAATTTTCAAGGAATATAAATATTTTAAGGGTGAAATAGATTTTTCTATTCTTCTTTAGTTGAGGTAAACAAATGAAGCTATATTCTACACAACAAATGATAAAAGCCTGCACACTAACACTCATCGCAGGTATAATAATAACCGCTTCGGCATACACCGTGATTGAAAAAAAAGAAAAAAAATCAAACACTGCCGCAGTAAAAGAAGTAAATGCTGAAGAACAGACAGATACAGTTTTGATTGAAGATACAGTTGTTGAAAAGGCCGCCGTTACGCCAACGGCAACTAGTTCAAGTCAGTACACACAAGACGAAGAACAGAATATTTTTGTCTATGATAAATGCAACGAAGCTGTTGTAAATATAACAACACAGGTTATGGGAATAAACTGGTTTTTAGAGCCTGTGGTTCAGGATGGTGGTTCGGGCTCTGGTTCAATAATTGATAAACGGGGATATGTAGTTACAAATGTACATGTAATTTCAGGAGCAAATAAAATAAGCATTTCCCTGGCAGATGGAAGTAGTTATCCTGGAACCGTAATTGGAATTGATGAAGAAAGCGATATCGCAGTTCTAAAATTTGATCCACCAGAAAATATAAAGTTAAAAACGATTGATTTTGGAGATTCAGAAAGCTTAAAAGTTGGACAAAAAGTAATTGCCATCGGAAATCCCTTTGCCCTGGAAAGGACAATGACTACAGGTATCATTTCTGGACTTGGACGCCCGATTCAAGAGAGTAAAAAAGTAATTATACGAAATATGATTCAAACCGATGCGGCTATCAACCCTGGAAATTCTGGAGGACCGCTCTTAGATACAAAAGGACGCATGGTAGGAATCAACACAATGATTATTTCTAATTCAGGTTCTTCTGCAGGCGTTGGTTTTGCTGTTCCTGTAAGCACAGCCCGTCGCGTTGTAAATGACTTATTACGCTATGGAAAAGTCCGCAGAGGAATCATGCAAATTAAGCCTGTCCAGATGAATTCAAATATAGCTCAATATGCAGGTATAGACATTAATTACGGAATTCTTGTAAGTG
>JAZSJM010000060.1:0-10179 GCA_045534325.1 Treponema sp. | reverse complement strand
CGGGCTGCATTAGATGTAATTGTGGCACACTTAACGCCTACTTTAAGACGCTTTATTGCAGCAGCTGAATCATAAGTTACTTTGTCATCAGTATTGTCGCGATTTTTTAGGCCAAGATCGTAATATTCGGTTTTTAATTCAACAAAAGGTTCAAGAAGTTTTTCTTTAATTACAGCCCAAAGAACACGGGTCATTTCATCGCCATCAAGTTCGGCAATTGCATTTTTCATTTGAATTTTAGACATTTAAATTTCTCCAAAAAAGATAGATAATTTTTAAAATTATATATAAAATTCGTAAGATAAAAAAGTAGGGCAGACAGATAAACTTTTTGTTTTGAATATGACTTTATGTTAAAAGCTGATACTTATTTCAAATTGGCGTAAATTTTTGTTAAATACTCTGAATTTAAGTTTAATTCAATACTAATTTAAGATATCTTAAGGTAGTGAGGGTATACTTTTAGTTATGAGAATATTACTTGTTGAAGACGAAGAGAGGCTTTCAGCTGCTCTGGTAGAAATTTTTAAGAAACATCAGATTGGCGTTGATGCTGTTTACAACGGAAATGATGGTCTGGATTATGCACTTAACGGTGATTATGACGCACTTGTCCTTGATATAATGCTTCCAGGAATGAACGGACTTGATGTACTCAAAAACTTAAGGGCAAATAAAAAAAATGTACCTGTAATGCTTTTGACGGCAAAAGATGATATTTCTGACAAAGTCCAGGGTTTGGATTTAGGTGCAGATGATTACATGACAAAACCTTTTTCTACAGAAGAATTACTGGCCCGGGTACGTGCATTAACCCGCAGAAAAGGTGAATTAAGGGATGAAAACCGGACTTTTGGCGATTTGATATTGAATTCAAAGAATTGTGAATTACAGTCAACCTCTGGCAATGCAATAAAACTTTCTTTAAAAGAATACCAGATTTTAGACCGTTTGTTTGATAATCCTCATCAAATAATTACAAAGGAACAGTTGATTGATAAAATATGGGGTGGTGACAGCAATATTGAATACAATAATGTTGAGGTTTACATCAGTTTTATCCGCAAAAAGATCGAAAATCTCGGAGTCGGAATAAGAATCCGTACTGCACGAGGAATAGGTTATTCGCTGGAAGATTCAACTAGATAGCATTGACTTTATTACAGAAAACACGACTTAAAATTATTATTCTGGTAATGGCAGTTATTACCGTTCTTCTCACTTTTGTTACATTAACCTTAAATCTTGCTCTTGTTGTCAGGTCTTATCGTGAAGCGTTCAGGTATTTAGAGGCTATGGCA
Organism: Treponema sp.; assembly: GCA_045534325.1. GTDB lineage: Bacteria > Spirochaetota > Spirochaetia > Treponematales > Treponemataceae > Treponema_D. Next base: position 8,878 of record JAZSJM010000060.1, on the reverse strand, counting down.
TCAAGAGATGGTCTGCCTATGGCTGTGCCTCCATATAAGCCTGCTTCTTCATATCAGAAAAACGGACCGTGGGATGATAAAAACGATAATGATTTTCGTGAAAGAAATGAATTGCATCGCCATGATTTACGAGAAAAACCTTTGCATATGCCCTTTGCTCCAAACCTGGAATTTCGCTCAGTCATGTCCATTAAAGTTGATAAAAATATATCAGATTTTGAAATGATTTTTGGCCACCACGATGATTTTTCAAAAGAAGAAACGCTTGAATTATGTAAAGATTTGATTAATCAACTTTCCAGACGCGGTGCTTATCGCGGATATTTTTATATTATAAAGAATCAAGATGATGGCAGTTATCTGATATGTCTTGTAAATCGTTTTGCAGAATTAAATTATCTTCATCGTATGCATATGTATTCACTTGCTGCCGTTCTTGTAACGATTTTTCTTGCTTTTATTCCAAGTTTTTTCTTTTCTAAAATCCTTATTATTCCAATAGAAAATTCCTTTGAGCGCCAGAAACAGTTTATTTCAGATTCAAGTCATGAATTACGAACTCCTATTTCCGTTATAGATGCAAATCTTTCTGTAGTTATGAGTGAATATCCTGATAATAAGTGGCTGAACTACATAAAAGATGAAAATCAGAGGATGGAGCAGTTGGTAAAAGATCTTCTTCTGTTAACAAGAAATGATCAGCATAGAACAAAACTTGAAAAAAAAGAATTGGATTTATCTTCTGTTATTAATAATGCTGTACTGCCTTTTGAAAGTGTAATTTATGAAGAAGGAAAAATTCTTGAATTGTTTATAAAGCCGGATTTGAAGACTTTTGGAGATGAAAAATCAATTAAACAGATAATAACAATTCTTGTTGATAATGCCATAAAATATTCTGATGAAAATGGACTTATCCGTGTAATAGCATATTGCGAAAACAGTTATAACTACATTAAAGTCTACAATACAGGCTCGGGAATAAAAATCGAAAATTTGGAAAATGTATTTCACCGTTTTTTTAGAGAAGATAAAGCACGTACAGGTTTAAAAGGTGGATACGGACTAGGACTGTCTATAGCAAAATCCCTTACAGAAATGCATTATGGAACGCTGAGCGCCGATTCAGACGGTGAATCGTGGGTTGAATTTACATTAAAGCTTCGTTAAAATCATTTCATTATGATTAAAAGAAATACAGGTTTTTCAAATTTAACCGCAGGCTATCTTTTTCCAGAAGTTGCCCGCCGTCGTCGTGAATATGCTGCATCTCATCCAGATGCAAAAATAATAAGTTTAGGAATCGGAAATACAACTGAACCGCTTTCACCTCACATTGCAAAAGCAATGAGTGATTACGCCCTTTCTTTGTCTACTGCTGAAGGATATTCAGGTTATGGCGATGAACAGGGAAATTCTGAGCTTCGTGCAAAAATTGCTGACGTTTTTTATAAGGGAATGGCAGAGCCATCAGAAATTTTTATTTCTGATGGAGCAAAGTGTGATATTGCCCGTATTCAGACTCTTTTTGGTTCAAAAGTTAATGTTGCTGTACAGGATCCAGCTTATCCTGTTTATGTAGACGGTTCTGTTGTTATTGGGGCTGCTGGTAAAAATAATGGTAAAGGATATAAAGGTGTAACATATCTTCCTTGTACTCCAGAAAATGAATTTTTCCCAGAACTTTCAAAAATAAAAAAGAATACTGTCATTTATTTTTGTTCTCCAAACAATCCTACAGGTGCAACAGCAACCAGAGAACAGTTAAAAAAACTGGTTGATTTTGCAAATGAAAACGGCTGTGTAATTATTTATGATGCCGCATATTTTGCATTTATCCGTGATCCTTCTCTTCCAAAAACAATTTTTGAAATTGAGGGAGCAAAAACCTGTGCAATTGAAGTAAATTCATTCTCAAAACCTGCTGGCTTTACAGGAGTTCGTTTAGGATGGTCTGTAGTTCCTAATGAATTGAAATTTGCAGATGGTTCAAGCGTGAATAAAGACTGGAATCGTGTAATGACAACTTTATTTAACGGTGCATCAAATATTGCTCAAGCAGGCGGTATTGCGGCCCTTGATGAACAGGGACTTAAAGATATGACTGCTCAGGTTGATTATTATCTTGAGAATGGAAAACTTATTAAACAGACTCTTGATGGAGAAAACTTCAAAAAAAACGGGGTAGAAGCATATTTTACAGGAAATGGTCCTTACGTATGGGCAAAATTTCCAGGTAAAAAAAGTTGGGATGTTTTTGATGTGATTTTAGATAAGTGTCATGTAGTTACAACTCCTGGCTCTGGTTTTGGCCCGGCAGGAGAAAACTTTATCAGATTTAGTTCATTCGGACATCGTGCTGATATTGAAGAAGCCTGCAGAAGATTGAAGGAACTTGAGCTGTAAACATCAGGGAAGTTTTTGATACTTCTTTCGTTATAAAACTTACTTTTAGTAAAAAAAAAACGGTTTTCTTGTATTCCCAATACGTAGAAAACCGTTTTTTTTTATTTTCTTTAATTTTGTTACAAGGCAGACTTGTATCCAATATTAAGTTTGAACTGATCTTGAATCCTGTCTGATTTAAATCCGCTTATTTTTGCCTGAAGCATTGTGCTTAGTTTTCCGCTCATTACAGGAATAAATAGATATGGACTTACCTTTAATGTGTATTCTTCATGAATAAAATCTTTTATGTTTTTTAAATCCATAAAATCTAAGTTCTCAAATGAAAATGTTGTATGAAAACCAAAGGTAAAGTCTCTGTTTTTAATGTAGAGCTTGTCCGTAAAAATGTTTAGGTTCACGCCGAGGGTATTATTTTCTTCAATAATTTCCAGTTTTTCGACCTGCTTGTCAGGCAGGCTGAAAAATCCTAAATGAGCCTGAAATTTCTGTGTAAAAAGTCTTGGTTCTACAATTAAATAAATTTCATCAGAAGAAATTTCATTTTTTGATTTTCCAGCCTTTAACGGAATATTTTCATATCCAGCCTGTATGTATAGCGAGCTTGTGTATGGATTTCCTAATAGAAAATCAACTCCTGTATGAAGATAAAGTTCATTAATAAGGAGGATTACATCTTCTGAGCCGTTTTTTGAATTAAGAGGTGCCCCAATTCCTATAACTGCATCAGCTGTCAAAAATCTATAAACGCTGGCAAATCTTAAATCAATATTCATCTGATTTATTTTTTCGTCATTTTCATCGTTCTTATAGATGTAAAGCCCTCCTGCAACAGGTTCGTTATTTACATTGAAAACGTATGAACCGCCGAGCCCATTTATTGCAAAAGGCATTGCACAGTTTAATCCTAAAAAACTGTCTGTTATGTGAGAGTTTATAGGTGAAATTCCAAATTGACGTTGTAAAAACTGTCCTGTTCCCACTGGTTCAAAGTTACCAAGAAATAAACTGAAATACTGAGTTATTCCCAAGAAAGGTTTTATATATGTAAACGAAAGTTCATCAATTTTAAATGTTGCCTGTGTATCTTCAATTAGTTTTGTATCGATTACATCATCCGTAATAAGGCTTAACTCTGTCCTGAACAGAAGATTTTGAGAAAGATTTAATTGTCCCTGAAAAAATCCAGTCAAATTCATCTGCGGGTCAAAACTGTCAGATGCTGTATTTGACTGTAAATCACCTTTTATGCCAGCAAAACCACTGAATGTGGCTGCATTTATAAATAATAAAGTCGTAAAAAATAATAAAAGGGATGTAAAAAGTTTTTTATTAAGATTCATGTTCTCCTCCCTTAAGGATATAATAATGCTCATAGATTATCGGCGAAAACTTTGTTTAACTTTAATGTTAATGTCTTTCATTTTTTTTAACGCCATGATTAATTATAATTTTTGAAAAAACTTTTTTAAACCTTAAAAACATCTTGTTAAATTTATTTTATTCCTTGACTTTGAGAAACGAACGGTTAAAATTATATATATGAGTGATTTTCTAGATGCTAACAATGAGGAACTGCTTAAGGATTATTTTTCCGAAGCTGAACTCATGATCGATAACCTTGAAAGCAATATTCTTGCAATTGAAAATGATCCCAATAATCATGAAGCTATCGATGAAATTTTTCGCGCCGCACATACATTAAAAGGAAACTCAGCAACGGTTGAATTTAATGAGATTTCTCATTTTGCTCATACCATGGAAGACTTACTTGATGAGGTTCGTTCAGATAGAGTTAAGGTTACAGAAGATGTTGTAGACACTCTCTTAACTGCCCTTGATGTTATAAAGGCAATGCTTGAATCTCGTCAGAATGGTTCTGTTTACGGTGAAAGTGTTGATGAGATAGCAAATAAAATTCAGTCTTTAATTCCGTCAGGAAGTGCAAAAGCTAAAAAAGATTCTCCGAAAAACTCTCCGGCTCCAAAGACATCTCCTGCCGCAGCTGCAACCTCAGCCGCACCAGTATCTTCTGTTACAAAAGTTGATATGTCAGAGTTTGAACTTTTGGAACTCAAACAGAGTTGTGAAGATGGTCAGAAACTTTGGTCTATAAGTGTTGTTTTTGATGAAAATAATCCGATGAACACAGTCGGTGGAATTCAGGTCTTTGCCGCATTAAAAAACGTTGGTACTGTTTTAAAGACTGTCCCTGATTTTGATGCTTTATATGAAGATGAATTTCATAAGGAAGTTGTTTATTATGTTGCAACAGCGGCAGGTTCAGAACAGCTGGAAGATACAGCGTTCCTAGATGATGTTACATTGAGCGTGGATGCTAAATGTCTTGAAAATGCTGTCGCTTCAGACGGAGAAAATCAGAATGAAGCCGAGGTTTCTGTTTCTGTAAGTGCAACTCAGCCGTCAGAGGTTAAGGTTGAACAGGTAAAACAGGAAGTTTCAGCTGCTCCTGCTGAAGACGAAAAGAATGTGCCTGTAGAGTCATCTGCGTCACAGCAGAAAGCTGCACCAAAGGCTGCTCCTGCTACAGGTCATGCACAGCAGAGTTCTATTTTGCGCGTTGATTCAAAGCGTGTAGATACACTTATGAATCTTGTTTCAGAAACTGTAATTACTAAGGCTTCCTTTAACCAGAGTGCACAGCAACAGTCTGATATGCTTGTTCAGTTTCAGTCCCTTGATTCTTCTTTTAAAGAAAAAATCCGCAAGATGTTCGAGCAGTTGCCTCAGTATCTTGAAGAGATTCAGAACGGGGTATCAATAAAAGATATAAAGAGTAATATTCTTCAGGAATATGGTGATATATCAAATTATTTTGATGCCTTTGAAACGAAGTTTAAGGACTTAAATACAAAATTCCATTCTGCAACACAAAATCTTGGTCGTATTGCCGGTGAATTGCAGGAAGGTGTAATGAAAATCCGAATGGTACCTATCAGTCAGATTTTTGACCGTTTCCCTCGCGTTGTACGTGATTTGCAGAAGGATTTAGGCAAAAAAGTTAATCTTATGATTGAAGGTGAAGAAACAGAACTTGATAAGACAGTTATTGATGATCTTATGGATCCTATCATGCACTGTGTTCGAAACTCTGTTGATCACGGAATTGAATCACCTGAAAAACGCAAGGCTGCAGGTAAAGATGAGACAGGTACAGTTCTCTTAAAAGCTGCAAACGAAGGCAATATGATTATTATCGATATTGTTGATGATGGTGGCGGAATCGATACAGAAAAGGTTAGGGCAAAGGCTATCGAAAAAGGATTGATTCACCCTAATAAAGTTCTTTCTGAAAATGAAGCTGCAAACCTGATTTTCCTTCCTGGATTCTCAACTGCAGAAAAAATTACAAATGTTTCTGGTCGTGGTGTCGGTCTCGATGTTGTAAAAACAATGATTGATAAACTTAACGGAACAGTAAACGTTACCACAGAAAAAGGAAAGGGATCTAAGTTCTCTATCAGACTTCCTCTTACACTTGCTATAATTCAGGGACTTCTTGTTAGGGTTGGAAAAGAAGTCTATTCAATTCCTATTGCCTCTGTTATAGAAAGCCACAGAATCAAAAAAGAAGAAATCAACACAATCGATAATTATGAAGTATTAAATGTTCGTAACGAAGTAATTTCTGTTCTTCGTTTGAGCAGACTCTTTAATATCCATAATGCTGAAGACGGTGATTTCTGCTTTATAGTAATTGTAGGAACTCAGGATAAAAAGATTGGAATTATGGTTGATTCTCTTATTGGAGAAGAGGATGTTGTAATCAAACCGTTACGTGATCAGTTTACCCAGTCTCCTGGTATTGCAGGTGCTTCAATTCTTGGTGACGGTTCGGTTTCACTGATTATAGATGTAAGTCAGCTTCTAGAGCTTGGTGTACGACAGGAAATAGAAGCACGCTCTGAATATGGAGTTATGGATTAATAAGGATGGGAATAAACATGGCTAACGAAAATATTCAGAATCAGACAGATACAAAAAACATTAATGATGCTCTTGCTCAGAATTTAGGTGCTTATGCCAGATCGGTTCCTGGTTCAGATAGGGATGTTAATGATAAAAATGAAAAATTAGCTCAGATTGACTATAAAATGGTTACATTTTCCCTTGCAGGAAAAGACTATGCCATTGATATCATGAAGGTTAAGGAAATTGCAAAAGCCGGAAGATTTACCTATGTTCCAAATACGCTTCCTTTTGTACTTGGTGTTTATAATCTTCGCGGTGATATTATTCCGATTGTAGATCTTCGTCTTTTCTTTAACATTGAAGTAGAAGAGAGACAGGATAATGATTTGGAAAATATGCTTATTGTTTCAATCGGTGAGCAGACTTTTGGTATAGTTGTAGATGTAATCGATAAAGTTGTTGGAATTCAAAAATCTACAATTCAGCCTCCTCATCCTCTCTTTGGTGATATTAACATAAAGTATATTCAAGGTGTTGTTGAGGTAAACAACAGACTTTATATTCTTCTTGATATTGAACGTATCTTTGGCTCAAAGACAGAAGCTCAGGCTATTGAAGAAGATAATGTCAGAAAAAATATGGCTCGTAGTGCTAAGGTTGATGTAAAGGCTACAGGTTCTGTTGTTCCAAATACTGAAAAACCGGCTGTTCCAAAGACTCAGACTGAGGTTGTCTCAAAGGTAAAGGAAAATGAAAACGTTGATCTTACCTTTATAAAAGAATCCCTTGAGCAGATGCGAAAATTCACCGTAACACAGGTTAACGAAAAATGGGTAAAAGAACGATTTGCACTGTGGGCAAAAGAAAGGGGAAAAGATAAAACACAGTTGACTTCTCCTGAAGATGCCGATCTGTTCTTAAAACCTTTCTATTCACCTTGTAACTCAAGCTGGTGGACAAAAGAATATGCAGATTCTATATATAAGGTTTTGCCTGAAAATGCTGCAAAACAGATTACAGTATGGAATCCTGGATGTGGAAAAGGAATGGAAACATATTCCCTTGCATGTTTATTGAATAAACGTTATCCAGAGGCTAAAATAAAAATATATGCTCATGACATTGACTTGCTGAATGTTTCAAATGCGCCATTGCTTTCAGTACCTGAGACGGTTGCCAATGACTGGTATGCGCCTTATGTTACGACAAAAGCAAACAACGATTTTACATTTACAAGCGAGTTAAAAAACAGCATCATGTTTGAATACCATGACTGTGCAAATACAAATGCTTTGCCTGTTTGTGATATTATATTTGCCAGAGATTTGATTTCATTCCTTCCTGCTGGAGCTCAGGCTTCGCTGGCAGAAGATTTTGAAGAAAAATTGAAAGGTAACGGCATTGTGGTCCTTGGTCAGAATGAAACTTTGGAAGGCAGCGGAAAATGGGTTGCCCATAAAGAAGGATCAATTGTCACATATACTAAATAAAAATTTAATTGGGAGAAACTTATGAGAGTAGAGTACATTAATCCATTCGTGGAAACTTCGTTTCAGGTTCTTAAAGAAGTGCTTGGAGGCGCTGAAGTAAAACGAGGTGATTTGTATTTAAAGTCAACCGCAATGCCTGTGATGGGTGTCGCAGCCCTTGTTGGTCTTGCAGGTGATGTAGAAGGTCGTGTTCTCTTTGACATGACTTATGAAACAGCTTTGAATATAGCTTCTAAAATGAATGGTGAAACGCTCACAAATTTTGATGACCTTGCAAAGGCAACAATCAGTGAGCTGGCAAATCTGATTACAGCACAGGCTGTAACAAAATTACATGAATTAGGTTTTAAATTTGATCTTACACCTCCAGCTCTTTTTGCCGGAGAAAACATGGAAATTGCTGCATTAGGTGGTCAGACTGACAGTGTTGAAGCATTAATTGTTCCACTAATTACAGAATGTGGTAAAATCGAAGTTAACGTCGCAATTCGCGAGCGTATGTAGGATTCAGGAGGCAACAACATGAAAACTAAACAGGATTTCCCATCAATCAATGAAAGACCGCCTGAGGGTGTAAGAGTTGACGGAACAAAAATCCGCGTACTTATCGTTGATGACTCAATCTTCGTAGCAAAACAGCTTGGTCAGATTCTTACATCTGAAGGATATGAAGTTGTAGCTACAGCAGTAGATGGAAAAGATGGCGTTGATAAATACAAGGAACTTTGTCCAAATGTTGACCTTGTAACAATGGATATTACAATGCCACGTATGGACGGTATTACAGCACTTGAACAGATTATGGCTTTTGATAAAAATGCTAAGGTTGTAATGGTAAGTGCTCTTGGTAAAGAAGAACTTGTAAAAAAATCTCTTCTTTTAGGTGCAAAAAATTATATCGTTAAGCCTTTGGATCGCAAAAAGGTTCTTGAACGAATTGCAGCTGCTGCAAAATAAGTAAAGACTTTACTAAAAAATCCCGGTTCTTGAAGAACTGGGATTTTTTTTGCATAATTATATTTATGGCTAACGATAAAAAAATTGCAATT
>JAZSJM010000036.1:0-9325 GCA_045534325.1 Treponema sp. | reverse complement strand
TATTTTTTCTTTTGGATTTTTTTGGTCAGTTAAAAGTTGAATATATTTAGTAATATTTTCATGATTTTCGGCATGTTCTGAACTAAGAAAAGTTTCACTATCAGGCCTGCTCGCATAAAATAGTTTATAAATTTCAGAATTATTTTTTCTTATTTTTCTTAAGATATCAGAATCTGAGCTTAATAATAAAAAAAGTGTTGTTAATCGTTGTTGCCCGTCAATTACTTCCCAAGCTTCTATTTTTTTGTTGAAATAAACAACTAATGGTTGCATACAATAAAAAGTTTTATCGCCATTATAATCCTCTTTATATTCGTATAAATCATCTAAAAGTTTTGTAACTTCAATCTCAGTCCATCTATATCCACGTTGATAATCTGGAACATAGAATTTATTTCCCATTAATTCCCATACGGTAACTGTGTCAAGTTTTTGTTTATCACTTAATTTTTCAACCATAATTTTCTCGTTTCCAATTTTAATATATAATACTAAAAAAATATTATTATGTATCCCTATTTCTCTATCTTTCCTTTATAATCCAAAATACCGCCAAACTCAATGAGATTTGTATAACCCAGATCGAGCAGATTCTGGGCAGCAATCTTACTTCGTCTGCCGCTTCTGCAGTAAATCAGAATCATCTGGTTCTTGTCTGGTAAAACTTTTGCAGCTGTGTCTGCTGTAATTGTTTCCATTGTGAGAAGTACTGCACCTGGTATGTGGCCGGCTTTGTATTCATCTTCACGGCGAACATCAACGATAATTGCATCAGGATTCTTCTTTGCAATCTCGATTCCTTCTGCCATAGAAACCATTTTAAAATTCACTGATACATCCTCTTTTTTATTTTTTCCTGCACAACTGGCAAGAATCATCATGAGCATCGAAATCAAAATAATTATCTTTTTCATTTTATTGTCTCACTATCGCAGATCTAAATAAACGGCACCAGATACATCGGGATGCAGAAAATATCTGTATCTTTGCGGTACTCTTTTGTGTAAACAAGGAAACGGGTTCCTATGTGCTTTGAAAATTTCTTGGTAAAAATATCCATAGATTTATGACGCTGATAATCGGCTGATTTTGCTTCAATCGGACAGATTTTGTTTTTGCGCGAAATAATAAAGTCTATCTCATAATTGTGATTTGAAGTTTCACTTGGAAAGGTATGATAATAAAGAGCATCCCCTTTTGCTGCCAGCATCTGGGCGATTACATTTTCATAAACATAACCAAGATTTGCCGGAAGCTTATCCGAAAGCAATTTTTCATAAATGATATTTTCAGTAAAATCTTTATCCTTAAAGCAAAGAGTCACGAAGAGTCCTGTATCACAAACAAAAAGCTTGAACTTTTCCAAATCAATATTCTGCGAAAGGCCTGCTTCCGGTGCATTAGCATGATAGGCAATATTCACAGTTTTTGAATCCTGAAGCTTGGCGATGCGTTCAAGCATAGTTCCTGCTCTTGCATTTTCTATCACACTTGAAATCTGATATCGGGATGCATTCTTTTGAAGTTCTGCAGGAATATGATCAAAAATCAAAGAAGAGCGTCCTGTCGAATCAAATTTCATAAAGTCATTTTCATAAAGATTCAGAATATCACGCTTAACAAGATCAACCTGGGTAAAATTGTTAGTTGTAAGAAATGCTTCTACGGCCTGTGGCATTCCACCAACAATCATATAAAGACGGAACTTTCTCATCAGTTCACGATTTACATCATCGCCCAGGAAAAGTTTTTTCTCCCAGATACTTCGTCCTATTTCATAAGTATTTGTCTGTCCAATAGCCCAGCAGAATTCTTCATAATCCATCGGGTACATCTGAATGGGTCGTTCTTCACTCGGAATAAGAATATCCTTTACATTTTCCTTGATAGAAAGAAGAGAACCCGTTTCCATATAATCATAACGATGGTCTTTTACCAGAAGTTTGATAGCCTGACGAGCCAAAGGAAAAAGCTGCACCTCATCAAAAATAATAAGTGATTTGTGTTCCTTTAGTTCTTTGCCGGTGTAATACTGAAGCAACCTGAAAAATGAATTCAAATCAGAAAGATCATTAAAAAGATTTTTAATATTCTGAGATGCAAAAGCAAAATCAATCAGGATATAGGTCTCGTATTCCCTTTTTGCAAATTCTTCAACAGCAGTAGATTTTCCAATTCGTCTGGCCCCCTCCACAAGCAGAGCTGTATGGCCGTCAGACTCTTCCTTCCATGCCTTAAACTTATCCCAGATTTTTCTCTTAAATGTTTTCATGCCATAAATTATACAAAATCCCCATAGAAAAATCAAGAAAAATGTTCAAAATCCCCTTGGGAAACCCCGCCAAATTGCGCAAAATCCCCACAACTCACCTGCATCAGTGTGCAAAATTATTTTTTCCCTATCACGCTATGATATTTTTTTTGTACAATAATAATCATATGAATGATAAATTAGATTATATTGCAATCGACTTTGAGACCGCAAATCAGTACAAAAACTCTGCCTGCTCAATTGGACTGGTACGCTTTATTAACGGGAAGGAAACAGATTCCTGTTATTCGTTAATCCACCCGGCAAAAATGTATTTTATTCCTGAATGGACCAGGAACATTCATCACATTTCTTATAGCCATGTACGCGATAAGCCTTACTTCCCGGAAATCTGGGATACAATGGTCATGCCCTTTATCAACAGAACACCAGGAATTCCGCTTGTAGCCCACAATGGGCATTCTTTTGATATACCTGTAATCCGGGAATGCTGTAATTATTTCGGAATGGAAATTCCTTCTCTTACTTATTTTGATTCACTTCCTGTTGCGAGAAAAACGTGGCCTGAAGCCGAAAGTCACAAACTGACAGAACTGGGAAAAGACTTTGATATCAAGTATCTTGCCCATGATGCATTGGAAGATTCCAGAACCTGCGGTCAAATTATAAATCTTGCAGCTGAAAAATGGTGCATCCATTCAATAAATGAACTTCTTACAAAATGTGGATTAAATCTCTTAAAATTATAAAAGTCTATCTTTAAAAGATAGGGTTTTATGCTATAATAGAGTTATGAATTTTTCAAAGCAGTTAGAAGAAGTAAATAAAAAACGTCGCTCAATTGGTAAACCTGAAGTAAAAATGACAAACCGTCATATTGAAATGCTTCAGATCCTTAGAGATGCCCCTGAGCATCCTGCCGTCAAATATAATTCAAAATACTTTCAGAATCTATTCAAAGTAGCCAATATTACTATTTTACGTATCGCTCAGGATTTACGAGACCTCAACCTCATAGAAACTAAACATCAGCAGTATGTACTTAAAGAAGGTTTTGACGAATGGGACGAGCTCTTTGATAAAGATGCAAAAAATCAGATTGTTCTGATTGCCGGTATCAAGTGCTTACTTCAACAGTATAAAGGGACTCCCCTTTTTGATAATATTGAAAAACTCTTCTATTTATTTGAACCAAAAATTGCTAAATCAAGCGGTCTTATTTCTTCCGCAAGAATTGCGGTTCCACCTCAGATGGAATTTAATATCAATTTAAGTAACTGGGAAAAGATTCTTAAGGCAATGGAACAGAATCGAAAAATCAAGACCAGATACACAGCTCCCTATAAGAATTCTGAAATTCAAAGAACTCTCTGGCCCTACCAGGTTCTTCTGGATAATGGAACCATTTATCTCTTTGCCCACAGCGAATACAATGATGTTGATTTGCTTTATGACCTCAATAAGTTTGAAGGAATTACTATAACAAACGAAGAGTTTGAACTTCCTGAAGATTTCGATTTTACAAAACGATGTAAGGGTGGCAGACTTGGAGCTTTTTCAAGTGATAAAGTCGTGAAATACGAAATTGAAGTTACCGGTTATGCAAGTTACTGGATAAAAGACCATAAATGGGCAGATGACCAGACTTTTGAAGATATTGATGATGAAGATGTAATAATCAGATTCTCTTCATGCCAGTTTGCAAAAGTCATGGAACTTGTTCTAAGCCTTGGCTCAAGCGCAAAACCGCTTGCTCCAAAATCATTTGTAGATAAGTGGAAAGAAGAAGTCACTGCAATGTTTGAAAATTTAAGTGAATAAATGAATGCGAAAACTCTGATTAACATCCCGTGATCAATAATCCTCCACATCCCGAAAACTCATCTTCTTCCTATCATTCCGTTTTTTGGGAGATTTCCCGCCAGAAGCCTTCTGACGTAAATCGCCGTTAGTCAAAACAGAGATAGATTTTTCACTGGACTGACGGCGCTTTTTAGCATCCCCATCCAGAAGTTTCCATTCCCTCGCAGCACAGCTGCTCGGAGACTCGCTTAAAATGCTCCCCCGGAGCATTTTATCGGCTTCGCCGTCGCTCCCTACCTTCTTAATCAGAATATCATTCGCACTGTTAAGATGAAGTGCGTATGGCAGCTGACTATTTTCACCTAGAAATTCAATGCAAACCTCCAGATCTTTCAGGCAGATTCCGGCCTTATTCTTACCAGAGATTTTTGCATTCTCTCGAACCTTCTTTGCAAGGTTGGCTTCTGTGATAAGAGACTTTTCTTTCATCTGCTCGAGCGCAGTTAATATTTCTTTCTGAATCGGTGTAAGTGTTTCCATTTTTGCTATATCCTCTATCCTACTTTGCCACCTGCATGGCATGTACATTTTCATCTTAACATCTTTACGGCTAGCTGAAAAGAAAGATTTTACGGCTTCAGATGACATAAAATTTTGGAGTGAGGTTTTACTGCGATATAAAAAATAATTGACAAGTCACTTCATATATCTTATACTCTTTTTTAGTAACACTTTGTTACTTATTCCGTATTAGCGAATAACCGAGGGTAACGCCTGTCGTTTTCGGCCTTATCTTTGAACGCCAAATCACGCAGGAGGAAACTTTATGAAAAGACTTACAGCGTTTTTATGCACACTTTTAGGAACGCTTATGATTGCAAATGCAACAACATTCAGCGCACCCAGTTCCGATTTTGTCCTTATAAATGGCGGCTCCTTTACAATGGGAAGTCCCGAAAGTGAAGACTGGCGCAGTAACGACGAAACTCAGCACCGGGTTACCGTCGCTTCTTTTTACATGGCAAAGTTCGAAGTTACTCAAAAAGAGTGGCGCGAAATTACAGGCAAAAATCCTTCAAACTTCACAGGAGATAAACTGCCTGTAGAAAGCATCACCTGGCTGGAAGCAATTGAGTTTTGCAACGCCTTGAGTAAACGCGACGGACGCACTCCGGTTTACACAATTGCAGATGGTGGCAACACTATTACCTGGAACAGAAGTGCAAACGGCTACCGCCTTCCAACCGAAGCTGAATGGGAATATGCAGCCAGGGCTGGAAGCACTACTCCATTCTATTCCCGTAAAGTTCCAGGTGCTGAAGATGTAAACTTTTACGGCCACTACCCATACCAGATTGAACAGAATTATTTTAATGACGAAGTTCTTGAAACCCGCCCAGGCGTTTACCGCGGAAAAACTCTGGAGGTTGGAAGCTTTAAGGCTAATCCAAACGGACTTTACGACATTTACGGAAATGTTGGCGAATGGTGCTTTGATTATTATGGCGACTATGATAAGAGCGCGCAGACAAACCCGGCAGGCGCGAGTGAAGGAACCCGACGCGTTTATCGTGGCGGCGGCTGGAATGATTTTGGGAAAAATCTTCGTTCTGCTTATCGTGCTGCCATGCCGCAAAACAACAACGCTTACAATGTAGGACTTCGTCTTGTCTGCAATGCAGATGACAGCGTAAAAGGAACAGTTACAACCCGAGAGGCTGCTAATACCAGCTCAAAAAAATCTGCTGGTAGCGGTAAAGCTCTTATCATCTTTTATTCCTGGAGCGGAAACACCCGCGGAGTTGCCCGTGAAATTGCCCGTCAGACTGGCTTTGACAGCATTGAGATTGAACTTGTAAAACCTTATTCCATAGACTACAACACAGTTCTGGATCAGGCACAGAGCGACCAGCACAAACAGGCCCGCCCAGCCCTCAAAACAAAAATAGACAGCAAAAAATGGGAAGAATATGATACAATAATCTTAGGCTATCCTAACTGGTGGGCCAGCATTCCAATGCCGATTGCAACCCTTCTGGAAAGCTACGATTTTTCGGGAAAAACAATTATGCCATTCTGCTCTCACGGAGGCGGAAGATTCGGCCAGAGCCTTACAGCAATTTCAAAGCTTGCTCCAAAGGCAACGCTAACCGCCGGTCTTTCAATCCATTATTCGGGCGGCTCATCTCTTTCAAAAGATGTAGAAAAATGGCTTAAAAAATGCGGAGTAAAATAATGACAAAAACCCAGCGCTTAAGAATGCCTCTCGACATTACAATGACAATCCTCTCCATCATACTCATGGGCGGAAATTACCTTTTCCCGGCTGACATCGTGCATGAAATCTTAGGCGTGGGGCTTTTTGTCCTGTGGGCTGTCCATATTATTTTGAACCGCCGCTGGTACGGAGCTATCTTCAAAGGAAAATACAATCCCTATCGCGTAATGCAGACAGTTATAAACAGCTGCATTTTGATTTGCACAATCTTTTTGATGATAAGCGGAATCATTCTTTCAAATCACATCTTCACTTTTTTGAACATCCAGGGCGGACTCGGTTTTGCCCGCATTGCGCATCTGCTTGCAAGTCACTGGTATTATCTTTTTATGTCGCTGCACATCGGGCTGCATGTAGGACGGCTCTTTCAGAATGTTACGGCAAAAATCATTCCGCGTATTATTCTTGCCCTAATCTCTGCTTACGGCATTTATGCTTTTATCGCCCGCGGAGTCTGGAAATATCTTATCCTCCAGCAGCAGTTTTTCTTCTTCGACCTGGAACGCGGCTACTTTCTTTTTGCCCTGGACTACATTTCTATTATCATATTATTTGCTATAATCTCACATTTAATAGCATCAAGATTAAAAAAGAATCGATAGATCAGGAGGACTAGAATGGCAATCACAGTAAATCTTCGTTATACAGGAAAAAATGGCGCTGCACAGGCTTTTGCCCGCGAAATGATTTCAAGCGGAACAGTTGAAAAAATCAGGGCAGAAAAAGGCAACCTGCGCTATGAATATTATCTTCCTTTTGGAGAAGAAAAAGCAGGCGGCGAAGATAGCAGCGAAACCATCCTCTTAATCGACTCCTGGGAAAATCAACAAGCAATTGATCTGCACCACGCAACACCAATGATGAAAACAATTGCTGAGCTTCGCGAAAAATATGACCTGCACATGACAATCGAACGCTTTGTTTCAGATGATAAAATTCCTGAACAGGATAAAAGGTTTATAAGAAAGTAAACTGCTGCTGAATGTTCATTCGTACCGAGAGTTTGATACCCCGGCACCGCTAGAAGCTTCGCTGCAAGTCTGCGGCGCGGTTGCTGATTTTTTTGCATCCATTCTCATATAGCGGCTTCGCTCGACGAAACCGCAGCTTTCCCAGAATTTAACCGCCGGTCCATTCCATGACAAAACTTCGATGTCAATCTTATCTGTTTTCAGTTCTGAAAGCAAAAGTTTTAGGGCTGCACGGCCTTTACCCTGCCGTCTGAAATTTCTGTCGATGTAAAACTGCCTAAGATACAGGGGATTTGAACTGTGCCGAACAAGCGCATAGCCTGTGATTCCGTCATTCTCCATAAAAAAATAGGCGGCATAATCACTTTCAAGAAAACCTTGCATCCGAGCTTTCAGCTCTTCAATATTCATCGTGTTGTCGCTTTTTTCGTCTTCGATGAGCCGCTTGTTTAATTGAGCCAGTTTTTCAACATCTGAAAGCGAGCATTTTTTTATCAGCATACCATCAACAATGTACTGCTTCATAAGTTCATATTCTACTATTTTTCTATCCATAATTTAGGTTACCTTTCAGTAGCTACAATAATACTGTGCAGTAACCTTCGTCAATATCATTCTTGTTATAGGAAGTTGCCATCTGACGTAAGTGACATCCTCCCCCATATCCGCTATAATCAAAACATGTTCAGACCAATGAGAAGATTCAAGCAGCAGATTTCAGAAGCTGAATGCAAAGAGATTTTGAAAAATGAAAAACGCGGAGTTCTTTCCCTGCTCGGCGATGACGGCTATCCTTACGGGCTTCCTCTTTCTCATCTTTACAGCGAGGAAGACAACAAGATTTATTTTCACGGCGCAAAAGAAGGTCACAAAATTGATGCCATAAAAAACTACGACAAGGCAAGCTTCTGCGTTTATGATTCAGGCTACCGCAAAGAAGGCGAATGGGCTCTGAACATCAACAGCGTAATCATCTTTGGAAAAATCCGCCTTGTAACAGACCCGGACCTTACCCGTCAGATCTGCACAAAACTGGTTTATAAATTCACAGACGACCAGGCCTATCTTGAAAAAGAACTCACCAATGCACTTCCACGCGTTCAGTGCCTCGAACTTGAAATTGAGCACATGACCGGCAAGCTGGTGAATGAGTCGTAATATAAAATCTATACTCCCTTCTGTTCCTGAATGATTTCTTCAACTACTTCCACTGCGGCAGCCACCATTTTTGGGCAAAACTCAGTGAAGAGTTTATTATCAACGCAAAATTGATGCCCCTCTTTTGTAGTAATATCGCAGCCTAATAAATCATTACAGATATAAGAGCCGCATTTTTCTTTGAAGCGGTCCATCATTAAGTCATTTACTTTATTCGAAAGCTGGCGACCTTCTGTATCCTCGGCAGCTTTCTGGCCATACAATAATCCTAAAACCATCAGAGCTCCAGTCACTGCTCCACAAACTTCCCCCTTTCGCATGCCACCACCAAAACAACTGCCAAGCTTAATGGCCTCTTCTTCTGTAATTCCGCATTCTTCTGCAAAAGCCGCAAGGACTGACTGAGAACAATGCAATTTCTGCGAAAAATAATTTACTGCTATTTCTTTGTGATTCATATTTCTTACCTCAAATATTTTTTAACATCTGCAACACTTAAAACCTTGCCGCTAGAAACAATCTTCTCATTCACCGCAAGAGCAGGCAGACTCATTACTCCGGTTTCCATAATCTTCTGCATATCTGTAATGTACTGAAGGTCAGCATCAATATTCGTTTCTGCCAGCGCATCAATCACATTCTGATGCAAGGTCTTACATCCCTTACAGCCACTTCCATAAACTTTAATTGTAAGATTTTCCATATAGATTCTCCTTCTTTGGGCGTGCCCCTTCGGGTCGGGCTTTGCGCACTTCCGCACTCGCTGCATCCTTTGCTTCGCAAAGTACGGCGACGGCGGTGCTCCAATCCCTCACGCGTTTTATAAAAATATTGCTTCAAATG